>JAITVA010000183.1 GCA_031286045.1 Propionibacteriaceae bacterium | reverse complement strand
ACGGTTATGGGCATAGGTCGGGCCAGGATTGCCCAGCCCGACCACGAGCCATCCGGCCAAGGTCACTCCTCAGCAGCGGCTTCGGCGTCGTCGCCCGCCTCGTCAGCAGAGGCTTCCTCAGTCGACTCGCCCATGTCCTTGGCCTGCGGCGTCTGGATCGAGACGATGACATCCTCGGACTCGCCGGTGTAAAGCGCACCTTCCGGCAAGACCAGATCAGCGGCCGTCAAGGTGTAACCGACCTCCTGACCCTCGACGTCGATGTCGATGTGCGGCGGGATGTGGGTGGCCTCGACCTCGAGCATGAGAGAGTTCTGCTCCAGAATGACCACGGCTTCACCACGCGGCTCACCGGTGACGACCAACGGCACCTCGACATGGACCTTCTCGCCGCGACGCACGATGATCAAGTCGACATGCTCAATGGTGTCCTTGACCGGATCGCGCTGGATCTGCTTCGGCAGGGCCAACTGAGACTTCCCACCCTCGACCTCAAGATCAAGCAGGGCGTTCGCAGTACGCAAGGCCATCGTGGTGGCGTGGGCCGGCAATGCCAAGTGAACGGTTTCTCCGCCGTGGCCATACAGCACGGCCGGAATCAGCTTGTCGCGACGCAAGCGACGCGCCGCCCCCTTGCCGAACTCGTCGCGAGTCTTGGCGGCGATAGTGATCTCTGCCATTGTTCTACCTCTTCCTTCAATGTCACTTCAATACAAGCCACGACCAAGGAAGAAGAACGTCGATCACGGGATGGTGCTTGACCACTCCCCTCGCCGGGCAACCCTGTTATTCTACACGTCAGCCAGGTGGAGGTTGTCCGTGGCGCTGGCATGGACGGCAAGCAGGGTAAAGTGGGGCCGTCCATTTGTGTACCACGTTCACACCGGAGGAGTGCCGATGCCCCAAACCCCACCTCAAGCCTCAGACATCTATCGTCAGGTTCTCGACGTCATCGCCACCGTCGAGCCGCGCGTGGCCGACGCCACCCGGCAAGAGTTGAGCGACCAACGTGCCTCATTGAAACTGATCGCCTCAGAGAACTACGCCTCGCTGCCGACCCTGATGACCATGGGAACCTGGCTGTCTGACAAGTACGCCGAAGGCACGATCGGACACCGTTTCTACGCCGGATGCCGCAACATCGACACAGTGGAAGCCGTCGCCGCCGAACACGCTGAAGCCCTGTTTGGAGCCGATCACGCCTATGTGCAACCCCACTCGGGCATCGACGCCAATCTGGTGGCCTACTGGGCGATCCTGTCCCACCGCATCGAGTCACCGACCCTGAAACGTCTCGGCGCGGCCACCGTCAATGACTTGGGTGAAGCCGACTGGGAGGCCCTGCGTCACGAGTTCAACGCCCAGAAGGTCATGGGAATGTCGCTCGACGCCGGCGGCCACCTGACCCACGGTTTTCGCCACAACATCTCGGGCAAGATGTTCCAGCAGCACTCTTATGGCACCGACCCGACCACCGGTCTGATCGACTACGACGCCCTGCGCGCCACTGCTCTGGAATTCAAGCCGCTCATCCTCGTCGCCGGATACTCGGCCTATCCGCGCCGAGTGAACTTCGCCTTGATGCGAGAGATCGCCGACGAGGTCGGAGCCACCCTGTTCGTCGACATGGCCCACTTCGCCGGTCTGGTCGCTGGCAAGGTGTTCACTGGTGAGGACAACCCGATTCCTTACGCCCACATCGTCGCCTCGACCACCCATAAGTCCTTGCGAGGTCCCCGTGGTGGCTTCGTGTTGGCCACCGAAGAGTACGCCAGCGCGGTCGACAAGGGCTGCCCCATGGTGCTGGGGGGCCCGCTGGGCCACGTCATGGCGGCCAAGGCGCTGGCCTTCGCCGAGGCCCGTACCGCTGAGTTCCAGACTTATGCCGCACAGGTTGCGTCCAACGCCAAGGCCCTGGCTGAGGGACTGCTCAAGCGAGGCGTCACCTTGGTGACTGGCGGCACCGACAACCACCTGGTGCTGATGGATGTCTCCTCCTTCGGATTGACCGGCCGACAAGCCGAGTCGGCCCTGCTCGACTCCGGTGTGGTGACCAACCGCAACTCTGTTCCCCACGATGCCAATGGCGCCTGGTACACCTCCGGAGTGCGCATCGGCACACCGGCTCTGACGACGCGCGGCTTCACCGAGGCGGACTTCGACGAGGTCGCCGACCTGATCGCGCAGGTGCTGCGCAACACCACACCGACCTCGACCCCCAAGGGGGCGAGCAAGGCGAAGTACGTCATCGCCGACGGCGTGGCCGACCGGGTGCACGCCCGCGCTCAGGAGTTGCTGGACGCCAACCCGCTCTACCCTGGATTGGAGTTGTGACAACGCCACACAGTCGGTGAACGCCCAGCACTGAGCATCCAGCTGACACGAAACGTCCGCCTGACGCGAGAGCAATCCTCATGTCAGGCGGACGTTTGCTGTCACGTCGCCACGTCAGAAAATGGCGTCGAGCAGACCGCCCAGACCGCCGCTCGACTGAGTTTTGCCCGTCTGCTTGGAGCCGCCCAGCGCGCCGCCCAACAAGCCGGACAGCATCGAGCCCAGGCCACTTGAGTTCGATCCCCCGGTCGAACCTCCGCCGAGCAGGCCGCCCACCAGGGAACCGACACCGCCAGAGGAACCACCCAAGAGACCGCCGACGAGGGAACCGATGCCACCATCACTCGACCCATCGGCCCCGGTCTTGCCCGGCATGGCCTTGGTGGCGATGTAACCCAGGACGACCGGCGCCAAGAGGGGCAGCAGCTTTTGGAGCAAGGACTGGTCACCACCAGTCTTCTCGGCGATGGCGGCGGCCGATTTGGCCGTGTCAGCGCCCAAGACATGCTTGACGATCTTCGATCCGTCGTTGGTGTCGACAGCGTCCAACTTGACCCCGTCGCTTCCGAAGGCATTTCCTGACGTCAGGTGGCCCACCAGGGCCGAGGCCAGAGATTGCTCACCCTGGGCGTCCTGGGCGTTGGCGGTCAAGCCGCCCAGCAGCGACGTGACGACTTGAGTCGAGGCTGATTTGGTCTGAGCCTCGCTGGCTCCAACCTGTTTCGCCAAGTCCGCTATCGGCAACTGCCCGATGATGTCTGTGATCGCACTCATGTTGATCCTCTCCCCGGACAGATCGTCTGCCTGATCCGGCAGCACTTATTTTGCTCCACGATATCAAATCAGGCAAATCTGGCGGGGCTTTCGGGTTGGGCGCTAGGACTGGAGTCGCGCCTGGGCGATGGCCTTGAGGACACGTTTTGGCGACACCGTCTCACGCGTGCCCAGAGTCTGGGCAAAAGCCTGCAGGCGCAACTCCTCGATCAGGTAACCGATCCGTTCACTGGCGGGCGTCGGTCTGGCCTGTGCGTCGAGCAGGTCGTCATAGGCGTCCACGACCGGATCGAGGAACTCCATTCGTGTCTCATCACGGCCAGGATCGGTCTGCGCGCTGGTCAAACGGATCTCCACGGCCTTGAGCCAGACGGGCAGCCGATCCAGCCACTGGGGGTCGATGACATGGAGGAAACCTGGGAAGACGAGGTTGTCGACCTGGGAGCTGACATCCTTGGCGAGGTCGGTCGTCGGGTCGAGTCGGCCCATCTGCGCGCGTACCGTGATCAGTTGCCGCAAGGCGGACGCCGCCACCGCCACGATGTGATGAGTCGCGTCGACCTGATCGGGACGAAGCGCCGTCACGATCTGATCGAAGTGGCTTGGATCGCGCACCGACCAGGGGTCATGGCGTCCACTCAGGTTGAGCACTGCGGCGAACCGCGCATCCGCGAGCAGGTCGGGCACGGTCGGATAGGGCGAGGTGGACAAGGCCATCTTGTCTGGGTTGCTGAGATGCGAGACGATCCACTTATATGGTTCTGGCAAGGCTAGACAGATCAGCCGAGCCAGTCCGCGACGATGGCTGGCTTGAGCCTGATCCAGTGAGGTCGCCAAAGTCTCGCCCACCTGGCTTCCGTGGTCTTCCAGCGCCGGATAACCCACAGCTGTGATGCCATGGTCCTTGACGGTGACTGTTGGGGGAATCGACCCGAACACCCAGGTCGTCCCCTCGGCCCGCCGCCGGGGGCTGGAACTGGCGAGCTTGAGCCGGACCTGGTGCCCGAGGTCGGCCTGCAAAGTCTCCAGATCGCGACTATAGCGAGCCTTCGGGCCCTGTCCGACCAAGAATCCCATACGGAGATGATCCGGCAGGGCGTTGACATCCCAGCCCTCGACCGCTTGGCCGGACAAGCCGCGCAAGGCCCGTGACAACTCGGCGGTGAAGGGTTTGGTCTGATCGCCGTCGTGCGTGTCCAACCAATCCAAGGTCCGTCTGGCCCAGTCTGGCGCAGGCACAAAGTTCGTGCGCACCGACTTGGGCAAGGTGCGGATCAACTCGGCTGCCAACTCCTGACGCGCCCCCGGCACACCCCAGGTGAAGGGCGCCGGATCAAGCGCGCTGAGTTGAGCCAAGGGCACCTTGACCGTCACCCCGTCGTGTGACTCCCCCGGCGCGAAACGATAATCCAAACCGAAACGGGTCGGGCCGAAAGTCCAAGTGTCGGGGTAATCCTTCTTGTCAACCACGGCGTCGGTGTCGAGCAGGTCGTCCATCGTCAACGTGAGAGCGTCCACGTGGCGTGCGTCAGCCCGCAGCCAACGGTCCAGTTGCGCGGCCGACACAAGCTCGGGTGGTATCCGAGAATCGAAGAAATCGGCGAGGTCGGCGTCATCCACCACCGCTCCACGGCGACGAGTCTTGTCCTCCATCTCTTCAATCTGGGCCCGAAGACCGGCGTTGCGGGCGGCGACCTGTGCATAGGGCGAGCCCTGATGCGGAGTCAGGAGACCCTCGACCAAGCCAGATTGGACGAAGATGGCCCGCGCCGCCTCGGGATCGATCCGACCATAACCGACCCGGCGATCCGCGATCCGGGGCACCCCCAGCAAGGTGACCTTCTCGTGGGCGAGGACTGTGCCCGTCGAGGTCGAGAAGAAGGGCTCCGAGTAGGAGCGTTTCAGCATGTGGCGCCCGACTTTTTCGACCTGCTCGGCGGAGATCTCACCGACGGTGTGGGCCCACAAGCGGCTGGTCTCGACCAGTTCGACCGCCATCACCAACTCTGGGGTCGTCTTCGCCATCAGAGAACCCGGTGAGATGGCGAAGCGAGCACCACGCGCCCCAACGTACTCACGCGGACCGCGTCGGCGGCCCTTGGCATCCTTGCCGCCGGATCCAGGGTCGAGTGCCCCAATGTTGGAGAGCAGCCCTGACAGGCAGGCCGTCATCACCGTCTCCATCGGCGCAGACGAGGCGGCACCGTCCGCCCTGGCTCCTAAGCCACCAGCCGCGAAAGACCCATCGGAGCGGCCACCAAGCTTCAGTTGACGACACATCTGGCGCAGCTGGGCCGCCACGTCCTGCCACTCGCGGGTCCTCAGATAGTTGAGGTACTCGTCGCGGCACATCCGACGAAATTGGCTGGATGAGAGTTCCTTGCGGCGCTGCTTCAGATAGGTCCACAAGCGCAGCAAAGCCGCGAAATCACCACCCCGACCCGTCTCGTCGATGACAGTTCCCACCACCGTGTCGGCGCCGAAACGGGCATGTGACGCGTCGGCCGCCTCACGATGATCCTGCGGACGCTCCCGTACGTCCTGGATGCTCAAACCAGCCACGATGATCAGGGTTTGGGGTAGACAGTCAAGTTTGGCCGCCTCGAGCAGCATACGCCCCAGCTTGGGATCGATCGGCAACATGGCCAGCTTGCGTCCGACCCCGGTCAAACGAGGCTGGTGGTGGTCGCCGGCGATGGCGCCAAGCTCGGTCAGCAGTCGTAGCCCATCGGCGATGTGACTGCGGTCCGGCGCTTCGACGAAGGGAAAGTCGGCGATGTCGCCGAGGCGCGCGTTCGCCATGGACAAAATGACAGAGGCCAGGTTGGTGCGCAGGATCTCCGGCTCGGTGTAGAGGGGGCGACTGAGAAAGTCCTCTTCCGTGTACAAGCGCACACAGATGCCGGGAGCCACACGACCACAGCGTCCGGCCCGCTGGTTGGCGCTGGCCTGGGAGATCGCTTCGATCGGCAAGCGTTGTACCTTGGTGCGGGCCGAGTAGCGAGAGACACGGGCCAGACCGGGATCGACGACGTAACGGATGCCCGGTACCGTCAAGGAGGTCTCAGCCACGTTCGTCGCCAAGACCACCCGCTGGCCCCTGTGGGGCGCGAACACCCTGGCCTGCTCGGCCATGGTCAAGCGGGCGAACAAGGGCAGAACCTCGACACCGGGCAGTCTGGCGCCAGAAATGGCCTTGTCGGCGTCCTTGATGTCACGCTCGCCCGAACAGAACACCAGGATGTCGCCAGATCGCGGCAACGAGTTGATGGCGGCCACAATCGACTGGGCGAGGTCGACGTCCTCACCGACCGGGGCGTACCTCACCTCGACCGGGTAAGTCCGGCCACTCACCTCGACGATAGGAGCATTGTCAAAATGGGCTGAGAAGCGAGCCGTGTCGATGGTGGCCGAGGTGATGACCACCTTCAGGTCCGGGCGTTTGGGCAGCAGTTGCTTGAGGTAGCCCAAGAGAAAATCAATGTTCAGGCTACGCTCATGGGCCTCGTCGATGATGATGGTGTCATAGCGACGCAGCAGACGATCATGACCGATCTCGGCCAGCATGATGCCGTCGGTCATCAATTTCACCTGGGTCTGGGCTGAGGTGGTGGCCGTGAAACGCACCTGGTAACCGATGACATCGCCCAGTTCGCTGCCCGTCTCGTCGGCCAGGCGCTGTGCGACCGAATGAGCGGCGATACGACGCGGTTGGGTATGGCCGATGTGCTCCCGACCGAGCTTGAGACAGATCTTCGGCAACTGGGTGGTCTTGCCCGAACCGGTCTCACCGGCCACGATCACGACCTGGTGGGTCATGATCAAGCCTGCGATCTCGGCCTCGTGCGCGGCGATGGGCAGACCCGGATCGATCTCAAGATTCAGGGATTGCGCCGTGCTCATTGGACCAAGATTACCCGACATGTCTTGGGTGGGGGTCGGTTGGCCGGGTGGCTGGCTCGGGTCTTGTGCGCTCGCTCACGCCTCCGCTTCGCTTCGTCTGCGCTACCGCTTGACGCGCGCACAAGACCCGAGCCAGCCACCCGGCCAACCTTGAACGGTACCGACCGGAGGCGTGCCTCATCCGACTAGGGTCCATCTTCAGCTCCCACGATCGGAGTGGAACGGCTCGCCAGCCGCTCGTCTGAAGATGGCGGCTCCTCCCGACCCGCAGTGGAACCGGAACGGGCCACCAGTGGCTCAGAAAATGGTCGGCACCAAACCGCCGTCCATCCGCAGAGCCTCGCCTGAGAAGGCCGAGGAGTAGGGGCTGGCGACGAAGGTGACGAAGCGACCGATCTCCTCGGGACGGATCAGGCGCTGAATCTGCGACAGGGGGCGATGATGACGCATGAAGTCCTGCTCCCACTGGTCGCAGGGCAAGGGGCTGTCGGCGTACATGGTGGCCAGCATGGCGGAGACTCCTTCGGTCAGGGTCGAGCCGGGCATGACCGTGTTGACCGTGACATGGGTGGCCACCGTCAACTTCGACAGGCTCTTGGCCAGCGACAGATTCATGGTCTTGGTCATGGAGTATTGGGCCATCTCACCTGACGGCATCAGGGCCTCCTCCGACGAGATGAAGACGACTCGGCCGAAGTCACGGCTCAGCATGCCGGGCAGGTAAGCTCGCGCCAGAGCGTCTCCGGCCAGCACATTGACGGAGAAGAAGCGCTGCCACACTTCAGGCGTGATGTCCCAGTAGTCCATCGGCTCGAAGATACCCATGTTGTTGACAAGGATGTCCACCTGGGGATGCTGGTCGATCAAGACGGCACGTTGGGCGTCGTTGGACAGGTCCGCGACCGCCGACTGCGGATGGGTAGAGGGGAAATCGTGTCTGAGCTGATCCACGACCTGGGCGACCTCATCGACGCCTCGACCGTTGACGATGACGTCGGCTCCCTCACGCGCCAGCTCAATAGCGATGGCCTTGCCGATACCCTTGCTCGATCCGGTGACGAGTGCCGTCTTTCCGGTCAACCCCATGTCCATGGTCGACTCCTGTCTGCTTGGACGCGGCCCATATGCCCTGACAGGGCCATGCGACCCGCGTCGATTGGTTCACCTTGATGTTCATAGTATCGCTTGAAAAAATGCGGGCGCCGTGGATACCCAAGGCAACACTTGGCAATCAAGCTGAAACCCTTGCGTCTCCTACAGCACTCGACGATAAGCAAAAATGCGCAAACGTTATAACAAATGACCCTCTCCTTTGATGGCTCTCAGCGCGGAAGCACACAGACTACTGATACTGTACTGAAGTAGCTAAGGTTACAATTATCCATGGCGCATTGAGCGCCTGGAAATGAGATAGGAGTTCCATGCACAACAAAGCGGTCATTATCACAGGACACACATCCGGCCTAGGTGCCGAACTGGCGAAACTATTCGAAGCAAGGGGCTACATGGTCGTTGGCGTATCTCGCAGTAGAGCCACGACAGCTGGGAGCCGCATCCATATACAAGGAAGCGTTGCCGATCCTCATACGATCGATCAGGTGGTAACAGAGATTTCCCGCAGGGGCCTCATTGTGGAGGCACTAATCAACTCGGCGGGAATCGGCAATTTCGGCCCTGTCGGAGACTACACCGCAGCGCAGATCTCGGATGTGATAGACAGCAGCCTCACTGGGCCGATCCTCCTGACAAACGCCATCGTCAAGATGTGGAACCAGGTCAAGCAAGACAGCGGTTACATTGTGAATATCCTCTCGACTGCGGCTTTCACAGCGCGTGGCGGTGAAGCCGTGTATTGCGCTGCAAAGGCCGGGCTGAAGATGTTTGGGGACGCGCTTCGCCTTCAGATGAAGGGTAGCCCATTCACCGTAATCAACATTATGCCAGGCGGGATGAACACTCCTTTTTGGTCGGGGGACCCTAAAGCGTCGAGCTTCATGTCTGTCAGCGACGTTGCCTTGATCATCCTTCAGTCGTTCGATTCTAGGCCAACCGCCCTCGTCACTGACATCGTAGTTAATCGACGGGGCTAGGCTGATGAATGATATCCTTCAGGAGGTGGTGCTCGCAGCCAAGGAGCGTCGCCTGATTGGTTTCCTTGGTGCTGGCGCCTCCGCTCCGTACCAAGACCAGACCACAGGGCGAACCTGGCCGGGCATTCCGACCGCTGCGCAGATGGTTCAAGAGCTCTGCAAGCGGTACAACTGGGTTGATAAGGAACTTGACTTCGCCGAGAACATGTTCTTATACCGAAAGAAGGAGGGAAGAGCTGCGCTTGAGAGGTTCCTCCGAGACCAAGTCAACAAGCCCTATATCAAGCCAATGCCGGTTCATAGCATTCTCGCAAGCTTGGGCCTTAGGGCCTTCATTACCACCAACTATGATCAACTGCTCGAGACGGCGTTGACTGATGGCGGTCGACACCCTACGGTAGTGGTCGATGATTCAGATGTCGCCCTTGTGGAATCAGGCCAGACGACAGTAATCAAATACCACGGCTGCATTACCAGACCAGCATCCCTTATCGCCGCGCTCGACGAATATGTGCCAGTATCACAAGAGCGGCCCATTGTGTCTGCACTGATGACTTCACTTCTTGCCAATCAGTCGCTTCTCTTCTTGGGCTTCGGATTGAGCGACAGGGACTTCGTTAGCGCTTACGAGACCGTCCGCCGAACCCTGGGAGCCTGGATGCCCCGCAGCTATGCTGTGGTGCGCCAAGTGAGAAACTTTGAGAGGTCCTACTGGGAGAGCAATGGTCTCTCGATCATCGAAGGGGACCTGACCGAGTTCGCTCGACAAATGTCGCACCAAACGGCAAGTTCGGCATCAAATCGGATTGTAATGGTGAAGGGCATAGAGGACAACCCCTTCTTTGACAGCCTGTCCTCCATCTCAGCAAAACCATCGGAGACTCAGTTCATCGACTCGTTTCTAGGTCACTTGCGCCAGGAACTCGACAAGGACGGCCTGCCGGCCGCGGACGTGCTTTCTGCAGCTGCCCTCGCACAACGGGCTCTACTTGATACACGCAGCAACTTTGCGGCGTTCAGGCGCGTCGGAGAAGCTACGTTGGCGCGGCTACGCCAAACGCTGGACAACGGGCGGAATCCAGCAGTGGAGATGGAAAAAATCCTTAACGATCGCACCACGATATCATTGACACTTTCGTCGATTGGCGGTTTAATTGATACCTCCAAGCAGATCGCCACCTACTCACAAAGCCAGCGAGTTCTGCAAGTCTTGCGCGGCGTAAAGCGAAGCGTTCAAGCCAGCAGTAGGGTGTTTATTGCGGAGTGCCGCCCGAAAAGTCCAGCACCATTTCAGGACGCGATGGCCATAATTGGCGAACTCCAGCAAACAAGCTACTCACTCACGATAGTGCCAGACATGGGCCTACTGAACCTGCTGAATCGTAACCAAGTGGACCTTCTACTACTCGGAGCGCACGCGGTCTACGTAACAGGCGACGGGCCGAAGTGGTTCGTCAATACCGCAGGAAGCAATGCTTTGACGCAGGTAGCCTTAACAAATGGCGTCCCAGTTTGGATACTGGCGGAGGACCTTAAGCTAATAGAAGTGATGAATGGTGAGGTTCCAGAAATATCCCACGCCGAAGAAGAAGATATCTTTTCGTCCGTAGAACTCGAGTTCACACAGTTTCTTGGATTTGACACACCGCCGCGAGGATTGAATGTCGGGTACGAGCTAACACCGTGTGGCTCTGGGATGACAGTCATCACAGAGAGCAACCAATGGATCTTGTAATTCCACCCTCGCGTCGGGCCGTACGGGTTTTTCGAGAGACACTCTGGAAGGATATGCGCCATATTGAGCTTAAGGAACGAGATCGCAGACTTTACATTCGCAAGGCATCAATGTCGCCTGGTGAGGCCAGTCTTGAGGCTCGTGTGATTGACTTACTTCGGGACAGCCCTGGTGTTCTCACTCCGGAGGTAGTGAGTTGCGAAGACTCGGCAATTGAACTCACGTACGTTCCCGGCTCTCGCCTGTTCAACGTATTTGTGGAGCTTGATCAGTTGCCGCCGGCTCTAGCCGAAGCTGGCCAGTCCGCCAAGCGCAACCTGCTAGCGCGAGCTGAAGCGGCGCAGAAGACCATCCAGCAGGCCCTCTACGAAGAGCGAAATTCGCTCACAACTCGCCCCTACCCATTCAGCTCCAAGACTGGCGATGTGCTTTTGCTTCTCACAGAAGTACTCGGGCTGGATTTTGAGATGAGCCGACTCGAAATGGAATTGCGGAAACTGGAGGACCTGTGGGACGGTCTCGTCCTCACCCCCTTCAGAGACGCAGCCCCGAAGAATATGCTGCTCGCGGATGAGCGTCTCTGGCTACACTCCTACGAGGATGAGCCCGCTCGATCTGAGTTCTTTCGGAGTGAGTTCAGAAAGTCTGCACCAGAGGTCCCTGATTGGATATCAGCACCTTTGGTTGACTTTGACTTCGGGAGCTGCTGTGATCTGACAACACCCGAGGATGACATGATTAGTCTCCTTGCCCATGAGAGAACGTGGACACAAACAGCGGTTGAGCGCATTCGCTCCGAAACCTGGTTGGACTCAATCCCACCCGACGGGTTCCGTTTCGCTGTGTCGTTGCTGGTGCGTTTTGGTCGATTCGGAGGCCGAAAAGCAGCCTATCAGTTAGTGCACCCCTCTGCCTCTAGGACAAGATTTCGATATGACATGCCAAGCCACTACTTCCAGCGCGCCGGATCCCTCGCGTTGGAAGCCAGCGAGTCGCTCGCCGATTTGTGCCCCTTGACACTCGAGTTGTTCGATATGATCGGCGCCAGAATTGGCGCGATGCAACCAACTGTGGATTACTTTCGCCAATACGAAAACCCTGAACGCCGGACACACTATGTCGACCTGTTTCCAGACTAGTGTCATGCACCGGTAGGGATGCGGCTCAGCGGGTTCGATGGCATAGGCTGGACAGATGACATCTTCTGACCAACCGAGCCTGGCCGACCTGACCACCTTCCGCATCGGGGGACCTGCCAAGACGGTCGTCATCGCACGCAGCGAGTCCGCGTTGATCGAGGCGGTACGCCAGGCTGACGATGACAAGGAACCCTTGTTGATCGTCTCAGCCGGATCGAACATGCTGGTCAGTGATGAGGGCTTCCCCGGCACGGTCCTGGTGGTCGCGACCGAGGGCATTTCGGTTGACCTCTCGGCCTGCGCCGGGGCCTACCTCACCGTGGCCGCTGGCCAGCCCTGGGACGCCTTGGTCGCCCACACTGTGGCCCAGGGGTGGAGCGGGCTTGAGATGCTGTCGGGCATCCCCGGATTGGTCGGAGCGGCCCCGATCCAGAACATCGGCGCGTATGGGGCAGAGGTCGCCTCAGTCATCGCGCGGGTGCGGGCCTTCGACCGTCACACCGGCCAGATCACGACCTTCTTCCCAGCCGATTGCCGTTTCGGCTACCGCAGCAGCGTGTTCAAGCAGGAGCCTGACCGCTACGTCGTCCTCGACGTCGACCTGCAGTTGAAGATCAGTGACTACTCGGCTCCGGTCACCTACGCCGAGTTGGCCCTCCGCCTAGGGATTGAGCCTGGCGACAAAGCGCCTGCGGCGGAGGCACGACAGGGCGTGCTGGAGTTGCGCCGAGGCAAGGGCATGGTCCTCGACGCGGACGACCACGACACCTGGAGCGCAGGCAGCTTCTTCACCAATCCGATCATCGGTCCTGATCAAGCCACGCAGCTCCCAACCGAGGCCCCGCAGTTCCCGCTGTCGGATGGCACAGTCAAGACCTCAGCCGCCTGGTTGATCGACCACGCCGGGTTCCACAAGGGATACGGATCAGGACGGGCCACCCTGTCCACCAAACACGTCCTCGCCTTGACCAATCGCGGTGACGCTTCAGCCGAGGACGTCATCGCCTTGGCTCGGACCATCCGCGATGGGGTACGGGCGGCCTACGGCATCACCTTGACCCCTGAGCCGAACCTGGTCGGTTTGTCCCTGTGACCAAACCTCGCTGCTACAGCGACTTCTCCACGAACTCATCGAGCACCGCCGTGTCAATGGCGTCGACCGGAACGGCAGTGCGAAAGGCACGCGACAGCACACCCTTTTTTTGTGCCCCCTGCACGCACGCCGCCGTCGGATGAAGCCAGGCTCCTCGACCAGAGGCCGTGCGGCTGACCTGCACCACCTGACCATCCCAGGCCAAGCGCATCAAGCTGGCCTGGGGTGCGCGGACCCGACAAGCCACACAGGTGCGTATCGGCCCAGACCATTGCGGCTCAACCGAAGATGGCCGATCTTCCCTCCCCACGATGGAACCAGAACGGTCCACCGGTAGCTCGTCCAAAGAGACAAAATGACCCTCGGCACCAGGTTGGGACACGGCGACCGGCCCGATCCCACCCTCGGCTGGCAGACTCACTCGCCCTCAGCTGTGTCGGAACGGATATCGATCCTCCAGCCGGTCAGACGGGCGGCCAGGCGAGCGTTCTGACCGTCACGGCCGATAGCCAGGCTCAACTGGTAATCGGGCACAACCACTCTGACAGCACGTGCTGCCGGGTCGACTACCTGTACCGATGAGACCCGCGCCGGGGACAAGGCCTGAGCGACGAACTCGGCCGGATCGTCCGACCAATCGATGATGTCGATCTTCTCGCCGCTCAACTCGTTCATGACGGCACGCACCCGCTGACCCATCGGGCCGATCAAGGCGCCTTTGGCTGAGACGTCGGCCGACTTCGAACGCACTGCGACCTTGGTACGATGACCGGCTTCCCGCGCCACAGCCTTGATCTCGACCACGCCATCGGCGATCTCCGGCGCCTCCTGACGGAAGAGCTTCTCGACCAGGCCGGGATGGGTGCGCGAGACGACGACCTGGGGACCGTGCAACTCCTTGCGCACCGCCACAACGTAGACCCGCAGGCGCCTGCCATGAGTGTATTCCTCGCCCGGCACCTGCTCCGCCAGAGGCATGATGGCCTCGACTGTGCCGAGATCGACACGCACCGTGCGGGAATCCTTGTCCTGCTGGATGGTGCCCATCACGATGTCACCCTCTTTGGCGAGGAACTGGCCATACTTCTGCTCGTCCTCGACCTCCCGAATGCGGTTCATGATGATCTGGCGAGCGGTCGCCGCCGCCACTCGACCGAAGTCGCGCGGTGTGCCGTCGGACTCACCGACTCGCTCACCGGCCTCGTCCAGCTCGGGCACCCAGACGACGACCTTGCCGCTGCGCTGATCCACCGTCACACGAGCGCCGGGGGTGAAGCCAGGCACCTTCTCATAGGCATGCAGCAGCGCGTCCTCCAACGCTTCGATCATGACGCTGGCCTTGATGCCCCGGTCTTGTTCCAATTGGCGCAATGCGCTCACATCAATGTCCACGGATCATCCTCTTTCTCCTCGTCGCGCTTCATTTCCACCTGAACGATCGCCTTCGCCACCTCGTCGAAGGACAAGGCGATGTCTCCCACAAGATCCACTCCTTCGTCACGAACCGCCGCGATCCGGCCCAGCACAGGATCACCCTCGTGACGAGTCACCTTGACCAAACGTCCGACATTGCGCCGCCATTGGGTCGGGGTGGTCAAGGGACGATCAACTCCTGGTGTGCCGACCTCCAAGACATAGGGACGCTCCCCCATGACGCCTGACTCGTCCAGCTCGCGCGAGATGGCCTGTGACGCGGCCGAGACCTCGTCCAGGGTCAAGCCGTGCCGATCGGCGCCATCGCCGTCGACCGTGATCCGTAACACCACCCGAGAACCGGCCTTGACTTGGGACAACTTCTCCAGCTCAAGCCCACGATGCGATAAAACTGTCTCGACCACCTCTGCGAGTGATGCCATCGCGGACTCCTTTACGGTTGTTCGATTCACTTGTCCTCCGACCGACGCACAGGCCCCGCGCGAAGGAATGCATCAACCTTAGCTCAGATAGCGCCATTACGTGCGCGACGCCAGCCGGTGGCGAGCGCCCAGTAGACTCGTGGGGTGAGAAAAGTTGTTGGATGGCTCATCGCAGTGGCATGCCTTGTCACGGGATTGTCGGGCTGTGGCTGGTCAGATCCTCGCATCAATGGCCAAGCTCCCACCGGGTCAGGAGCGGCAGCGGGCGCCGCAGACAGCTCCCAGGCGGCCGACGAGGTGCACGCCGCCTGGGCCATCATCGCCGGCTGGTCGCTCGGCGACCCGGCCACGACGAAGTGGGCCACCATGGCCAAGACCTTGGAAGACCAGTGGCTCGTGTTGACGGGCCCCAACCCGACCCACCGCGTGGCTAGAGACGCCCAGATCGGCAAGGCCACCGCTGTCACCCCTGGTCCAGACGCCATCGCCGCAGCAGATCAGGCCTTGTCGACGATACGTGACGCCAGCCTCGCCCGTGTGGCCGACGCCAGAGGAGCAGTCGCGGCCTTGTGGGCAGCATTGGCGGCCAGCGCCGAACAGTTACGTCTCGGACTGACTGGCGACTATGCCGCCCCTGCGGCAGTCGACGCCTCAGTCACTCTCATGGTCAAAGACAGCGACCAGGCCTGGTCAGACCTCGTCAACGCCTATCATGAGGCCATTTTCGGCGTCAAAGCCGCCATCGGTTTCCTGGAGCCAACCGGGCCAGACGCGGCCGGGTTCGAAGCCGATCTGACCGACCTGCAGAACCACCTGGCCAGCCTGATCAACCTCAGCCAAACCGTGTCGGCCACACCACCGCCGGGCGATGGCATCTACGAACTGCCCAGCGGACGAGACCGCGCCGCCGCCTTGGCTCTCTTGGCCCAGGCCCAACAAAGACTGACCTCGGCCAGCGCAGTCTGGGTGGCCTCGACCGACGACCCCGCCACGGCCGCGCCCTATCTGGTGGACAATGCCACCTTGGCGTCCGCGTACACCCTGGGATCAGCCGTTTGGCCGGGCTGGCCGGACAAGTGACGACCTCGGCGCGAGAAGCGCCCGACCCGACCAGTGTCGAACGACCACACGGCGCCCGCCACCGCTTGCCTCAGACGGCGTGAGTCTCCTCAATCGGAGTGGCTTGGCCTTGGACCTGTTCGAGTATGACAGACACGGCCTCGCCGAGCGGCACAGTGGCGCTGGTCCCGGCGGCACGGTCGCGCACCTCGATGACACCATCCTTCAAGCCACGACCGATGACGACCGAGGTGGGGAAACCGATCAACTCGGCGTCGGCGAACTTCACACCTGGCGACACCTTGCGGTCGTCGACCACCACTGCGGCGCCCGCGACCTCAAGGCTGCTAGCCAAGGTGGTGGCGACCTCCAGCATGGCGGCGTCCTTTCCGGCCACCACGATGATGACATCGTAGGGCGCCAGATCACGTGGCCAGGCCAGGCCTTTCTCGTCGCAGGTCGCCTCGGCCACCATGGCGACCGCTCGACTGACACCGATGCCGTACGACCCCATGGTGACAGTGACGAGCTTGCCGTTGGCGTCCAGCACCTTCAACCCCAGGGCCTCGGCGTATTTGCGACCCAACTGGAAGATGTGGCCCATCTCGACGCCACGGGCCAGCGTCAAGGGTCCGGAACCGTCAGGGGAAGGATCGCCCTCACGCACCTGGGCGACATCGATGACGCCGTCGGCCGTGAAGTCCCGACCCATCACAAGATGGGCGACGTGGGTGTCAGGGACGTTCGCGCCGGTCACCCAACTGCTGCCCTCGACCACGCGCGGATCGGTCAGATAGGTGATCTGGGATGAGGCCTTGCTTCCCAGCAAAGCCGACGGTGAGCCTTCGAAGCTGACAGGGC
>JAITVA010000165.1 GCA_031286045.1 Propionibacteriaceae bacterium | reverse complement strand
CTCGACCACATCAGCCAGGATGATGGTGATGTTGTCGGTGCCACCATGGTCGTGGGCCAGCTTGATGAGGCTGGTCATGGCGGTGTCGGGGTCGGCGACGGTGAGTCTTTCGGCGATGTCGGTGTCACGCACCAGCCCACACAGCCCGTCCGAGCAGAACATGATCCGGTCGCCAGCGCGCAGGTCGACGCTGAAGTAGTCAGGAGCGATGTCGGGCTGGCCGTTGAGCACCTTCATGATCAAAGAGCGATGCGGATGGATCAGTGCGCCCTCTTCATCGAGTCTGCCGTCATCGATCAGAGTCTGGACGTAGGAGTGGTCGTGGGTCAGCCGCTTCAGCGTGCCGTCGCGCAGGAGGTAGCCCCGGGAATCACCGATGTGGGCGATGTTGAGTGACTGGCCGTCGAAGATGCCGCCACAGATCGTGGTGCCCATGCCGTCGAGTTCAGGCGCTCGAAGGATCAACTCGGCCAGGTCGTTGTTGGCCTTGACGACGGCGATGCGTAAAGCGGTCAGTGCGCCCTTGCCTGCCATGGGGATGTCGTTGGCATGCTGAACCTCGTTGGCCGTGACCGCCGAGGCCAAGTCGCCGGCCGCTGCTCCGCCCATGCCGTCGGCCACGAACAGCAGGGTCGGCGAGACGAAGCCGGAGTCCTGGTTGGTTTTGCGGACCAAGCCGATCTCGGAGTGCCCGATGGGGCGCAGGGCCAGGCTCATCAGTACTCCAACCTCATCTGCACGTCGCCGATGCGAATGACGTCATCGGGGGTGACGACGGTCGGTTCAGTGATGCGGTTGGAATTGAGGAAGGTGCCGTTGGTGGAGCCCATGTCGCGAAGAACCCAGGCGCCGTCAGAACGATGGTTGAGTTGGGCGTGAACGGAGGAGACGTAGTCGTCGTCGAGCACCAACTCGCAGGCGTCAGAGCGTCCGATGCGCACTTCAGGGACGAGTTGGAGGCGATTGCCAGCGTGGAGGCCAGAGTCGATGGCGAGCACCCAAGGCTCCTTTTTCCGCTTCTTGGCGGCCTTGCGTGACTCACGTGTGACCGGTTCGTTGTGGTCGCGTTCAGAGCGGGGAGCCTTCTGGCGCCGACCGATCATGTCGGAGTTGACGATGACCACGATGAAGACAATGAAGAGCCACAGGAGCGACAAAAAGGCAATCTTGAGGACGAGAACGGTGAAGGCGGCCACAGATCAGCTCCCCGAAGGAGCATAGACGAGCATCTGGGTCTTTCCGATGTCGATTCTGGAACCGTCACCCAATTCTGCCTCAGTGACCTTGCGCCCATCCACCAAGATGCCGTTGGTCGAGTTGAGGTCGATGATTTTGACTCGCAGGTCGTCGCCCGAGCCGGTCACCAAGAATTGGGCATGGGCACGAGAGATGCCGGGGTCGTTGATACGCAGGTCGGTGTCGGCGCCACGACCGACGATGAATCCTGGCGGGGTGAGTGGATGGCGAACACCGTTGACTTCGAGCACCAAATCACCGCTGCGCACCACCCGGGGTGTGGAACTGGCTTGGTCGACGGCGGCGACCGTCTCAGAGGCGACGGTGAAGCGCCCGACGGGCAGATCGGGTCGTTCTTCGAGTTGGATGGAGATCGGTCCATTGAAGATGTAGCCGTGTTCGGCGGCGTATTCTCGCACGTCATTGGTGATTTCTGCGTTCATTGTGCGGGAATAGGGGAAGAGGCGGGCGTAATCCGGCTTCGACAAAGAGATCAGGAACTCGTTGGGGACGAGCCTCTTGTCGTGGGACAGCAACTGGGCCTGGTCATCGAGCTCGCGACAGAGCTCGTGAGAAATCTCGACTGGCTGGACATCACCTTTGAACGCGCGCGCGAACAGCCCGCCGACTGCACCCTCGAGCTTTTTCTCGGCCTGAGAAAAGATTCCCATCACGAGCCTCCTTTCCTCGGAACACAGGCATACACAATCTCATACTACCCAATTGGGCCAGCCGATGACATCGAAACAAGAGGAGAGTGCATTCTCGCTGTTTTCACTTGTGCCGGGACTTCGGGGTCGAAAGTATACAGATATCAACCATGGATGCCCTTGCCGATGGCTGTTTTGACAGTCTCGCCCCAGCTCTTTCGGGGTTGGTAATACTTTGACAGGTATAGTACTCAATCGCTAGAGTATATCCGTGACGCGAGAGGGGCCGAGCGGTGTTATCCGCTTCCGTGGTCGCGTGACGAAGGATATGGCCGGACTGGCCGAATGATGAAAGAGGAGATGAGTGACATGAGTAGTGTGGCAGTGGAAGAAGACGTGAGTCAGGACCTCTCGAGCGACCGGATTGAGCCACTGGCCGACCAGGCGACCGGTGGTGGGACCGCTCGACCTGGCTGGCTGCGAGATGTGGCCCTGTTTCTGACCGCGCAATCGACCTCAATCATCGGGTCCTCGCTTGTGACCTATGCGCTGACATGGTACATCACCTTGAAGACGGGGTCGGGAGCTCAGTTCGCCCTGTTGTTGATCGCCTCCCAGCTCGCGGCGGCGCTGACCGCCATCCCTGGCGGAGTCTGGGCTGATCGGCATTGGCGAAAGCTGCTGATGATGGCATCTGACGCAGGGGTGGCCATCGTGACCATGATTCTGGCGGCCTTCATGCTGAATGGGTTCGAGTCGGTCTGGCTGATCGCGGTCTGCCTGGCTCTGCGTGGCCTGGGCAGTGGCATCCAACAACCAGCCGTCAGTGCGGCACTGCCTCAGATCGCCCCATCGGACAAGCTCCTACGCATCAATTCCTTGAACCAGGCTCTGCAGGCCATCATCATGGTGGCCTCTCCGGCTTTGGCTCTAGTGCTGCTGTCATTCCTACCCCTGGGGTGGATTTTGATGGTCGATGTCGTCACCGCCGCCATCGGAATAGGCATCACGGCCTTCATTCGCATCCCCAAGCCGACGGCTGAGATGCGGGCCGACGCGCAGAGTCACGCGCAGGGCTACCTGGGTCATACGGCGGAGGCTGTTCGCTACGCCTGGAGGATTCCAGGCCTACGCCGGGCGCTGGTGATGTGCGCTGTGATGCTGACGTTTGTCGTGCCGCTTGGCCAGATGGGGCCGGTGTTCGTGGTGCATCTGTTCGGTTCCGAGCAGTGGATGCTGGCGGCCTGCGAGATGGCCTTCTTCATAGGCATGGTCGCAGGCGGCGTCACCATGGGCGCCTGGGGTGGTTTACGCAACCGCATGACGCTGGCAACAATTGGCATGGCGGGTTTCTCGGCCATGGTCGTGCTGATGGGCTTGGCGCCGAACATTTGGGTCTTCATCGCGGCCTTGGGCCTGATGGGTTTCATGCTCCCGGTGTTGAACACGCCGCTGGTCACCGCCATCCAGGAGATCATTCCCGAGAACATGATGGGCCGGGTGATGAGCCTGGTCACGCTGATCAACACGGTCTGCTTCCCCTTGGGCATGGCCGTGGCGGGGCCCATGGCAGACCGGGTCAACGTTGGCGGGATGGCCGTTGTCGTCGGGGTCGCTGGCTTGGTGTTCTTGGCTGTGTTGACTCTTATCGGTGGGCCCGGCTCCAAGTTGTACGCCCCGCAGGCGGCGCCGTCTGCTTCCGCGGCGTAGTGACAGGGCACTGTCATCTCTTGGGTTGTCCATGGCCTTGCCATGGACAACCCATGTCTTCAGCCGGTGACGCCACAACAAGGTAGCCTTGGTTGAACACCGAGCGTCGGTGGATGATGGGAGAGATCATGGAGACGATGTTTGATCTGCAGGTCAAGGACGCCTCGGGTAAAGATGTGGCCTTGTCGGGGTTTCGGGGCAAGGTGGTGCTGGTGGTCAACACAGCCACAAAGTGCGGTTTCACTCCTCAGTATGAGGGATTGGAGGCGCTATGGGAGCAGTACCACGACCAAGGGTTCGAGATCCTCGATTTCCCCTGCAATCAGTTCGCCAACGAGGCGCCCGAGTCCAACCAAGAGATCGCCAGCTTCTGTTCGTTGACCTACGGCACGAGGTTCCCTCAGATGGCGAAGATCAATGTCAACGGTAAAGACGAGTCGCCGGTGTACACCTGGTTGAAGGCTCAGAAAGGTGGGCTGTTGGGTGGGGCCATCAAGTGGAATTTCACCAAGTTCTTGATTGATCGCGCGGGCACGGTGGTCGATCGCTATGCGCCGACGACCAAACCGGAAGACATCAGCCAAAGGATCGCTCAGTTGCTGGTTTTGTGACCTGGGACCGATCGCGTCCCTGGTCGTCGTTTTCGGCCTTCGACCTTGTTGTCCACCTATCAGCGGAAGCCCTTGTGCGCAGTGGCGGCAGATCTGGAAGTGATTGGAGTGGGCTCCGCGCTGGTCGTTCCGGTCGGGCTCTCCACCGGCGTGGACTCGGGTGACGGGTCGACATCGTCGGAGGTGCCGCTTGAGGGCACTGGTTGGGACTCTGTCGGTGTCGGTGGCTCAGGGGATGGTTCCGGTTCTGGGCTGGGTTCAGGCTCAGGCTCAGGGTTGGGCTCCGGCTCAGGATTGGGATTCGGCTGCGGTTCGGGGTTGGGGTTGGGGTTGGGCTCCGGGTTGGGGTTCGGATTGTCGTTTGGCGGGACGCTGGTGTCGCCACCACCGTTCGTGTCTGGCAGGTTGTCATTCTGGTCGCCCGCGTCGACCGGGGTCGTCGGTGTGGCGGCGTCGGTCGGGGGCGGCGTGGTCGAGGGCGTCTCACTGACGGTTCGGGTCGGTGCGGGCGTTCCGGTACGCCCAGCTGTCGTCGATCCGCTCGTCGTCGGCGTCGTCGGCATGGCCAGGGGTGGTGTCGAGGCGTTCCCGCCTCCGTAGTGGGACCGGCTCCAGGCGGCGGTGCCGCCGCCGACCACAACGGCCACGATGGCGACTGCGGCAACGATCCGTGCTGGCGCGGAGACATGACGCCACCACTGGCTGAGCCGACTCAGCAGACCGCCAGTTTCTCGAGTGGCAGTCGCTTCCGGTGCGGGGCGTGAGGCTCGTTTCAGCGGTGAGGTTGGGGCGATGATGGCTGCGGACCTGATCCATGTCGAGGCGCCGACGCGCGGGGCGGCGGCCAGAGCCTCGCTCAGCCGATCGCCGATCCAGGTCGGCTGCGTCGTGTCCGGGGGATTGATCCCCAACAGGGTGCTGCTGCTCGTCACAAACTGGGTGAACTGGGCGTCGACACGGGCGATGGCCGCAGTTGCGGCGTCAGGGGCGACCGAACCGACCAGTGTGGCCAGTCTCTCGGGCGGCCAGTGGTCGACGTGGCGGCGCCATATCAGTGCGCGATCAGGCTCAGCCATGGCGTAGAAGGCCCAACTGATGGCCTTGTGATCGGCGCAGGGCGGCTCGACTGACATGGTCGCGGACACTGCGGCGAACCAGTCGTTCAGGAACATGCCGATGCGGGTGTTCTGTCGTGCGGCCACGGTCAGCCCGTGGCGGAAGGTTGTGGACACCAAGCGTTCGGGGTGTTTGGCGCCGGAGGCGGTGGCCGCGCGCAGAGCGGCGCTGTAATACCGGTTGTACAGTTCGGTCGCGGCGCTGGGGTCGTCAGAACGCGCCAGCACCAGAAGCCGCACATCGGCTTCCACAGCCTGGCGGGGACGCACAGTCTCGTCAAGATCCAGGTCGTCCTCAGACACCCCGTTTTCGTCGGCCAATGGTCACCATTTCTGAGTCAAAACAAACCAATATGGCATGGATTTTACCATCTCAGACCAAGAGGTTGCCGCCACGTGAATGTACCCATGGAGGGGGCTGTGACCGCGACGATCGTCGGGTCGACTCGGGCGACGGCAAAGTTCCCTTTTGTAGGCGTGGACGCTACCTCGCCAGATCAGAGTCCGAACCACTTTCGCGGGCGCGGCAGACGCGTCGCGTCAGGGTTTTGGTGCGCACCGACTTGGCGCGATAGGATCAATAGTCGGTCGGCGCTGTGTCGGCCACGCAAGCCTTGCCAGGCGGGATCACCGCCATGGTCGAGTCGGTCGGGATCATCCCCTCAGGAAAGGTCAACAGTGGGTTCGGTCATCAAGAAGCGTCGCAAGCGCATGGCGAAGAAGAAGCACCGCAAGCTGCTGAAGAAGACGCGTATCCAGCGTCGTCGCGCTGGTCGCTGAGTCGGACCCGGTCACCGGGTTCGACGAGTATGTCTGACGGGCATGAAATGTCGATCATTCATGTGATGCGCCACGGGCAGGTGGACAATCCCAACGGTGTGTTGTACGAACGGCTGCCGGGTTTTCATTTGTCTGATCTGGGTCGACTCATGGTCGAACAGGCGGCGGGTTTTTTCGCCGAGCGACCGATCAGTCATCTTCGTTGTTCTCCCTTGGAGCGCACTCAGGAGTCGATCCGACCAGTGGCCGCCCTTTTCGCTGAGATTCCGGTCGTGACTGATCCTCGGGTGATCGAGGCGGGCAACATCTTCGCTGGTCAGGTCATGGGTTCCAGTGCGGCGGCAGCCAAGAAGCCAAAGAACTGGCCCTATCTCCGCAATCCTTTCCGCCCGAGTTGGGGCGAGCCCTACGCGGTCATCGCCACCCGCATGACGGCCGCTATCATGGACGCCGCCGCTCAGGTCGGACCTCATGGCCAGGCCGTCATCGTCTCCCATCAATTGCCCATCTGGGTCGCACGTTTGGCTATGGAAGGCAAGCGTCTGTGGCACGACCCGCGCAAGCGCGAGTGCACTCTGGCCTCGATCACCAGTTTTCACCTCGTCGACGGTCGAGTTCACGACATCGAGTACGCCGAACCCGCCGCTGACTTGCTGCCAGAGCATTCCCGAGTCGGCTTCTGATCATCGCGGTGTCACGAGCGTAGACTCGCAAACGAGGGCCCAAACGGGGCCCTTCTGGGGTGGTCGGCGCTGGGAGCCCGTCACCGCCAGTCGTTCGAAGTTGAACAAGGGAGAAGTATTATGACAATTCCAGATCCGCGTCTGCAAGACTCCTATGGGCTGTTCATCGATGGGCAGTGGCGTCCGTCGTCAGATGGTGGCACGTTCGAGTCGACCTGTCCGGCCACCGGTGATCGCTTGGCGACCTGCGCCGAGGCCACCAAGGATGACGTCGATCAGGCCGTGACCGCAGCCTGGCGGGCCTTCGAGTCATGGAAGAAGGTGTCGCCGGTCGAGCGGCAGCGCCTTTTGCTCGAGATCGCAGATATCATCGATGACAACGCCGACCACTTGGCCCTGGTCGAGTCGTTGGACAATGGCAAACCAATCCGCGAGACCACGGCGGTCGACGTGCCTTTGGCGGCCGATCACTTCCGTTACTTCGCCGGCGCCGTGCGCACGGAAGAGGGCAGCGCCACCATGTTGGACGAGAACACGCTGTCGCTTGTCTTGCACGAGCCCATCGGCGTGGTCGGCCAGATCGTGCCCTGGCATTTCCCCTTCCTCATGGCTGCCTGGAAACTGGCCCCGGCCTTGGCCGCCGGATGCTGCTCCGTTTTCAAGCCGTCGAGTCAGACCAGCTTGTCAATGCTGGAATTGGCGCGCTTGATCCAGTCGGTTCTGCCCGCTGGTGTCCTCAACGTCGTGACCGGGAAGGGTTCGCGCTCGGGACAACACATCCTTGACCACCCCGGATTCCGCAAACTCGCCTTCACTGGCTCGACCGAGGTCGGCTGCAGTGTCGCCGAGGCCGCCGCCTGTCGCCTGATCCCCTCGACCTTGGAGCTTGGCGGAAAGTCGGCCAACATCTTCTTCCCGGATTGCGACTGGGACCTGGCCATGGATGGGCTGCAGATGGGCATCTTGTTCAACCAGGGTCAGGTCTGTTGCGCCGGCTCGCGTGTCTTCGTCCATGAGGACGTCTACGACTGTTTCGTTGACTCCGCCGTGGCCGCGTTCAAGCGGGTCAAGGTTGGCATGCCCTGGTTGCCCGAGACTCAGATGGGCGCCCAAATCGATGACACCCAGCTGAAGAAGATCACCGGCTGGGTCGACGAGGGGGTACGTGAGGGTGCGACGGTCGCTGTCGGCGGACACCGCTATGACGAGGGCGACCTGGCCCAGGGCTGTTTCATGCAGCCGACCCTGTTGACCGGTGTCACCAATGACATGAAGGTGGCTCGCGAGGAGATCTTCGGCCCGGTCGCCGTGGTCATCAAGTTCTCCAGCGAGGACCAGGTCGTCGCCATGGCCAATGACTCCGACTACGGTCTCGGCGGCGGTGTCTGGACGCGCGACATCAACCGTGCCATCCGCGTGGCCAGGGCCATCGAGACCGGACGGATGTGGGTCAACTGCTACAACGCGATCCCGGCGGGCGCGCCCTTCGGCGGCTACAAGACCTCGGGCATCGGTCGTGAGACGCACAAGGTCATCCTCGATCACTACACCCAGGTGAAGAACATCATGGTCAATCTTTCTGAGACCCCGACGGGCTTCTATCCGAAGCAGTGAACGACGCGGTGGAGGCGGCGTCCAGTCGTCGCCTCCACCCTGCGCGGTGCGAGGCGATTTCGGCGGGCCAGGTAGGCTGGGCCCTTATGAAGGTCTTGGTGCTCACGCGTGTGGCGACCGATGGGGGTCGCGCAGCGGCCACCTGGATGGGGCAGGAGTTACGGCGAGCCGGCGTCCTGGTCGATCAATGCTCCTTGGATCAGGTGGCGTCGGATGAGGCCGGTCGGGTCTCGGTTCGTGAGCAGCTGCACCAGGTGTCCAGCCGGTTCACTGGGATGGATCTGGTCGTCTATCTTGCTGATGAGTTGACCATGGCGGACGCGGGCGGGCCCTGGCTGCGGCAGACGGCTTCGTGGGCGGAGCGGGCGCTGACTCCGGTGATCGCAGTCGCCCCGACCTGTCATGTCTCCACACGCGAGTGGCGCAGTCTGGGTGTCGAAGCGGGGTATGCGGTGACGACGCCGGATGACGCTCGCCTGGTGGTGGTGACCTGGGTCCCGACCTCGCGGTGACGGTGGCGGCCAGGCGCAACAGCCCCATGACGGCGTCCCGCCGCACATTGCCCGCTGGCGGTACACTCGACCCATGACTGAAACTGTGACAGAAGCCTCGGTGATTTTGACGGACGCGGCGCAGACCAAGGTGGCCCAACTCTTGGCGGCCGAGGAGATGGATCTGGCCCTGCGAGTGGCTGTGCAGCCGGGGGGATGCTCAGGGTTGAGGTACCAACTGTATTTCGACGATCAAAGCTATGGTGGCGACGTTGTGACCGCGTTTGGTGATGTCCGCGTCGTGATCGACGAGAAGAGCGCGCCTTATCTGGCGGGCGCCACGATCGATTTCGCCGACACCATCTCGAAGCAGGGCTTCACCATCGACAACCCGAATGCCACTGGCACCTGCGCCTGCGGTGACTCCTTCCACTGACCTCGTTTCGATCCCCACTCTGTTCCAATCTCAAGGAGAGCCGTGACAACCGGGTCGAGTCTGGCGACGCCGCCTGTGGTGCGTCCGTCCTGCTGGTACGACGCTTACCTTTTCGACCTCGACGGGACGATCTATCTCGGCGACGAGGCGCTGCCTGGCGCGGTCGAGACGATCGCGCGTCTGCGTGAGCACGGCGCACAGGTGCGGTTCTTGTCGAACAATCCGACCAAGAGTCCGCGACAGTACGTCGACAAGCTCACG
>JAITVA010000158.1 GCA_031286045.1 Propionibacteriaceae bacterium | reverse complement strand
CACCCCGCTTTGTTGCGGCGTATGGATGCCCAGTGGAGGCTCGCTCGTCATTACGGGATAGCGAACATGTTGATCTTCCATCGGCTGGGTGACTTGGATAACGTGGGGGATCAAGGCTCTGCCATGCGAGCTTTGGCTTCGAGCTTGTTGGCGAATGCGGAGACCAGGATCATCTACCGCCAGGAATCCGACCAGATGAGCCTGACCGCCCAAGCCTTGGGTTTGACCGGTACGGAGGCGAAACTGTTGCCCACCTTGTCGACTGGACAGGGCTTGTGGCGGGTCAAAGACCGGTCTTTCCTGATCCAACACCAGCTCCACCCCGACGAAATGACCCTGTTCGACACCCGCGCTCGAATGCTGTGAGAAAGTGACGGGTTCCCGCGAATTTGTTCGAAAATGTCGGGAATCTGAGGGTTCATCTTGGTTTTTAGTCTACTTGATGGTGTGGGTTTGGGGAACTGGGGACTTCTCACGGAATGTTGGGGTGTCCTATGGTGGCGGCGTAGCGGGATGCGGCTTCGATGCCGATTCCGAATAAGTCGCAGATGCGGCGCACGTCGCCGCCGGTTGCGTGGATTTCTTGAAGGATGCGGTCTGTTCGTAAGGATTGAGGGTTTAAACCTGCTTTCTTCCATGGGAATTGGTGTCCCGGCGGGTTGAGTCGTGGCGCGGTTTGTATTGTGATGAATAGGTGCGGGTTGAGGGTGTTGGGCCATTTTTGGGTGCGGTAGTCGAGCCAGGTGGTCAGTCGGCTTCGAACGGGGTCAGCGAGCGGGATGCTGCGTCCGTCGGAAAGTGTGAGGTGTCCGTCGATAATGTCGGTGAGCTGGATCGTGCGAGTCTGGTTGTTAGTGAGCCCGTGGAAGGTGACCAGGGCGACGCCTAGCGCTGTGGCGGGGTCGGGGTGGTTCAGTGCATCCAGGATCGTGGCTGGATTGAGCGGAAGCGGGATCGTGGAGCGAGTACCGACATTTGGGAGGTCGCGCACGGGGTTGGTGAAGACAAGTCTGCGGGCTTTGATGATGGTGAACACTGAGCGTAGGCCACGGTCGGCCCAGTGCCGTTGGGGTGGTTCGTTCGGGAGTGTTTCGCTGACCATGCGGGAGGTGACTTGGGCCAGGGATGTGATCCCGGTCTCGGTCCAGGAGTACAGGATCGGGGCGATCCCCTGGATCAGTATGCGGATCGTGGCGTCGTCGCGGGGCTTGCGGCGAGGTGGGGTTTTCGATCCATGTCTCATGACATCGAACCAGATGTCGAGTTGATTGCGTATCGTGGGAGGCAGGCCAGAAGTCTTGGACTCGTAATAGCCAACGATGGGCGGTATCCGGTCATCAGCTAACAAGCCTGCCGCAGCGAGAACGTCGAGGGTGGAGACCTGGTTGGTGTTGGTGTCGTAGCGGCGCAGCCGCAGGACTTCGCTGGCCCGGATCGAGGTGGAGCCTGGTGGCCGGATGAGTTGGATCATCTTCAACGACCGGCGCACTTGGTTGGTCTGTCGGTTCGACCATCCGAAACGTTTGGCGTGTTCGAATACGATCCCGTCGGTCAGATAGGTCCAATCCCCAGCTCCTGCTGTGGTGGCTTGACGCAGCAGTTCGGGATCAGGATCAGCGTGAAACAACGCGGGCTGTTCCCACTGGGTCACGGGCGGGATTTGAGCGGCACGCACGATCCTGGCAGCTCGCACTGATTGTTTGGGCGGCGAGGGCTTGCGAGGCGCGGGCATGTTAGCGAAGAGTAACTGCTGGCCATATCGGGCAACGAGTTCCAGATCCGGGGCTACTCCTGGTCCGCTGAGGAGGCGGGCAGACTCAAGACAGAGCCGACAGGCAGCCTGCACGCCGACGGGTACTCGGCGTCCGCAGTAGGCACAGTCGGCGACTGGGTAATGACCTTGCCACCAGCGGCACTGCCAACAGCGCCAGTTGTGTTTGCGATACACGCCCCAGGCCAGACAATCTTTGCACGATCCGAGATACTCCGGGCCGCCGGGGTGGCAGCGCTCGCACAGGCCCTGGCTGAAGTACTCGACTGAGCCGCATTTCATGCACCGTGGCGCAAGGAACGGGCCACCTGGAAGGCAGCTGTAGCAGTAATCGACGCGAGGTTTCACCCAGGCGACACGCCTCACCCCGCAAGCGAGGCACTTGCCAGGAGGCCGCAGTCGGGCTTTTGGACCTGGAGCCGGACTCATAACGGCGGTGTTGAGCGCGGGGTACCGATGCGTGGACGCACAATCGGCGGAACATCACCACCTCCGACGACCTTCTGGTTGGCTACCCTTCGAGCGGCGACTTTCTCAGGCTCACGCACGAGCAGGTCGCTAGGCCCACAGGAAAGCACGTCGCAGATAACGTCAAGGTCGTCCAGCCGGATCGTGGTCGGGTTCCCCGCCCACAAGGCCGACATTTTGCCCATGCTCAACTCCAGCCCGGCATCAGCAAGCATCCTGCGCAGTTCGGCGGACTTCCAAATCCCGCGCTCAGCCGCTTTCAACCGCAGATTCCACAACATGTCAGGTATCTCCCATCAAGCGTCGTTCGATGCGGACATTAGCCTGTCGCCAGGCGACTTCGATGTGCTCGCTTCGCACATGAATGTACTGACTCGTAGTTGCTAACCAGTTATGGCCGAGCAGTTCCTGCAATGCTTTCAGATCCATTCCCGCCGAGTACAGCGAGGACGCACAGTAATGCCGCAACACATGCGGGGTCATCCTTCCCGCCCACGCAGGCAACCACAACACGGTCTGATCAGCCAACGCCCGTCGTAACGCGTTCGCGCCAACCCGCAGCGGTCGCTCGAAGTCACGGTCGATACGTTCGCTGGGAAGCATCGGCGCGTCCGTGTCAGACCAGTCCGGCCCAAACAATGGCCGCACCTCGGCCAACCACCAGTCGATCAACTCGTCAGCTCCGTTGATCGCAGGGATCAATCGAGGCTTGTGCCCACGTCCGCGTGAACCCTTCCCAAACCGGACATGCAGTTTGCCGTTCACGCCGAGATCGGGCCTCCAGTCACGGATGTCGAGCATCACTGACTCGCTGATCCTCAAACCCAGCCGTCGCCACAACGACGCCGCGAAATAGTCTCGTGCGGCAGGTAGATACTTCCGTGAATCCGGAACCGCTACCCGCCACCGGTTGAAGAACTCAGTGATCTCAGCATCTGACGGCGGCACCCGCACCTTGCCCAGTGACACACCCGAGGGCCGGTTCCATTCGTCAATCGGCTGCCCGACGATGACGCCCGTTGCAGTTCTAATCTCCCCAAGATACCGATCCATCAGGAACTCGTAGAAATGGGCGATCATGCCAGCCTTACCCGCCCTAGTGGACTGCGCCCGCCCTAAACGCCGCTGCTCAGCAAGGAACCTGTCCCCATCCCCATACCCAGCCGTCCAGATCGGCCCCGACACCGACCGGGCGAACTCAATCACCGTCGC
>JAITVA010000145.1 GCA_031286045.1 Propionibacteriaceae bacterium | reverse complement strand
CTTCACCTACACCGCCACCACCATCGGCTTCGGGGAGTTGCCGCACAACTTCTCCATCGCCCAGCGCTGGTGGATCATCGCGTCGATCTACCTGTCCGTCGTGGGCTGGGCGTACACCGTGGCCCGCATGATCTCCCTGCTCCAAGACTCGGCCTTCAACGCCGCCTATGCCGCCCAGTCAGTCAAGCGAACGATCAGTCACATCCGCGAGCCGTTCACCATCATCGTCGGATACGGCTATATCGGTCGCACGGTCGCCCGCAGCCTGGACGCCTTGGGGCGACGCATCGTCGTGCTGGACAGCCAGTCTGCCCCGATCGAACGACTGGCGACCGACATGCTGCAACAGGAACCGCCTGGCATCTGCGCCGACGCGCGGAATCCGGCAGTGCTCGGCTTGGCCGGATTGGACCATCCCGACTGCGAGGCGATTCTCGCCTTGACCGGCGACGAGCAAGCCAACCTTCAAATCCTGATGACATGCTCCTTGCTCCGCCCGGAGCTGTCCGTCATCGCACGGGCCTCCAGTCGTCGCGTGGCCATGGAGATGTCCGACTTCTCCCCCACCACCGTGATCAATCCCTACGAGGACTTCGGCGCCCGTCTCGTCTTGGCTCTGAAACGGCCCCAGACCTATCGTCTCATCACCTGGCTAACCGCTGCGGACGGCACACCCCTGCCGGCGGTGCCACCAACGACAGGGCTGCGATCCGATCGCTGGCTGGTCGTCGGGGACGACGACTTCGGACCAGAGATCTCACGCCACCTGACCCTGGCAGGGTACGAGGTCGTGGTCGCCACCCCTGATGACGACCACGACTTCACTGAGGTCGGCGCCGTCATCGCCGGCTCATCCTCTGACATGGAGAATCTGGCTCTGGCCGCCCATCTGCGTCACACCCATCCAGACATCTTCATCGTCGTTCGCCAGCAGTCCCACGCTCAACTGCCCCTACTGCAGGCCTTCTGTCCAGACTCGATATTCTTCCCGCCGCAGTTGGTCAGCCAACGTGCCGTCATCAACCTGATCACCCCCTACTTGTGGGAGTTCGTGGAGTCCACCATGAAGGCGTCGGAACAATTCAGCGCCGACCTGACGACCCGGCTGGTTGAGCGCTGTGGGGACGGTTCCCCGGTGCCCGCGCGCCTCACCATCGACGAGCACAACGCTCCCACCGTCGTGCGATGGCTACGGCATCGGCCGCTGAAATTGGGGGCCCTGCTGCGCTCGCCCCAAGACTGGACCACGACCATCGCCGCCTTCCCCCTGCTGTTGATCCGCGACGGGAAGGCCATCACCTTGCCGGATGACGACATCGACGTCGCCCTGAACGACGTGCTGGTGATGGTGGGCACGAGCCTCGCCTTCAATGAGCAGTGCGAGTGCCTCTATGACGATTCGACCCTGTTCTATACCGCCACCGGTCATGACATCCCCACCTCACGGCTCTGGCGGCGCTTGACCGGCCAGCGCTGGAAGGACGCCTTCCCCTCAGATTGACGATTCTGCGCGGAGGATCGCCTGAGAGGTTCCGCCGATGGGTGCTTCGGATCAGGGGATGGGTTTTGGGGGCAATCTGGCAAGGCGGAGGAGGGAGGCGGGCTGGACGCCCGTCGACCGACGATAACGCCATCCAGATTGGTTCCTAGACCCATCACCCCGAATGACCTATCGGCGGAACCTCTTAGTCCTCCCGTAGTCTCTGACTGACCACGGTGGATGTGCCGTCCGACCCCATCGTGACACCGTACAGAGTGTCGGCGATCTCCATGGTCCGCTTCTGATGGGTGATGACCAAGAGCTGTGAAGTGGCTCGCAGCTCCTCGTAGATCTCCAACAAACGCCCCAAGTTGGTGTCGTCCAAAGCCGCCTCGACTTCATCGAGGATGTAGAAGGGGCTGGGTCGCGCCTTGAACAAGGCGATCAGGAAGCAGACTGCCACCAGCGAACGCTCGCCGCCGGACAGCAGGGACAGACGCTTGACCTTCTTCCCCGCAGGCCTGGCCTCGACCTCGACGCCAGTGGTCAGCCACTGGCCAGGCTCGGTCAAGACCAGACGGCCCTCACCGCCTGGAAACAGCCGGGTGAAGGTCGTTGCGAACTCCCGCTCGACATCGGCATAGGCGCTGGCGAACACCTCTTGGACTCGGGCGTCGACATCGTCGACGATGCCCAACAGATCTGACCTGGTCTTGCGCACATCCTCCAGTTGACGGGCCAAGAATTGGTGCCGCTCCTCCATGGCCTGAAACTCTTCCAGCGCCAATGGGTTGATCTTGCCCAGCAGCTGCAGATCCCGCTCGGCGGTGCGTAGGCGCTTGAGTTGTTCCTCACGCACGAACGGCACCGTGCGCGGCTGCTCGGTCGCAGTGAGGTCATCGCCGAGGACCGGAATTGGCTGACTCGGACCATACTGGTCGACCAAGGTGGTCGCATCCAGTCCGACTTCCGCCATGGCCCGCTGCGCCAAGGCGTCGACTCGCATCTGCTGTTGGGCCTTGGCCAGCTCCTCGCGATGGACAGAATCGACCAGCCCCTCTAACTCGCTGCTCAGCTGACGCACCGCCGCCCGCGAGGACTCGACCTCGTTCGCCGCGCTGTCGCGAACCTGGCCGGTGTGTGTTCGAGCCTCTTCCGCCAGCCGCAAGGACTGACTGATCCGGTCGTAGAGCCACTGTCCGGCGATGGCCGCCGAGCGCGCCACCTCGGCCTGGTGCTCAAGTCGTCGGCGACGCCGCTCCGCCTCGAGTCGCGCCTCCCGCTCCGACTGAGCCGCCGCCCGCAAAGACTCAGCCTGATTCGCCAGCGACCGGGCCCGTTCTTCCAAGGTGCGAAGCCCCAGCCGTGCCTCCATCTCGACCGCTCTCGCCTTCTTGGCGGCGTCAGCCAACCGGTCACGACTGGTGGGATCAGGAGCTGCCACCGCCTGACTTTGACTGACAGCGGCGAGCGTGGCTTCGCTCTGGGACAAACTGGTCTGATCAGCGGCGAGGTCCTGCTCGGCCCGGGCATGCTGTTCCAGGCGGCGATCAGCCTCAGCTCTAGCCAAGGCCAAGGCGGACTCCAACCTGGCCAAGCGCTGGGTCTCAGCGCCACGCGCCGCGACCGCGTCGTCACGGCGACGCATGGTCTCATCCCGCAGGGCTTGAGCCTGAGACAGCAGAGCCTGCGCGCTGGCCAGCTCAGCCTGAGTCTGGTCGACCTCGATGGTCACCCCAGCCAACTCGACCTCGGCCCCGCTCAGCGCGGAAGCGATCTGCAGTGATGACTGACCCGCCGAAGAACCACCACTGACCAGCCACGACGTCAGGCGCTCACCGTCGCGGGTGACGACCACCAGTTCAGGACACTGCTCCAACCACTGCTGGGCTTGCTCGACGGACTCCGCCACGACGGCGCCCCCCAGGACATGGCTCAGGGCGGCGACGACGGCCGGATCCCCACTCAGCAAACTCCGCGCCAAGACAGCGCCTGGGGGTGAGGTCGCCTCGTTTGAATCGGTGAGATCCGCGGCAGCGGCGACCACCAAGTCAGCCCGTCCGCGATCACCGGCGCGCAGAAGTTCCATCGCTTGAGCGCCGACCCTCAGATCAACCACAGTCACCGCTTCGGCCGCTGTGCCCAAACCAGCGGCCACAGCCGCTTCGTAGCCCGGCTGGACTGTGACCAGCGAGGCCACAGGCCCACGAAGCCCGACCAAATCGGACTCGGCCTCCAACCAGGCGACGCCGTCAGCCTGGCTGCCCAGGGTCAACCGCAGGGTCTCCACCCGCGCGGCTAGTCCAGCCCTGGCCTGGGTCGCCTGAGCCGCATGGTCGCGGGCGGAGTCGAGCGCCTGGCGGGCGCTGACGACGTCAGCACGGCGCGCCTCGACCTCAGCGTCCAGGTCCTGATCAACCTCGTGAACGATGCCCCGCTGACTCGCCTCGTCGAAGGCTGTGGCCGCCGCCTCAACCGCCTGGGTCGCCCGCTCCGACGCCTGTCGGGCCTGATCCAGTCGCGCTGCCCCGCTGGCCACACGGGCCCGTAGCGCGGTCACTTGACCAGACAAGCGGGCCGCTGACTCGCGTTGACGTGCAGCCGCCGCCGCCAGCTGTTCAAACTCCTCGCCAGCCGCCATAGAGTCGGCCTCCGCACTGGCCCGCGCTTCGCTCGCTTGCTTCAGCTTCTGCGACCGAACTGCCACTTCGTCACGTAGCTTCGCCTCTGACCCACTGATCGCCTCCGCTTGCGACAACAAGGTCTGCGGATCTCTGGCCGGGTCGGCGTCGATCACGGGCCTGTCCGTCGCATTGTGAACCCGCTCCTGGGCAACCGTGATGTTGGAACGCACTCGCTCGCCGACACTGGACAGCACGAACCAGGTCTCTTGGATGCGGCGGTGATCCTGGTCGGCCGACGTCATCGTCGCGCGGGCCTGATCCTCACTCTCTCGCGCCGCAGCCAGGGCTGACTCAACCAGCCCACGCCGCGTCCGCGCCGAGTTCTCGTCGTCGGACTCTGTGGTGAGCACCGTTTGCGCCTGGGCCAGGTCGTCTGCCAGGAGGCGGGCCTTGGCGTCACGCAGCTCGGCTTGGACCACGGAGGCCCGCTTGGCCACCTCAGCCTGGCGCCCCAGTGGCTTCAACTGCCGACGAATCTCTGAAATCAGGTCGGTCAGCCGGTGCAGATTGGCCTGAGTCGCATCCAGTTTGCGCAAGGCCTTCTCTTTGCGTTCCCTGTGCTTCAGGACACCAGCGGCCTCCTCGATGAAACCGCGTCTGGTCTCCGCAGTGGCGGACAGTATCTGGTCAAGATGGCCTTGCCCGACGATGACATGCATCTCGCGGCCGATCCCGGAATCGGACAGTAGCTCTCGCACATCGAGCAGTCGACAAGCCGTCCCATTGATGGAGTACTCCGAACTGCCGTTGCGGAACTTGGTCCGGGCGATGGTGACCTCGGCGTAGTCGATCGGCAGAGCCTGATCGGAGTTGTCGATAGTCAATTGAATCTCGGACCGCCCCAGCGGCGCACGCTTGGCAGTGCCGGCGAAGATGACATCCTCCATCGAAGCACCGCGCAGCGACTTCGCCCCCTGTTCGCCCATCACCCAGGCCAGCGCGTCGACAATGTTGGACTTGCCCGATCCATTCGGCCCGACGATGCAGGTGATGCCCGGCTCCAGCACCAAGGATGTGGCGGAAGCGAAGGACTTGAACCCACGCAAGGTGAGCTTCTTGAGGTACACGCTCAGGTCTCCGCTTGCTCGATCGGCTCGATCGGCTCCACGCCGGGACGACGAATCGAGCGGAAGGTCCAGAACTTGTTCGCCAGGAAGGAGAGCGGCGTGGTCACCGCGATCATAATGAGGTGAGCCCAATAAAACTTGGTACGAAAACCGGTCGAGTCGTCGAAGACAGAACTGGGCAGGCTGATCGGTGACTGCTGGTTCATCAGCGCGACCTCTATGGCCATGCCCAAGCACTGGGCCAGCAATCCGATGGTGAAGAAGGGAAGGAACTCCTTCATCCACCCGTCATGGTGCTTGCTCTTGAAGGACCATGAACGATTGATCTGATAGTTCGACACGTTGGCGACGACGAAGGCCACCATGGAATAGACAGAGAACCAGCGAATATTAAAGTCTGTTCCGGGAATATGCCACCACACCCCGTTGGTGTGCGCGCTTTCCCAGATCAACGGAGTGATCTTCTTGGCCGCGAAAACCACAAGAAAGTTGATCAGCACACCAGAGAATCCGACTAGGCTGAACTTCACAAGTTGGCCCAGGCTACCGCGGTAGCGGGCGAGAAAGCGCGAAATCACAAGCGTCTACCCTACCGGAGTCGATGACAGGGCTTGGTACGCGTTCTGGGCGGCGATGTGCTCTGCTCCGCGTCGGCTTGACGCCTCGCCGGCACCCATCACATGGCCGGCGACCAGCACTTCCGCTGAGAAATGACGCTCGTGATCAGGCCCAGACGTCTCACAGGTGTAGACCGGGATCCCCAGTTCACGTGACGCCACCAACTCCTGCAGACTGGACTTCCAATCCAGGGCGGCGCCCAACTCCGCGTCGCGAGCGATCACAGGATCCATCAAGGAATGTACAAAGCTTATCGACGCCTCGAAGCCACCAGCCAGGTGAACAGCACCGATGACAGCTTCCATGGCGTCGGCCAGAATGGACTCCTTGCCGTCACCGTGAGTCGCTATCTCGCCGCGACCCAACTTCAGGTAGGCGCCAATGCCCAACTCCCGCGCCACCTGGGCCAGGGTGTGGCCTGACACGACGGTGGCACGCAGTTTGGCCAGATCACCTTCGCTACGGTCGGGATACTGTCGAAAAATCCGATCAGTGACGACGACTCCGAGAACTGAGTCACCCAGGAATTCAAGACGCTCATTCGTCGGCGCACGACCGTGCTCGTAGGCCCAAGAGCGATGTGTGAAGGCGAGCGACAACAGTTGGGAATCGACCACGATTCCCAACTGGGCGAGCCGATCAGCCAGCCGGTTCAACCCTTACTGAACCTGCAAGACCTGACGCCGCGCGCTGCGTGGGCCATACTGGCCGCACTCCGGGCAGGCGGTGTGTGGGAGGTGCTTGGCGCCGCAAGCAGGATTGGCGCATGTGACCAACTGTGGCGCTTGCGCTTTCCACTGGGAACGGCGGGCATGGGTGTTCGCACGCGACATCCTTCTCTTCGGGACAGCCACTGGTCTTCTCCTTACTCACAGCCCGCACGTCTTCCAGCGGGCAACTAGGACATCTTACCCCACGCCGTCAGCCCGAGCCAACGTGAGTCGACCGCGTCATCGTGGTGGTGATCGGGATCGGCGTTCAAGTCAACGCCACATTGCGGACACAATCCACGGCAATCGGGGCGGCACAGTGGGATCAAGGGCTGTTCGACGATGATGGCGTCACGAATGATCGGCTCAAGGTCGATAGCATCCGAATGGATGAAGCTGACATCCTCCTCGGCATAGTCGTCGGCCTGCTCCGGGTAGACGTACAGCTCTTGAAACTCGACGTCGACCGGCAAAGAGAACTCCACCAGACAGCGCGAGCATTGAGCGTCCATGATGGTCTCTACCCGAGCGTCGACCAGCACACCGTCGCC
>JAITVA010000126.1 GCA_031286045.1 Propionibacteriaceae bacterium | reverse complement strand
GCCTGCGCAATGTCCTTGATAGCCTGAGCGACCTCTTCTGCGGTGGCGGTCGGATCGTTGAGAGCACTCTTCGCATCCTCAATCACCTTGTCCAGTTCAGCCTTCTCGGCCGGATCAATCCACGACTGGCTAGACGGAACATCTGCACCAGCCTTGTCACTGACAGTCAGACCCTTCACGGCATCCTCAAGACCCTTCAAAGCATCACTCAAACCAGACTTGTCCGGCTGAGGAGGCGTGATGAATTGAGTGCCAGGCTCCTTCATGCCCTCAAGGTCTTCCAGTGCCTGCGCAATGTCCTTGATAGCCTGAGCAACCTCTTCCGTAGTGGCATTCGGATCGTTGAGGACACTCTTCGCATCCTCAACCACCTTCACCAACTCAGCCTTCTCAGTCGGATCAATCCACGACTCATCAGACGGAACATCCGCACCAGCCTTGTCGCTGACCGGCAGGTCCTTCAAAGCATCCTCAAGACCCTTGACCGCCGACTCCAAACCAGACTTATCCGGTCCAGGAGTGGGATCAACCTGAGTACCCGGCTTCGACTTCAATCCAGCCAAGGCATCCTCAATCGCCTTGATAGCGTCCGCAACCTGTGCCTCAGTGGCATCTGGGTCATGCAACACAGCATCAGCCTCATCCAGCACAACCTTGACAGCATCCACATCCGACTGGGCATACCATTGCTGATCCTTCGGCACATCAGACCCATCAACACTGGTCTTCAAACCATCGAGACTCTTGCCAGCATCAGCAATAGTCCCAGCCAAATCAGACTTACCCGGCTGACCAGCCGCGTCCAAGACTTCCAGCGCCTCGCGAATCGCGTCCAGGGCGTCCGCGACCTCAGCTTCCGTCGCACCCGGCTTGTCAAGGATCACCTTGGCTTCATCCAGCGCCTTCTGTGCAGCATCCTTCTCACCCTGCGTCACCCAATCAACCTCAGGCGACACCTGAGAACCATCAACACTCACAGTCAGATCCTTCAGAACCTGGTCAGCCTGCTCCAGAGCAGACTCCAAACCAGCCTTGTCAACCAGCTTCCCGGGCTCCTTCATACCCTCAAGGTCATCCAGCGCCTTCTCAGTGTCCTTGATCGCCTGAGCAATCTCTTCTGGGGTGGCTTTCGGATCGTTGAGAACACTCTTCGCATCCTCAACAGCCTTCACCAACTCAGCCTTCTCGGTCGGATCAAGCCAATACAGATCCTTGGCCACATCCCGACCATCCAGGTCGCTGACCGGTAGATCCTTCAAGGCATCCTCAAGACCCTTGATAGCGCTATCCAGATCAGACTGATCAACCTGAGTACCCGGCTTCGACTTCAATCCAGCCAAGGCATCCTCAATCGCCTTGATAGCGTCCGCAACCTGTGCCTCAGTGGCATCCGGGTCATGCAACACAGCATCAGCCTCATCCAGCACAACCTTGACAGCATCCACATCCGACTGGGCATACCATTGCTGATCCTTCGGCACATCAGACCCATCAACACTAGTCTTCAAACCATCGAGACTCTTGCCAGCATCAGCAATAGTCCCAGCCAAATCAGACTTACCCGGTTGACCAGCCCCATCCAACACATCCAAAGCCTCACGAATCGCATCCAAAGCGGCCGCAACCTCAGCCTCAGTCGCACCCGGCTTGTCAAGAATCACCTTGGCTTCATCCAGCGCCTTCTGGGCAGCATCCTTCTCAGCCTGCGTCACCCAATCAACCTCAGGCGACACCTCAGACCCATCAACACTCACAGTCAGGTCCTTCAAAGCCTGGTCAGCACGCTCCACAGCAGACTCCAAAGCAGCCTTGTCAGCCAACTTCCCAGGCTCCTTCATACCAGGCAGACCCGCCAAAGCATCCTCAAGACCCTCCAAGGCAGACTCAAGCGCCTCCTGATCCACCGGATCAGCAGCCAAGGCAACCTTCGCATCCTCGATGGCCTTCTCCAACTCAGCCCTCTCATCTGGATCGACCCAATACAGATCCCTGGCCACATCCAAACCATCCAGATCACTATCCTCCAGACCCTCCACAGCAGCCTCAAGCCCAGCCAAGGCCTTCCCCACATCAGCCTTGTCAACCTGAGTGCCCGGCTTCGGATCCAACCCAGCCAACGCATCCTCAATCGCCTTCAAAGCAGCCGCGACCTCAGCCTCAGTCGCTGTCGGATCATGCAACAAACCATCAGCCTCATCCAACACAGCCTGAACAGCATCCTTAGCCGCCTGCGTCACCCAGTACTGATCCTTCGGCACATCCGTACCATCAACACTGGCCTTCAAGCCATCGAGACTCTTGCCAGCATCAGCAATAGTCCCAGCCAAATCAGACTTACCAGGCTGACCAGCCGCGTCCAAGACCTCCAGCGCCTCGCGAATCGCGTCCAGGGCGTCCGCGACCTCAGCCTCAGTCGCACCCGGCTTGTCAAGGATCACCTTGGCTTCATCCAGCGCCTTCTGTGCAGCATCCTTCTCGCCCTGCGTCACCCAATCCACATCAGGCGACACCTGAGAACCATCGACACTCACAATCAGATCCGCCAAAGCCTCAGTCGCCGCGTCAATCGCCGACGCCAAACCAGACTTGTCAACCGGCACGGGCGCCAAACCCTCCAGCGCAGCCTCCAACGCAGCCTTGGCCTGATCAATCTGGCCCTGCGTCACCGTGTCATCAGCAAAGACCTGCTCAGCCGCCTTCAAGGCGGTCTCCACAACAGCCCACGAATCAGGCGTGTAGTCCTCGGCGACGAGAGCGTTCGCCTCGTCGATCGCATCCTCCAGCGCCTCCTTGTCCACACCAAATCGGATGGGGGGCACGATGATGTACCCGTCACGGGCCTCTACGGTGACAGTGCGCACAGCTTGGCGGTTGTCAGCAGTGACTGCGGTGACCGTGTAGGTTCCATCTGGGATTGCTTCGAACTTGTAGTTCCCGTTCATGTCGGTCGTGGTTGTGATCTCCACTCCCGGATCCGGCTCTGGCTCACCGGGCGCACCGACCTGCTTGATGGTCACCTCGATCCCGACTGCCGGGGCAGTGCCATCGGTGACCAGACCGACCACAGTGCGAGTGTCGGCCGGTGCGGGGTCGTAGACGGTCACCTTGACGTTGTCGACGCTGACCTCGTTGGCCTTGGTCGAACTCAGGCCAACACAACCTTCGCCGGAGTGCATCTTCGGCATGGTCTGCTCAAGGATGAGAGCCCCGTCGACCCACAGACGGACCGTGTTGCCAACGATCTCCGCCTTGACATGGCTCGTCTCACCCGCTGCCAGGGACGGGCCTTGGGTCATTGAACTCCAACTGTTGCCCTGAGCGCCCCAATACTCGACGAACCACTTCGATGAGGTCTCCTCGGTGCCGACGTAGACCCGGTTACCGGCGTCATCGGCTCGCAGCAGGATGCCGACACGCACCGCGTCGGCGGAAGGTGTGAGGTCCATCTCCACAGCGCCGTCGGTGAAGGTCGGGGCGGCGGAGTCACAGACGCGGGTGGGGTGGTTGGCGTTGATTCCACCAGGGAAGGAGACCGTCGTGGCGCCATCCTCGGGCGTCAGCGTGGCGTCACCGGAGTCACCGGGCAGGTTGACCCAGGTGGTTGTTCCATCGTCGAAGTCATTGAAGTAGTCGTAGCCGAGTCCCGGTTCGACCATGAGTTCCTTCACCAAGGTCTCCGACTTGCCCAGATCCAAGGTCAACTCCAGCGTCTCGTATCCCGGTTGGGCTGGTGTGACCGTGACCTCGTACTTGTCGGCTGGCAGATCTGCGAAGGCATACTTGCCGTCGGCGTCACTCGTGGTCGTATACGTGCCGGTGGAGCCGACCAACTCGACGACTGCGTTCGGCAGGGCCTGGCCCACTGCTGTGACATCCCCACTCAGCGAAGCGTCACCGCGCTCGATGGTCAGCTTTTGCTCGATCTTCGGGGTCTGTGTGGTGACAGTGAGACTGGCCGAGGTGTTCTCGTAGTATCTCGAATCAGTGACGAGGGTGTGCTCACCCATGGTCACGCCCTCGATCCGGTAGGAGCCATCTGCGGCGGTGACGGTCTTCGCGTCAGTGCCACTGACCTGAACTGTCACTCCGGCCACCGGGTTTCCGTCGGCGTCGGTGACCGAACCCCAGACCACTCCCGCGACGACCACGAGCGCATCCATGGCTGCGTCGAGATCAGCTTTCGCCTGATTGACTTCCTCTTGGGTCGCCGCAGGGTCATCGCGAACAGCTTCAGCCGCTTGGCGCGCCGAAGTCATGGCATCCCACGACTCAGGGCTGTACACGGCCTCATCCAAGCCGTTGGCTTCTTCAATAGACTCCTGGAGAGCGTCTTTCGACACAGTGGAGCGCTCGATCACGAGGTTGTCCATGATCAAGTCTGAGTAGCCTCGGAACAAGGCGGCAGAACCCGAGCTGCCCTGGTTGTTCGTCGCAGTGTTGGCCGAGTAGATGCCGATCCAAGTCTGGCCGTCGTCCGCGCCGATCACGCTGAAGGTGGCCCGCTGCGCCCCGGTCTTGTCGATGGTGGTCGGCAGGGGACTGGTGGGCAGACCGGCGTAGGAGTCGGTGTTGCCCGTCATGAAGGCGTAGGCTCCGGCTGTGCCCGCCTCGTAATCGAAGGAGACCGTGTAGGTCTCACCGGGTTCGAAGCGGAAATTCTGGGGAATGGTGCGGTAGACCAAACGATTCCGGTTAGTCAAGTTGTGGGCCTTGAGCGACCAGTCGCCTTCGATGACGTCGTCGATGGCCTTGGCGTTCCAGCCACGCTTCGTGTAGGGCTCATGGTTCTCCGACAGATGCGTCCGGTTGTCTTCCACGCCTTCGACATCTGCGACCACGAAGGGATAGATCCCCTGGGCGACGTTCTCGAAGTCCTGCTCGAAGCGATCATCGGATGGACGCATCGCCGACTCGTTCTCGACCACGCGAACCCCATCGAAATAGGTGAGTCCCTCACCAGGGGCGCGCTTGAGCGTCAGGGTCACATCGCTGCCATCGGCTGGGGCTGTGAAGAAGACGTACATGTTCTGGAAGTAGCTTGATCCATCAACGGTCGGCGCGTTCGTGTTGTGGGCGTAGGCCTTGATGTAGTTCTTCGCGATCGAGCGCTCGGTGTGGTTCGAGGCTGTCCCACCGGTGGATGTGACCTCGAGGGATGCCTTGGCGTCGCTGCGGTTGTCCACGCCGACGTAGACGGCGTACTGCTGCCCTGGTGTCAGGTCGCTCAAAGTCTGTGTCACCGACAGGTCAGCGGTGTTGTCACCCATGGTCAGAACCCGGTCGTGTCCTTCCGTGGTGGCGATCTGAACCTGATTGGCGTCGCCGCTCACGGTCCACGAGTTCAGAGCACCCGAATTGAAGCTGACGTCGCTCAGATGCATACCCTCGCTCCATGTGATGACCGGGTTGGCCGACTCGCCCTTGTGTAGCACATAGGGGGTCCCGGCCTTGGCCTCGATCGTGACCTTTCCGCCGGTGATTGGCAGGTCGGCGACGAACTGCTTGCCGTCCTCCGTCAACTCGTAGAGCTTGGCTGTGCCGCTCCAATCAGTCGGCACATCCCAGCTGGTGACTCCACCGGGGGCGTTCCAGTGGTAGAGCTTGCGCTCGCTGTTCTTCAAGAATTGCCCGTCGGCGTCCCAGATCCATGGCAACAAATAGGAGTCGTTCTTGACGATGGTGGCTCCGTCGTAGGTGATGGTCCGCTCCTTGTAGCCGGCCTCAGAGACGTTGTTCGATCCGCGCGTGCTGACGATCTGGTGCAGCCCGTCCGCATCCTCCAAGGCGACCTTCATCTCCGGAGTCCACTGATAGGTCTGTCCGTTGTCGGACATCGTCACCGGCGTGCCGTCCTGCCAATCGGTGACAAGGAAGTGCTGAAGGTACTTGGTGGTCAGATCATTGGCGAAGAGACTCTGAATGTGCTTCTGATAATCGTTGCGGCCCTGCCAACCCTCGAAGTCGACCATGTCGTAGCCGCCCAGCAGGGGGTTGACCGCCGCGCCACCGAACTCGGGTCGGTTGCCGATCCAGGTGTCGCGCTGGTGATTCTGGATGAAACGAGCTATCGGCGAGTTGATACCCTTGTTGGTATAGCCGCCGTAATTCAGATCCAGCCCCCAGTGGGACAAGGTCGACTGGTAAGCGAAAGCCCAACTGTACTCACCGCCGATGCTCCAGCCCAAGTTGTTGATCTCTTTGGCCAACTGGCTGGTGGCCCAGGTTCCCTCGTCGCCGGCCTGGCTGTCGCCCCAGACATCGACATAGACGAAGGCGAGATTGTTGTCTTCACCGCCGAGCGCGTCATACAGGTCTTGGAAGCGCTGCTCGCGTCCGTTGCGCAAGTCGTAGTCGGCCACGATGTTGAAGGCCTGGTCGATCCAGTCCCAGCCGTACTCGTAGGCGCCACTGGAGTACTTCCATAGGCGCTCTTCCTCGAAGTACTTCGACTCGGGCTGGGTCTCAGAGGCGTTGACGTGAACGCCGATCTGAGCGCCGAGTTCGGCGGCTTTGTCCAAGAGGAGCTTCAGGTCCTCGACCCCGCCCATGCGTTCGCCCACGTTGGCGTAGTCGAGATGTCCCGAGTCGTGGCCCTCGGAGGCATAGCCCTTCAGGAGGATGGCCTGGCCGAGACCGTCAGTGTTGAGGTAGACCTTCTTCACGTTGTCCAGCGTGGTCAAGAAGGGGTTCTGTGCCTGTGAGCCGAAGTTCATCGAGATGCGCCAGGCGGTCCGGTCGGGCACCGATTCACTGCCGACCACTTCTTCCATGATGTCACGGTAGGCGATGGCGGCATCCTCCCAGTTGGCCACGCCGTCGGCGTTCGTGTCAGGGGCGATGGCCACCTTGGCGGTCGGAAGCTCATCCCAGGTGTTCTGCTTACGGTAATCCTCACCCTTCTGGTAGGTCCAATACGTGCTTTTCAGCCCAACTGCCTTGTGCGCCCCCATCTGTCCAGTCACTGCTGTGACGCGCTGGAAGCCCTTGCCCGCCGTCGTGAGGCCATTCTCCGAGTTCGACCACAGACCAGCGGCCAACCCTCCGCCGCTGACGAAGCCATACATGTAACCCTGGGCGCCGGTCGCCCGGCTGGCCAATGAGGTGTAGGTGTCACCGTTGGTGTGGGAGTTGGTGGACAGCTGCGTGCCGGCGAAAGCGGCGTCGGTCTGATCGTCCCTGACCGACACCAGTGAGTGGTTCGGGATGTCGATGGTGTGAACCGGCAAGTAGTCCCTGATGCGGGTGATCTTGAAAATCACGGTGTTGTCTATGACTTCGAGCATGGCCCGCAGTTCAGCGTTGATGGCGTTGGCGGTGTCGACCACGCGCATGTCATAGTAGGCGGTGGTGGCGTTGGTTTTGTCGAAAGTCACAGTCGGCTTGACCTCGACGCCGTTGATCACGATGGTGTCAAGAACCTCGGTTTGACCGTAGAGGATCGCCCCAGAGTCGTTCATCTGATAATGCACGACGCGGGGGAACTTGTTGTCGATCCCCACGGTCATCTGCTCTGATTCGATGCTTTCGGCCGGAGGATCATCGGGGATGACATAGTTCGGGTCGAAGAGCTCCGTGCCACCGGTGGAGACCACGGTCCAGGTGTCCGCGCCATTGTCGACGATGACTGATCCTGTCCCGTCTTTGATGGTGACATCTTTGAAGATGAAGTCAGTGATACCGTTTTGATAGTTCGAGGCCTTGATGCGCAAAGGGGCGTTTTTGAGGGACTCCAGTGCGTCAATGACGAAGGGATTGCCCGAGTTGAGCGCCTGGCCGTTGATCGTGACCCAGAGGTTCTTTCCCTCCCATTTCAGGTCCACCGCCTGATCCACGCCTGATTCTGGGGTGGGAACCCCCATGGCGGGCCATTTTCCGGCGCCGTTCACCTTGTATTCGTAGAACCAGTTGCTGTTCGAGTCGAAACCGATGGAGACGAAGTTTTGGGCATCCTGATATTTCAGGTACACGCCGAATCGGGTCGTTGTCTTGGCGGACAGTCCGCGCGCTGTCAGTGACATCGCTCCATCGGTCAGCTGATTGACCTGCGGGATCGTGCTCTGGATCATCGCGGGGTTGGTGTCGTTGTCATTGCCGGATCCAGCCTTGAGACGACGCCAGGTCTCGGCAGCGGTCACCCCTGGATCAGCTGAGGCGGTCGAGGACCACAACCCTGCCCCTACGCCCGACATGATCATCGCCACCGCGATGATCACACCAACTATTCCTGCCTTCAGGCGTTTCGTGTTCGCGGTGTTGCTCTCCATGGTCATTTCTCTATCCTTGATGTGATGGATCGTCCAAGATCGGCGTGGGTGGTGGGTACGGGACTCGACTCAGTTGTGATAGTTGAGTGGTTACTTGCTCGAAACCTTCAAAACGACGGTTCCATGTGCGGGCACTGTGACGGAGTAGGAGTCGCCGACGTTGATGTTGCGGTGAGTCCAGAGATTTCGGGCCTGGATGTCACCACTGAGGCCGATCTCATCCCAATCAAGAGTCATCTCCATGGCGGTGGTGCTTCGGTTGAGCAGAGCCACCGCCTTGACGCCGGAGCCAGTCTGCTCCAGTTCCTTGACCCAGACCTGACCTTGGCCGTTGTTGGTGGTCTTGGCGATGATCGCTTGGTCGCCCAAGGGATCCTGGTTGATGGCGATGATCTCCTTGTTGGTGACGATGTCCAAGGTCTGCTGGCTGATCTTCGTCAGGTCGTTTCCAAGCATGAGGGGGGTCGACATCATCGCCCACATGGCAAAATGAGTCTTGTCCTCGGTGGGTGTCATCCCGCGTCCGACCTGCATCATATCGAGGTCGTTGACATGACCCGGGCCAGAATACTGTGCCAGACTGGTCGCGTTGTCGACCTGGGTCATGACCGAGGCGAAGTTGTTCGCGATGTCGGCGCCGGTTCGCCAGGAGTCGCCCACGCCGGTCACCCATGCGCCGGGAAAGGCCCAACTGCAGACGTTGTAGACGATGTAGCGTCCGGTGTCCTCGCGAATCTGCTGGATGATGTCACCGATGGCGGTGTAGCGCTCTTCCTGGTCGAGTCCCAGGGTCTTGCCACCGCACCAGTCGACTTTGATGAAGTCAAAACCCCAGTCCTGAAGGTACATCCTCAGATCTTTTTCATCGTTGCCCAACAGTCCGACATCGACGCCGTTGTCTCCTTCAGCGTCCCATTGGTAGGCGCAGGTGTGCACACCTGCATCGGTGTATATCCCCGCCTTGAGGCCAAGGGCATGGGCATAATCGGCGATGACTTTGACTCCGTTAGGAAATCGAGTGGGGTGGATCTGCACATATCCGTCCGAGCCTCGGCCGCCAAAAAATCCGTCATCCATGTTGAAGTAGGTGTAACCCGCATCCGCCAGGCCCGTGGCGACCAGGGCGTCCATCTGCTCTTTGAGAATGTCTTCACTGATGTTGACGCGATAATTGTTCCATGAGGCCCAGCCCATCAATGGGGTCTGCCGAGGCACATCGGCGCCTTCCAGGTTCTGTCCGCTTCCAACGGTGAAAGTTATCACTTTCTGATAGACCGTAGCCTCGTTCAGGTAGGTGATCAGAATATTGGCTAACCCGTTGGTCAACCCGGTGACAAGCCCGTTCTCATCGACTGAGGCGATTTCTGGATGGGCCGATGAGAAAGAAATATTGCTGACGGATTCAGGGATTTCCGCTCCGAGGAGATTGAGTCCGACCGCGTTGATGGGGGTCGCGGCACCGGTCGCGATGTGGGATGAATCGACCTTCGCCTGCAACTTGGCGACGACTGTGAGGGCCTCAGCGGTCAAGGTGAACCGTGCGTCAGCCCACACGCTGTGGTCGTTGGCGTTGCCGTCTCCACCGTCAGTGGTGATCAAGTGGAGACGTTTGGCATCCGTGGGAATCGGCACATCGACGGTCTGCGCGACATCGGCCTCGGCGATCTTCGCCACCTCGAACACCGTCACGCCGTCGATCTTGACGGTGAAACCGATGGTGCCTTTCTTGCTGTAGTTCACCCCTATGTCTGAGATGAAGCGAGAGTAGCCCGCGCCTTCGACATCGTAGACGATCTCGCTGGCGGCATGGGCCATGAGGCCCTTGCTATAGGTTTTAATGTTGTCAACTGTCCCGCTGCGCAGCCGAAGGGGCAAGTTCTCCAGACCCTGGTCCTTTTGAGCGCTTCCCCAGCCCACCTTCGTGGAGAGCCAGTTCGCATCAGACGCATAATAAACGTCACTGGTCCCTGGCGCGGCATTGGCCCGCAACAACTGCGACATCCCAGCGAGCAGAAGTGTGGCCACGATGATGGGGATGATCGCCTGGCGTGTCTTGTGTTTCGAGGACTGTCGCTGCCTCGTGCTTGCGTCACTCCACATGTTGCCCACCTCATTGTCTCGGCCGAAACTAGAGTCCGCAGTGAGGTAGCCCGTCGCTTCTCTCGAAACCCGGTGTGCTTCGCCCTAAGGCTCACACGTTGTGTGATCGTGGTGCCCCGGGCATCCTTGTCGCCGCTGATCTTGTGTTCGGACCATCTTCTTGGTCTTGTTGATAGTACGTATCTGTATCGCGAAGGCTCTGCCTTCCGTTGCGTTACCGATGACGCAACCTCATTATTGCACAAGTCGCATGAAGGTCAAAAAGTTGTCTTGAAATGTGCAATTCGATACCGGGCCCTGCTGAGTCTTGTTGTCAACTCAACCGCGTGGACTGGGCTGAGCAGGACGGCTCGCTGACTAGTCGACTTGCTTGTCAGGGCAAGATTTGGGTTGGTGGACCAGCCACTGGCCCGGGAACTCCGGCGGCGTCACGCAGCTTGGTGATGCGCAAGGTGATGTCTTCGACAGTGCCGGTGATGTCGTCGACGGTGATCTGGTCGCCGACGCCGTACTGGTCCTCAATGATCAGTGAGATGCCCGACAGGTAATCCTTGATCAGTGATTGCGCGCCGAAGGTCAACACGACCCCGCCGATGCCCGCAGAGGTCAGCAGCGGTGTCAGTGGCACGCCCAGTGTCGACATGATAATCAGCACGACGATGATGACAAGCAGGATCGTCCAGATCGAACGTAGCAGACGGGCCAACGCCGTGACATGGACGACGGCGCGCCCTGGTTTCGATCCCGGCACGTCGGCGATGGCGACAGCGGCGGTGCGGGCCAAGCGGCCCTGCCCGAGAGGCTGAAAGGACCCATTCAGGAGGTGATCTCTCACCGGCTGAATGGGCCCTTGGTGGGCTTGCTAGAGCATCATCGCCACTCGACGATCAACGCGAGGTCGCTGACTGAACCTCGCCGCGACGCCGGGCTCGCGCCAACCCGGCGATGACCAGCAGAGCCACAAACCCTAGGCTGAGACCAACCAGTCCATAGATCGAACCGCTGGATTCGGCGACCGAGCCACCCGTGGTCGCCACGACGCTCGTGCCCGAGGATGGGGTCGCTGGCGAGGACGGCGCAGGAGCCGGTGAGCTGTTGACAGAAGGAGTCGGGGAAGGCGAGGGCGTGGCCGATTGCGACGGGCTGGCCGAAGGACTCGGCGAAGGTGCGCTCGGGGATGGTGATGGCGCGGGGATGCTCGCGGTCGGTGACGGCTCTGGAGTTGTGGCGGCCGATTTTTCGATCGAGAAGGCGTCGACCACTCGCTCCGTGCCCTGCTCGACTGTGGTGAACCTCAGACCCGACGTGCTCACATTGACCATCGTGTATTGTGGTACAAAGCTTTGATCGCTTACCTTGGTAGTTGCCTTGTTCGGCTCGTGCAAGGGATAGAACTTGCTGCCTGAGGCTGAGTTGAGAACGAGATATACTGTGCCCTGCGGGTTGACGAGCTTGTCCGTCTTGTTGTTTTGGTCGACGCTGACACCGCCGTCGACCAGCGGCCCACCTTCGGATGTCATGGGAAAGGTGCGGGTGTACTCATGATCATGTCCGGTCAGCACCACATCGACGCCGTACTTGGTCATCGTGTCCTCGAAGCCAGCCAGGGAGTAGGCCCTGATGTCGGAGTCGTTCCAGTGCGGACCATCGCTCATTTGACTCTTGTGAGTCTGCACGATCAGCCAGTCGTAGTTGGGTGAAGCCTTGATTGCTGCGGCCAGGGTCTGGTCGTAGGCTTTGACGAACTCGGCGGCGGCGACGAGATCCGACTCCCACTTCCCGGTGGTCGGATTCTTCGTCTGTGGGTACTGGGCGTCGTCGAGCACCACATACAGCACATTGTTGACGGTGTAGTAGTAGTTCACCAGAGTGACTCCGCCGACCAGCTGCCCCATCGGGTTCGGCCAGGTGTAGTGGTAGCTGAAGATCGCTCGTCCAGGCCCATTGAGCCGGTCGCCGTCCCCGCCGTGGTCCGACTCATGGTTGCCCATGACTGCGGTGTAGGGAACCAAGACGTTGTTCTGATTCAGTCCGGAGGTGAAGGCGGCGTATTGATTCTCCTTCTGCGCCGTGCTGCCCACCTCGGTGTCTTCGAAGTTTCCATTGTCGATCTGATCTCCGACCCCGGCGACGAACTGAGCTCCTTTGGAGCGCATCAACGCCACCGTGGATGTCCACGATGCCCCGTGTCGGGCGACCCCCGCGTCAGAGGAATCGCCGGAGCCGATTTGAGGATCACCAGCGACGCCGAAGGTGAAGTCAGCAGGATCGACCGTTGTGAAGGTGTATGGGGTGATGGCCGAGTCAGCGTTGGCGATGACCACCTTATAGGTCGTTGATGGCTTCAGATTGGGCAATGTGACCTTGTTCCAATAGTGTGGCTCGGGCATGAAACCGTTGGAGGCCTCCGCCGGACCTTGGGTCCCTGTGACGACTGTGCCGTCGTCCAGCCTGACCGTCGGGGAGCCTTCGAGGGTCGAATACCAGGTCAGGCTCATGTGGCTCGCATCCGCACCGAGGTTCGCGATGACATGGGACACTGTGTTTGCCGGTGCCGCCATGGCGGGGCTGCTCGAATAGGCGCCAGCGGCGCCCATCATCAGGGCTGCGGCGAGGGCGCCAGTCACAGCCCGTCCCACAAGCGAACTGATTCGCCTTCTAGATCCTTGTGTCATTGATTTCCTGCTCCTTTACTTGATGAAGACTCGTCTGTCATGTGTCATGCTAAGCAGGAGAAATGAACACCTCTCGTCATGGAGGTTACGAGAGTAGAAGCACCGGAGGAACACTGGCCTGAGTCTGTCATGCCAGCATGTCAGGTAGAAGATCCGCGTCAAGGCGGGTCTCCCGGTTGAGAATCTGTTCGATCGGTGTCGCGGCTTGCTCGACAGCCTCGCGCTCAGGCGGCCATACGTTTGGCGATGGTGGCGACTGCGTGGATCCAAGCGGTTTGGGTGGCCGGCCGCAGCGCGTCGAATATAATGTGCCCAGCCCGCAACGCGGGCACTGTGGTGAAGCGTTCGTGGTCGGTGTCGGTGGTGGCCGCGAACATGTGGTCGGATGATGAGCATCAGGACCAGGCCTGCGATGGTGAGGCGAATCCAGACCATGGCCCGCGGGCCGACTTCGGGAGAGTTGGTTTTCTGTGGTCTGGGGCGATCACGGACCGCCCCAGACCACAAGACTCACGCGGTCGGCAGCACTTCTCCGCAAAGGTGGACCTGGATGCCCATGGTCTGGAACATGGCGGCCTTGGCGATCAGGGCCTTGTCGGCGGTGTCGGCGTCGGGGGCGTAGACCACGTTCATGTGATTGGCCTTGTGGCGTGCCATCAGGTGGTCACGGTCGACGCCGTGGAGGACAGCGTTCATGATCGGCCACTCCGGGTTGGTCGCGTCGAGGCGGCGCTGAACCTCCTGAGGCGGCATCTCGACACAGGTTCCACGACCGAGGTCGGCGTGGAGGACGCCATCCATGATGAAGACCCGTGACCAGACGATCTCACCGGGACGGGAGACGCCCGACAAGGTGCCACCACCGAGCGGGAAGAAGTAATACTGTTGGCGCATGGAGTAGGCCTTGTCGTATCCGCCCAGGTGGGAGGCCGGGACGGAGCCAGAGATCTCCAACACCCAGACGAAGTCGCCGTTCCACTCCTCGCCCCAGCGCACGTCGTGCAGGGTGGAGGCGGGGTCCAGCCCCATCGCGGTCCAGACCCGGTTGGTGACGAGCAGGTCGACGGCCACACCCTCATCCACTTCGTTGAAGTCGGGCAGGGCCTTGCCCTCATAGAGCACCCGTTTGCCATCACGCGACGTCACCGGCGGCCGGTCGACGTTGTTGAGCAGGCCTTCGACCAGGTCGGAGGCGGGCACCATGTCTTTGAGGCCCTGCTGGTATTGAATGCCGACCAGATCGGCGCCGAAGTCGTCAGCGATCCGCAACGCGGCGATGTACATCTTCATCTGTTCGTGGACCTGCTTGTCAGTCAGGCATTCCTTGTCGTCGCCATCGTTGTCGATGTAGAACTTCATGCCCTTGGCGTCGAGCCAATCACGCACGGCCTGAGCTTCGGCGTCGGTCACCTTGTTCATCTCGGCGACCAGAGCCGACTGCGACAGCCGCTCCTTGTAGATGCCGGTCGGGTTGAGCAACTCGTCGTCGATCAGGGCGTTGTACATGCCCATGCAGTCCTCGAAATGGGCGTCAGCGACGACGAGCGCGTCACCGTGCCCCATGGTGTCGAGAGCGAGTGACAACTCTCCCGTGAGTGTCGGATCGATGTTGAGTAGCATCTCTGCCCCCGGCTGCAATCGATTGCACGAGCGTTCGTAAAGAACTGCTTTCCCGTCAAGGGGCGTTATGAAATTGTGATGTTCAGCGGTCGTGGGGTTGGGATGCGATGACCTTCGTCACGGAAGTGGCGCGGTCCCAGCGGTCGGGGAGGTGGGCGCTGGCGGTGCGAAGGGGTTGACGACCGGGCCAGGAATTCCAGCGGCGTTGAGGGCGGCGATGGCGTCCTCGCGGATCAGACGGACCAGATCGAACTGCTGGTTCGCTGGGGTTTTGATGCGGATGCGCATGGTCAAGGTGGTGGCGGTGATCGACTCGACGCCGAGGAGCTCAGGGTCTTCGAGCAGTTTGCCTGCGATCTCAGGGTTCTGGGCGACATTGGCCAGCACGGCATTGAGGATGTCCGCCACCTGGCTGACATCAGCGTCGTAGGCCACAGGCACGTCGATCAGACCGGTCGAGTACCCCTGAGAGATGTTGCCGACCCGTAGAATCTCGCCGTTGCGGATGTACCAGATCATGCCCGAGGCGTCGCGCAATTTCGTGATACGCAAGGTGATGTCCTCGACAGTGCCCGTGATCTCGTCGACGGTGATCTGGTCGCCGACACCGTATTGATCCTCGACGATCATCGAGATGCCCGACAAGTAGTCCTTGATCAGGGATTGTGCCCCGAAGGCCAAGACGACTCCGCCAATGCCCGCCGATGTCAGCAGTGGTGTCAGGGGGACCCCCAGAACCGACATGATCATCAGCACAACGACGGTGACGAGCAGAATTGTCCAGACTGAGCGCAACAGATGGGCCAATGCCGTGACGTGGACGACTGCGCGGCCCGGCTTCGAACCCGACATGTCGGCGATGGCGGAAGCGGCCGTACGGGCCAGGCGACCTTGGGGATTGGCGCTGATGCGTCGCATGCGGTTGGTGACGCGCTTGATCAAGGTCGTCACGATGAGGTGTGCCACGGCGGCCGTCGCCACAATCACCGCCAAAGTGATCAGCGTGTCCGGCCAGACCCAAGTCACGAGGGAAACCATGACACCAGCCTAGACGAGAGGCGGGCCGTGGCGGTCGTGGCCCATGCGTGAGAGATCTCTCACCGCGCCTGTGTTCCTCGTTTCATGTCACCTGGATAGTCTCACAGGCATCAGATGAGAGGGGCCGGGCGGTCGGTTCCTGGCGCCGACCGGTCCCTCCTTGGTACGGAGTGTGTCATGACACGACTGCGCTGTGTGCGTCAACGCGACACCACTGATTGTGGCGCCGCGTGTTTGGCCACGATCTGCGCGCACTACGGGTCAGACCAACCCCTGGGTCGGCTGCGGGACCTGTGTGGCACCGACAAGATGGGCGCCACCGCCTTGGGCCTTGTCCAGGCCGGTGAGCAACTCGGCTTCACCGCCTACGGAGTCCATGGCTCAGTCGAGGACCTCGTCACCAGTGAGGATCTCGTCTTGCCTGCGATCGCCCACGTCACCACTGACGAGGGGCTGCCTCATTTCATTGTCATCCATCGACTCAAGGGCGACACCGTCACCATAGCCGATCCGGCCCGTGGGCTACGAACCATCACCTTGGGTGAATTCGCCGCGCGTTGGACGGGCGCCTTGATCATTCTTGAGCCGGGAAGCCAAGGTCTTGTGCCCGCGCATCCGGATAGGACTGGTTTTCGCCGGTTCGTGGGCCTGTTGCGTGCGCAAGGCCGTCTGCTTTGGCTCATCTCAGCAGCATCGTTGCTGGTCACAGCCATTGGAGTGGTGGGAGCCTTCTATCTGCAGATCATCATCGATCAGATCGTGCCCCAGTCGCTGGCTGGGAAGCTGACGGCGGTGTCGGTGGCGATCATCGGCTTGTACGTCGTCCGAGCCCTGCTCGACGCGGGGCGGTACCACCTCGTCTTGCATGTCCAGAAGCGGATCGACGCCGATCTTGTTTTGGGCTACTACCATCACATCACGTCTTTGCCCATGTCCTTCTTCGGCGCCCGACGCACCGGGGACATCATCGCGCGCTTCGAGGACGCGGGCCGAATCCGTGAAGCTCTGGCCGCCGCGACGGTGACCGTCTTCGTGGATGTGGTCATGTCGATCGGTGGCTGTTTCATCCTCGCCACTCAAGACCTGGTCTTGTTCGGTGTCGCGGCGGGGGTGGCGGGCGCCCATGGCGTTCTGGCCCTGGTGGTCGCCCGACCGATCCATCGTCTCAATGAGGAGTTGATGGAGGCGAACTCGCTGGTCACCTCGCATTTCGTGGAGTCGGTCGAGGGGGCGGAGACGATCAAGGCCCACAATGCGCAATCACAGGTTCGAGGCAAGGCCGACCGGTATTATGCCGCCTACCTCGCCAGGATCTTCAGGCAGGGGCGCTGGCGCAATGCCCAGGCGGTGACGGCGGATGCCTTGGGCACACTCGGGACGACGATCATTGTGTGGCTTGGCGCCATCCAGGTGATGGAGGGTCGGCTCACTATTGGCGGACTCGTGGTGTTCATCACTCTGCTCGACTACTTCCTCACTCCGGTGCGCAATCTGGCCAACCTCCAGCCCGAACTGCAGACAGCGGCGGTCGCCGCCCGACGCCTGAATGACATCCTGGTTGTGGAGCCGGAAGCTCTCGGCCTGCCCGGACAGGCGGAGTTGACGTCACTGAGCGTCCCGATCCACCTGGACGACCTGTCCTTCCGATACGGGGGTAGGAGTTTGGTCCTCGACCAGGTGTCGCTGACCATTCCTCCCGGCGCGTCGGTCGGTGTCGTCGGCGGGTCCGGGTCGGGAAAGACCACCATCGCCAAACTCTTGATGAGACTCTATATCCCCGAGTCGGGGCGGATACGGTTCGGTCGAACCCCGATCGAGGAGTTCACCAGTTCTTCCATCCGGGATCGCATCGCCTACATCGGGCAGGACACGGCCTTCTTCTCTGGGTCCATCGCTGAGAATCTGCGTCTGGGCTGTCCACACGCCACGACCGAACAGATGGTCAGAGCCTGTCGTATGGCCGACGCCCATGACTTCATCGTCGCCATGGCCGGACAATACCAGTCACTTCTGGAGGAGGGCGCGTCCAACCTGTCCGGCGGGCAGCGCCAACGCCTGGCCATCGCTCGCGCCCTGCTTCGTCGGGCCGACATGCTGATCCTGGACGAGGCGACCTCCAGCCTGGACTCGATCTCCGAGCAAGCCGTCTCTGACACGGTACAACGCTTGCGAGGCTGCGCCGCCGGATCGCGTCGCGGGGAGGGGGGCTCGGCGGGCGGTGTCACCCGTCTCATCATCGCTCACCGACTCTCCACCGTCGTCGACTGCGACATCATCTATGTCCTTGATCGTGGACGGGTCGTCGAATCCGGGGCCCATCAGGAGTTGCTCAGCTTCGGTGGGCTGTACTCCGAGTTGTGGCGGGCGCAATACGGTTCGTCAGGCGAGCGTGCGTCCACACGCCAACCTGTGTCATGACAGTCTCCGCTCGCGGGTGGTCGGATTGTGAAGGCCAGCACTGACTCGAGTTCATCGTCATTGGCGAGCTTGTGTATCGTTGGCACCCCCGATCAATGCCAAAGATAAACAATTGCAGTTGCAAATCTGGTCCGATCCTGCCTATACTCGAGACAATTGCTCACCCAATGAAGTGAAAGTGGGGGTTTCTATGACAGAAAATGTGGCCACCGTGGCCAAATCGCACGCCGGTGCGAGGGAGTATGTGCAAAGGGCCGGACGATTTCTCTCCGGCATGGTGATGCCCAACATCGGAGCATTCATCGCTTGGGGCCTGATCACAGCCCTTTTCCTGATGCCACCTGTGAATGAGGATGGCAGCTTCGGGCTGGGCGGAGGCTGGATTCCGAATGAGCATCTCTCCGGACTGATCGGCCCAATGATCAACTACCTCTTGCCCTTGTTGATTGGTTTCACCGGTGGCAAGATGGTCGGCGGGGTACGTGGCGGTGTCACCGGCGCGATCGCCACTGCCGGCATCCTGGTAGGCGCGGCCAACCCGATGTTCCTGGGCGCCATGATCGCGGGACCGGTCGGCGGTTTGGCCATCAAATGGTTTGACCGCGGTCTCGCAGGCAAAGTCAAGGCCGGCCTGGAGATGCTGGTGGACAATTTCTCCGTCGGCATCATCGGCGGGCTCTTGGCCATCTTCTTCTTCTGGGTGATCCAGCCCATCGTCGTGGCGGTCACCAACGGTCTCGGTTCGGGCGCCGATTTCCTGGCCAAACACAATCTGCTGCCCTTGCTGTCGGTCGTGGTCGAGCCTGGCAAGGTCCTCTTCCTCAACAATGCCATCAACCATGGAGTGTTCACTCCACTGGGCATTGAGCAGGTCGCCGACGCTGGCAAGTCGATCTTCTTTATGGTCGAGTCGAACCCTGGTCCAGGCCTTGGTCTTTTGGTCGCCTACTGGATCGCCGGCAAGGGTATGGCCAAAGCATCCGCGCCTGGCGCCATCATCGTCCAGTTCCTGGGCGGAATCCACGAGATCTACTTCCCCTATGTGTTGATGAATCCGATCCTGATCATCGCCACCATCTGCGGCAACGCCACCGGCATCATCACCTTGTTACTTCTCAAGGGTGGATTGGTTGGTCCGGCCTCGCCTGGCTCGATCTTCGCCGAGATGCTGATGACGCCGCGCGGCGCCTACTTCGCCAACATCACCGCCATCCTCTTGGCGGCAGTCGTGTCCTGCCTGCTCAGCGTCCTGCTGTTGAAACTGGTGCCAGCCCGCGGCGACGGTGGCGACCTGGGTGAGGCCCAGGCCAAGACATCCGCCATGAAGTCCGCCTCGAAGGGCCTCGACGCCGTGACCAGCCCGGCCACGGTGGCTGCCGCTGTCGTCACCGGTGTCGATTTGGCCACCGTCGCCAAGATCGCCTTCGCCTGCGACGCGGGCATGGGTTCGAGCGCGATGGGTGCGACCGTCTTGCGCAAGAAGATCAAGGCGGGCGGTCTGGAAGGCATCGAGGTGGTGCACTGCGCCGTCGGTGAGATACCGCCCGACGTCCAGATCGTGGTGACGCACAAAGAGCTTGAGTGGCGGGCTGAACATGCAGCGCCACAAGCTAGAATAGTGCCCATCACCAACTTCATGGCCGCGCCGCAGTACGACGAGCTGATCGACGAGTTGGCCGCCGCCCGACCGAGGACAGGTGCCTGATGCAGAGCTTCACCTACGTTGTGAAAGATCGGGCCGGCATCCATGCCCGTCCGGCGGGGCTCTTGGTCAAAACGATGCAGGGCTTCGAGTGCCCAGTCACGATCACCTGTCATGGCAAGACCATCGACGGGAAGAAGCTGTTCGCTCTCATGGCCATGGCGGTCAGGTGCGGTGACGCCGTGACCTTGACGACGGACGGCGTCGACGAGGAAGAAGCCATGGCGTCCGCGCGCGAGTTCATCACGGCGAACCTGTGAAGTGGCGGGAAGACTGACGTGCGTCCAC
>JAITVA010000056.1 GCA_031286045.1 Propionibacteriaceae bacterium | reverse complement strand
ACTGTCGAAAACCTGACGCTCCAGTCACAACAGGTCTCCATCGAACATGATGGCGCCAAGTACCGTCAATACTCACTCGTGGGCATTCCACTGACCGTCACCGCTGTGGCCGGACTCGGCGCCCAGGATCTCAGCACCATCGTGTCGGGCCATGACGACACCGGCGCCGAAGCCACCAACGGCGCCGCCTCCACGACGGCCAACGATCAAACAAGCGTCCAGTGGGCCGCCATGCTAGCCCCGCCACTACTGGCGCCAACGGCAACGTTTCGCCTGGTCATGGATGTGACGAACTTCACGCCGCCAGATTTCACCCTGAGCGTGCAGGCCGGCATGCTGACCGATCCCTCAACGAAACAGATCCTCACCTCGGCCCTGAGCACCAGCGGCGACGCTTACAAACAGACCGGCGACGCGCTCACCGCCATTCTCCACGTCGCCGAACAGCTGCAGCAGGGCCAAGACCTTGTCCAGAAGGTGTACGAGGCCTTGTCACAGGACGCTTCTGAACTCGGAAGCAGAACCTATGCGGAACTCCAGAGCAGTTCCACAGCGATGTTGTCACAAATCGAGTCCACCAGGGCCGAGTTGACACAGCTCGGTTCACAGGCCCAAAGTCATGTCAGTGCCGTCAACGCTCAACTCAACTCTCAAATGACGGCACTCTTGGCGACGTTCAACACAGACGTGCTGGGATCGCCCGATGACGAGGTCACGCTGACCCAGAACTCAGTGACGGGCTGCGCCTTGTCCTTGCCAGAGTTGACCGAGGAAAGCCCACGCACATTGGCGAGCACGGTCTCGCTGATTCGAGCACAACTAGACACCATTGTTCAGGCATTCGATGAGCAGAGCCCCGGCAAGGCCTCCACCGAACCAAACTGCCGCACCCAACTGATCGAACACCTGAAGATCAGTCTGGGAACGCCGCAGACCGACTGCTCTGTCGACGACTCGTCGGCACGTTGTGGCATCGAAGCGGCGCGCACGAGCCTGATGTCGAACCAAGGCACTCTCGCGTCATTCCACACCGAGATGAGCGAGCGGTTGGCGAATCTGGGGACCGTAGAGGTGTCCAACGGGATCGCTGACCTCGCCACCATCATGGCCACACTCAAAGAGGATTTGACAACGCTAAATAATGATCTAGTCGAGGGCAAGATGTCCGTCGACGCCGCCGTCGGCTCCATTCGCTCACATCTTGGACAGGCCCAGGCGCGGGTCACCGATCTTCGAACGACCATCACCGGGGTTCTGTCTGGTTCCACCGGCCCTGCCAGCACAACCTTCGCCTCAGTGCAGCAAGGACTTGATGACCTGGTCGAAGCGACGAAGAACCTGCATGACGCAGTGGACCCGGACGTGCCAGACAGCCTCGGCGCCAAGATCGCGAAGTACCAGGAGGACACCACGAAGGATATGAGTGCCCTCAACGGCTGGGCCGATGACCTCACCACCGCCCTGAACCAGGATGTCGCGAGCCAGGCGTCGGCCGTTGCGACCGGATGGCAGAACATCATCCAGGAGCTCCCCACATCCACGAATCCCGAAGAGATGCCCGCTGGGTGGGCCGAGAGCTTGTACGAGTTGCTTGACCAAGCCGTCACCACCGCCCCCACGAGGGCCTGTCCGGCGAATTGGGACGCCTCGATCACAGTCTCACCTTCCAGGTCCTCTAGCCCCACGGTGACGCTGCCGGAGGACCCGGCCGACGCCGCCGACACGCTCCAGACCATGGCCGACACCATCGCCACCGGCTACCCAAACTGCCCTGTGCCGAGCCTGGTCGCCATTTTCGCACCGCTTTTGAACCGCTATGCGACAGTCGATGCCGTGAACAGCATCGCCCATCCGAGCGGCCAGGAATCGCCGAATCCCAGCGGAATCCCCAGCGCCATCGCGTCGGCCACGACCGCCGCAGGAAAGATCGCGACGGCGACGAACGCGACCGTGCCCGATCCGATCGCAGGGCCGCCCACGGACTCAGCGCCCGACTTCAGGAGGGAGTTGAAAGCGCTCGCGGACACACTTGACAACCTGTCGGCTGACATCAGCGGGACCGACACGACTAGCGGCGTCAAGGACACACTCGACAAGCTGACAACTATCGTTGATACCATGCGCCAACCCCTGGATTCCGTCTGGCTGCCACCGACGGCGAACGAAGAAGCCAGTGGCGCGCTCGCGACCATCGCCGAGGCCACCGAGACCATCGCCAACCTGGTCGCGACGGGCACGACAGACGACACGGCCGGCGACCTCGCCCTGGCACAGAAGGCCGCCTCCAAGGCCCTGGCGACAGTCAGCGAAATGTACAGCGGGACAATTCCAGCGGCACAAGCCAGCTGTCCCTCGACACCCGTCAGCCAGCCCGACGACGAAGCGACCATGGATCTGCTGCTCTGGCTCGACGCTGCCACCGGCTGCAACAAGGCCGATCTCACTGTCGCCATGAACACATGGTTCACGACGGCCGCCACCGCGTACGCCACTGCCGACCAGGACCTGGCGACTGCCATCGACCATAACGACAAGGCGCTCGACAAGTCTCTGGTTGACATCAACGATCTGTCCGACAATCTCGGCGGGGAACTTCACACCAAGACGAGCACGATCACCGATGAGAATCTCGCCATGATCGACGCCGCCTGGCAGTCGAGCCAAGACGAGCTCGACACAGTGCTGCAAAGCTTCTCCGACTCGACCGACGCGACTGTGACGCAGCTGCTCGGGCAGATGACAGCCGCGAACACGAACGCCGCTGCGGCCAAGGCCGCGCTCGAACAGGATTTCGCCGCTGTGCTGATGAACCTCGGTTCACCGGACACTGCCAACCGACAGGGGCTGCTGG
>JAITVA010000048.1 GCA_031286045.1 Propionibacteriaceae bacterium | reverse complement strand
GACAAGATGGGCAACTACTTCTTCTCGATCGACGCGCTCGGTCACATCCGCGAGCGCCGCATGCAAGCAGCCCTGACCGGCCTCAACCGAACCTGTCGAGAGGTCACCTTCCTGGGCTCCTACCCTGGCGTCGATCAGCCCATTCTTCCGATCAAATCTGGCAACCGCGACTCAGATTTTGCTAAGTCAGACGCCTGGTTGCGGGAGATTTTGGGGTAAGAGCCTCCGTCGCACCCCTCACTGCCCCTGGCACAGTCCGGATTCGTAGGCCCAGATGACTACCTGGACGCGGTCGCGTTGGCCCAACTTGGAGAGGATGTTGCCGACGTGGGTTTTGACGGTGGTCTCACTGAGGACGAGGCGGGATGCGATCTCGGCGTTGGTCAGGCCAGCCACGATGGCGTCGAAGACCTCGCGCTCGCGGCTGGTGAGCTGGTCGAGGGCGGCGGTGGCATCCGACTGGTCCGATGCCGGCGTACCCGCCTGGTCAGGGAATTGGTCGGCGAACAGGTCGAGCATGCGGCGGGTGACGCGCGGTGAGATGGCGGCGTCACCGGTGGCGACGTGGCGGATGGCGTTGGCCAGTTCTTCGGGTTTGGCGTCCTTGAGCAAGAAACCGCTGGCTCCGGCGCGCAAGGCCCCAAAAGCGTACTCGTCGAGGTCGAAAGTGGTGGCGACGATGACTTTCGTCTCCGGGTGGCGGGTCGTGATCTGCCGGGTCGCCTCGATCCCGTCGAGCACCGGCATACGCACGTCCATCAGCACCACGTCAGGTCTCAACTGATCGACAGCCCGTATCGCTTCAGCGCCGTCGCTGGCCTGTCCGATCACCTCGATGCCCGCCTCGTCCTTCAGAACCATGGCGAAGCCCATCCGCATCAATGCTTGATCGTCGACCAAAAGGACTCGGATGGGGCGGGCGGCGGTTCGAGTCGACTCGGGTGGGGTGGAATCCTCACGCGCGACGGGGGTCTGCCCCGAGGCGGAGATGTGAGGAACACGTGTGGGTACGGTGTCGGTCATAGGGATCATCCTTCCACGGCAGGCCAGGTTGAGGTAATGCGAGTGGGTTCAGTGCGCGGTGTCAGCGGGCGCCGTCAATGTCGCGGTCAACTGCCAGCCCCCGTCGGCTGTCGGTCCGGAGTCGAGAGTGCCGTCCCAAACCGCCACTCGTTGTTTGACGCCGAGCAGTCCCTGGCCCGCCCCAGTGCCGACGCCCGGACTGTTCGTGGGATCGGGACCGTTGGATATCCGCACATCGATGATCCCTGGCTTCGGTCGACGCAGAGCCACCTTGACCCACCGGCTTCCCGGCGCGTGACGAAGCACGTTGGTCAGTCCTTCCTGGATGATGCGATAGATGGCCAACCCCAGTGATGGGTCGTCGGGCAGTCCGACACCGGCGACGCTCAGCCTGGGCGATGAGGCGCCCGCGCCTTGGTTCGAAGAGTTGGCTGGCCATGTGTCTGAGCCCAGCTGCGGGGCAGGAGGTGGTGTGGCGTCGGTGGCTGGTCCCCCGATCTCCAAAGTGACGGGCAAGCCAGCTTCACGAAAACCGTTCAGCAGCCGTTCGAGATCAGCCAAGCCGGGTTGGGGGGCAAGGTCGGCGTCGGAGCGGAGAAAGGCCAGCAGTCGACGCATGTCGGCCACCGCATGACGACCGGTCAAGCCGATCTGGCTGACCGCCTCTCGGGCAGATTCGACGTCGTTTGGCAAGGCCCGGCCTGCTCCGTCGGCCAGGGTCACCATGACGGCCAGCGAGTGGGACACGATGTCGTGCATCTCTCCGGCGATGCGGTTGCGCTCGGCCGCGACTGCCAACTGGGCACGCTGATCGCGCTCGATGACGAGCAGCCTGTTGCGTTCCATCAAGTCTTTGAGGCTGCGGCGTCTGGTGCCAAGGGTGATGGCGATGGTGGCGGCCAGGGAGTCGAGTCCGATGACGCTGATCAGCATCAGCCGTGAGGTGACACTGATGGCGCCGATGGCGGTCAGAGGGATCAGAATTACGGCCGCCTGCCCTGTCAGCACGACGAGGAACCACATCAGTGCGCGTAGCACCCCGCGGAACTGACTGACGTAATACAGGCCGAGGCACAAGAACATTATTTGGGTGGTGTCAATAGCGGCGGCTCGGGGCCACTGATCGCTCGCAGCGGCTATAATCAATGAGAAATGGTTGCTCGCCCCTACCTGGAGCAGCCCGAGTCCCCAATCCACTATCGTGAAGAGGAGCGTGGCCACCATCAGCGCAGTCGGCCGGGTGTGACGCCATTTGATCAAGGCGACCAGCCAGGCCGCGATGGCAAGGATGATGATCCCGCAACGCCAGATCAGTGCCGTGTGCTCTGCTGGAGTCAGCCGTGGATCCGACGGGTTGACGACGAGGCTGCGGACCATGATGGCCAAGTCGTTGAGGATGCCGAGACCCAGCCCCACGGCCAGGATCCAGGGCCGTGCCCGCTCGAATCCACGTGAGGCCGCCCTGGTGGGTGGAAGGGCGGGGCCGTCGCCTGGCTGGGGTCCCTGATCGGCCGACGCGGGATGGGAGAGGCGGAGTGCCATGGCGTCTACTGTATCCGGCGAGGTGGCCTCATGTGTCATGGATGGGAGTGTCTTGGGCATACCTGGAGGAGTCGGGGAGGGAGAACCTGCCATTCTCGCACGGGCGGGAAGCGATCGGCTCAGGCGTCACGGCGTTGCAGCAGGACGGCGGCTGAGCCCAAGGACAGGGCGACCCAGATGAGGGACACGACCAGGCCGCCGGTTTGGGTCCACCAGAAGGACACAGGTGTGGCGTCTGGATCGGTGTTCGCCATAGCCGGGTCGGAGGCCGCGAAATCCGACATGTTGGTCATGGCGGGCATCGGCAGGAAGGCCATCAGGTCGTTGAACGTGGGCAGGAAGTTGGCGAGGATCTGGAAGGTCATGGGGAGGATGAGGATGAGGACGAATCCGATGGTGATCGCGGCCGCCGCCGAGCGGGTCAGGATGGCGAAACCGAAGCCCATCAGTCCGACGAAGACCGCGACGGCGATGAAGCTGGACATGGCGGCGACCTCAAATCCAGTGACGGACAAGGTGATTCCCCTCATGGTGAGAATGAGCCAGCTGACAGTGAGGTTGGCCAGCAGGGCCAGGAGTTGTGAGCCGGCGAGGACGATCACTGCGGCGATCGTCTTTCCCCCCATCCACTGCATGCGTCGCGGAGCGGCGGCCAGACTGGAGCGGATCGCTCCTGAGGAGTACTCAACGCTGGCGAGCAGGCATCCGGCGACGCCGGGGAAGGTCACGGCGATCATGGACAGGATCTGGTTGTTCATCGACATGAAGCTCTGGGCATACGCCTCGGGCATGGATGAGGCTGCCGACACGGCGACCAGGACGGCGAGGACGACCGTGATCGCGGCGCACCACCAGGTCGAGGGCAGTGCTTTGGCTTTGTACAGTTCGGAGGCGATGATGTGCCCGAGGTTGAGGCGGGCGTCGCCAGAACGGCTGCGGAACCTTGTGACGGGGGCGGCTGATGCGGGCGCGGCGTACGAGCCGGGGAAGGCGGGAGCCGACTCGGTGATGGTTTGACTCATGGTATGTGCTTTCTTGTGTGGCTGGGGTGGAGCGATCAACGCATCCAGGTGGTGGCGGAGCGATACTCGACGCTTGGGTCAGTCAGGCGCAGGTAGGCGTCTTCGAGTGAGACGGTCAAGGGTGTCAAGCCGGTGATGACCCAGTTGTGGGGGGCCAGACGCTCGCCGACGCCCAGCGGGTCCAGCCCATGGAGGACGACCTCACCGGGGGTGTCCATGGTGGCGCGCACAGTCGGAGAGGACAGGGCGGCGGCGATCTCGGACGCCTGGGGCGAACGCACCCACGTGGCCACTTCGCTGGATTGGCGCAGGAACTCGTCGACGGGAGTGTCGGCCAACAGCCTGCCTTGCCCGATGATGAGAAGGTGGTCGGCGGTCTGAGCCATCTCGCTCATCAAATGGCTGGAGAGGAAGACGGTGCGGCCCTCGGCGGCTAGCTGGTGGGCCAGTGCGCGCACCCAGGCCACGCCTTCAGGGTCGAGCCCGTTGACCGGCTCATCCATCATGACGATCTCGGGGTCGCCCAGCAGCGAGGCCGCGATGCCGAGTCGCTGGGACATGCCGAGGGAGTAGGTCTTGAAGCGGTTGCCGATGACGGCGTGCAGTCCGGTCAGGTCGATCACCTGGTCGACGCGGCGTCGACTCAATCCGTGAGTCATGGCCATGCCGATCAGATAATCGCGCCCGGAGCACTGCCGTGGCACTGCTTTGGCGTCTAGCAGGGCGCCGATCACGGTCAGTGGCGCGCGGGTCTGGGCCAGGGGCTTCCCGTCGATCAGCACCTTGCCCGAGGTCGGCCAGTCCAATCCGAGGATCATCCGCATGGTGGTGGATTTTCCTGCCCCGTTCGGGCCCAGAAAGCCGGTCACATGGCCGGGCCGTATGTTCACTGTCAGGTTGTCGACAGCAGTCTTCGACCCAAAGGTCTTGGTCAAGCCGACCAGCTCAATCATGATGTCTCCTTGCTCATCTTCACCCACTATGGGCGTGCTCGCTGTGGTCGAGGAGCTGTGTGGGCTGACAATGAGTTTAGGTGGCTCGCGTTGAGTGGAGAACCTTCTCTCGGATGAGATTGGGCAGGAGACATCCCTGGTCAAGGGATCCACACACCGGTCTATGTCTCTTGTGTGAGTCAGACCTGGACCGTGATTTGTTCCTGCCTGACCTGGCCTGCGACTCAATCTGTTCGGGCCCGCGTGGCCTCAGATGACCGACCACCCGTCGTCGACGGGGAGGACGACACCGTTGATGTAGGTGGCGGCGGTGTCGTCGGCCAGGAAACAGATGGCGCGGGCCAAGAGTTCTGGCTCGGCCAGCGGGGGGACGGTGGCGGCCATGATCGGGCCCAGACGTTGGGCGGCCAGGTCGGAGCGGAAGGCGCCGCCGACGTTGGTGCGCACGGAGCCTGGGGCGACGGCGTTGCAGCGGATTCCGGCCGAGGCGTAGAGGGCGGCGATGTGCTTGGTGATGCCGTTGACAGCGTGTTTTGAGACGGTGTAGGCGATGCCAGAGCAGATGCGGATGCTGGCTTCGGATGAGATGTTGACGATGGCGCCATGTCCGGCGGCGATCATCATGGGCAGGGCGGCGCGGCACAGTCGCATCATGGCGGTGGTGTTGACGGCCAGGACTCGATCCCAGGTGCCGTCATCGACCTCGGTGACGGGTAGAAAATCGTCCATGATTCCGGCGTTGTTGATCAGAATGTCGAGTTGGCCGCCGGCCCG
>JAITVA010000310.1 GCA_031286045.1 Propionibacteriaceae bacterium | reverse complement strand
CGGTCAGAACCACTTTGCTCGGAGTCAGCCCTCTTTGGGCTGACCTGATTCGCTGTCTCACCCACTGCGTCGCCCCAGTGCCCCCCGTAGGCGGCGAAAGCGTTCTCGCGTAACCGGTCGCAGGCTTCGCCCAACTCCCAACCGCGCTGCTCGGCGATGAAGCGAATGGTGTGAGCGACCAGGTAGGGGCCGTTGGGCCGACCGCGCGCGGGCACCGGCGTCAAGAAGGGGGCATCCGTCTCAACCAGGATCTTGTCGTCCGGGGTCACAGCCAGGGCCCGGCGCAGATGATGGTTGGCCTTATAGGTGATCACCCCAGGAAAACTCAGCCAGTGGCCACGCTCGACGCAGGCCTGCGCCAGATCAGAGTCACCGGAGAAGGAGTGCATCACGACGCGCGGCGGCTTCGACGAGTCGTCCAGGACTGCCAACACGTCGTCATGCGCGTCGCGGTCATGGATCATCAGGGTTTTTCCGACCGAGCAGGCCAGTTGAATATGTCGGGCGAAAGCGGCACGTTGGCTGGCCTGACTTACGGGATCGGTCGTGCGGTAGTAGTCGAGCCCCGTCTCACCGATCGCCCGCACATGGTCCCCCGCTTTGGCCAGCCGTGCGATGGCGGCGAAGTCCTCTTCGAAGCGCTGCGGATGGCGGGCCACCTCGTTGGGATGCAGAGCCACACAGGCGACGACCTGGGGATGACTGCGCGCCAAGGCCTCGCCCCAGGCCGAGTCGGCCGCAGTGTCGCCCGCCTCGATCACCCAGTGAATGCCGACAGCATCGGCGATCTCCAATGACTGATCGGCTGACAAGCCAGTACGCTCTTCAACTGAGTCCAAGTGAGTGTGTGCGTCGACAGTCGGTCGGGGCAAGGCCTGGGGTAAGGCAGGTAGCCCCAACTGATCAAGATCAACCACGCCAGTCATTGTAGAGGTCGTAAGTGAGCAAAACTCATGGGCATGAGCCCCCTTGAGCGTTTGTTGTACGGGTTATGTCCCTATTGTGGGTGGATATGGCGTCACAACTAGGGCAACCGATCATTCTCACCTGGTGAAGGCCCACCTTTTGCACACTTGTGACCGCCACAGCCCAGGTCAGCAGGGGTCGACACTGTTCAGCGGTGGTGGCGCGCCCAGTCCAGCACGCCTGGCATGGCGGCTTCGATCTGGTTCAGCGTTATGGTGAATCCGTCGGGCGGACCGGACCAAGGGTCGTCGATGTCGTCGTGATCACTGCTCGGATCGAAATCGGTGATCAGGGCCAGGTTGGTGGCGCCGGGCAGGCGGCGCGTCATGATGTCGAGATGGAGCCTTTCCATACCGATGACGAGATCGGCTTGCTGAATCTCCTTGGCGCTGATCTGATGGGCCCGGTGGCCATCTGATCGGTACCCATGGGTTTGCAACACATGGACCGCACGAGGGTCGATCGGGTTGCCGATCTCTTCGCTGGATGTGGCTGCCGATGTGAGATGGACAGTGGTGAGCCCAGCGTCTTGGGCCATTTTCTGCGCGACCCGTTCGGCCATTGGAGAACGGCAGATGTTGCCCCAACACACAAAGATGATATGGAGGCAGTCTTCGCTGTCGGGGCGGGCGATATGCCGAGGCTCTACAGAACTCACTGCCTCAGTCTGCCATAGCTTGGTGGCAGGGTTAAGAGGCAAAAAGTATTCACGAATTGACTATTCGGAATAATGGTTCAATAATATAGCCAACAGGCAGCAACCAGCAGCGTGACCGGTTTCGCGGAGACGTGACGATGACTGTGTCTCGCAATGTGACTGCCATCGGGGGGCAATGGCATGAGGGGAATGGAGCGACATGAAACAGCGAAAGCGGTTCTATGCTTTCATATTGCTGGTCATGTGTGTGGGCATGGCAGGAATAAGCCACAGTTCGTCAAGTTTCGCCGACCCGACGGAAGAAGACGACTCCATTGTCACGCTCGCCAGTGACCCAGAGTTGAAGCTGCAGCGTTTTCGCACCGAATCGTGGCACACCGGGGGGGCAACCGACTCGTTGCAGGCCACGGACATCACTGACGGTAGCACTGCGACTTGGTGGCATTCGAACTGGGGTGTCGGTAGCGGCTCGACGGCTGCGGGACCCTACTACATTGATCTTGACTACGGAACAGTCAAGGACATCTCTCAGATCGAGTTGGACAAACGCGCAGGCGGTACGGGTTATCAGATTTTTGAAGTTCGCGTGTTTATTCATGGTGACACAGGGGCGACGTGGCCGAATGGGCAGTCGGTGACCGATTATTTCGCGGCGAATGCAGACAAGACGGCTATTGCTTCCGATTTCGACGACGCTGGTTGGGAGGAGGTCACCGGGCTCTCGCCTGTCGGTCTGGGTGGTTCTGGCACCACTCAGACGGTCAGCATCCCCTTGACTGATGTGAAATCACGTTATGTGCGTCTTGAGGTGACGTGCGTCAACCCACCGGCGGAGACTCCTACCTTTACTGTCGTCAGCGAGATCCGCGCCTTCGGTACTGGCCCGGCGTACACGGCTGGGTTGGAGTCGGCGTTGTCGGCGGCGCAGGCGGTGCAGGTTGATATTGTCAAGAGTGAGGATGGGTGTGATGTCGCGTCGGGGGTGAAGTGGGCGACAACGGCTGAGTTCAAGGCTCTGACGGACGCTCAGGCCGCGGCCAACGCGGTGCTCGCCACCCCAGATGTCCCTCAATCCGAGATCGACGCGGCCACAGCAGCTTTGGTGAAGGCCACCACTGACTTCGACAATGCCGTGAACGACGTGCTGAAGCTCATCCGCTATCGCACGGAATCGTGGTATTCGGCAGGCGCCGACAAGACTGAACCCGGGGATCTTGACGACGGGCAGACCACTACCTATTGGCATTCGAATTTCAGTACTGGCACTAGTGGCAGTGGTGGGACCGCGGCGGGCCCTCATCTCGTTGATCTTGACTTCGGCGAGTTGATGAGTATCACCCAGATTGAGCTGGACAAACGTAGCGGGAGGACCCCGCAGCAGATTTCGAACGTCCGCGTCTGGGTTCATCCTGAGGTCGGTGACCTGTGGCCGAATGGCCAGAAGGTCGATAACTATTTCATCGCTGGGGTGGCCCAGTCCGACATTGAAGAGGACTTTAAACCGGATGGCTGGGTTGAGGTTGAGGATCCGCCGACTGTCGGATTGGGTGGTTCCAGCCAGACGCAGACGGTCGCCATTGACCTGGCTGGTGTTGAATCTCGCTACGTGCGTCTTGAGGTGACCTGCGTCGATCCCCCGAACAACACTCTTGCCGTTGTCGCGGTCAGTGAGATTCGCGCCTTCGGGGTGAAGGCGGCTGATAGGTCCGTCTTGAAGACGGCTCTTGACGCGGCGGCGGCTGCGCCGACGGGTGTGGTGGTCGCCGAGAATGGGTTGAATGTCGACCCGGCCAAACAGTGGGTGACCCAGGCCGAACTGGACGCTTTGAACGCTGCGAAGGAAGAGGCCGAGTGCGCCTATGGGACCGATGGTCTCTGTCAGACGGACGTCGCCGATGCTGCCGCGAAACTGCAGGCCGCGATCACGACCTTCAACAATGCGAAGGAGGCTGGCACGAAGCCGAGCAAGACTGCGTTGGAGTCAGCGTTGTCGGCGGCTCAGGCGGCGCAGGTCGATGTTGCCAAGAGTGAGGATGGGTGTGATGTCGCATCGGGGGTGAAGTGGGCGACGGCGGCTGAGTTCAAGGCTTTGGCGGACGCTCAGGCTGCGGCGAACGCGGTGTTGACTAGCACGGAGGTCACTCAGGCTGAGGTTGACGCGGCCACGGCAGCTTTGGCCAAGGCCACTGTCGATTTCAATAAGGCAGTGAACAACGAGATGCCACTTGATCGGTTTCGCACGCAGTCGTGGTACACGGCGGCCGGTGGCGACAAGACCGATCCAGGAGATCTCACCGATGGGAGCACCACCACGTATTGGCATTCGAACTACGGCAGCGGCAGCAATGGCAGTGGCAGCCCTGTCAAGCAACCCTACTTCATTGATCTCGATTACGGCGAGTTGATGGATATCACCCAGATTGAGCTGGATAAACGCAGCGGGAGGGAGCACCAACAAATCTCGGAGGTTCTCATGTGGATCCATCCTGACGTCGGTGACACCTGGCCGAATGGTGAGGCGGTCAACCAGAATGGGGGCTATTTCGCTACGGGGGTGCCGCAGGCAGCGATCAATTCTGATTTTGGTATGGAGGGCTGGATTCCGGTGTCGTTCTCTTCGTCAGGATTGGGTGGCACTGGAACCACGCAGACGGTCACCATCTCCTTGACCGATATTCAAGCCCGCTATGTGCGCCTACAAGTGAAGTGCATCGTCAATCCCGCCCTCAATCAGATGGATGCGGAAGCGGTCGCGGTCAGTGAGATCCGCGCCTTTGGAACGAAAGCGGTCGACAAGACGGCGCTCGCCGGAGCGATCACGACTGCCACGTCCGCGCCCACCGGGGTCAAGGTCAGCACTGACGGGACGGATGTCGACCCCTGGAACACGTGGGTGACCCAGGCTGAACTGGATGCTCTGAACGCTGCGAAGGAGGCGGCCCAGTGTGTTCTTGACGCCGATGGAGTCTGTCAGGTGGATGTCGACCAGGCGACCAAAGACCTCCAAGACGCCATCACGACCTTTGAGAAAGCGAAAAAGGACGGCCTGAAACCGGTGGTGATACCGGTGCCAGCGGGGGTCGGGCCCGGTTCCGCGGAGGCGGCCAGTTTGACCCCCCTGGTCGGCTTCGCCGGCACGATTCTACTCTTGTTGGTGCTCATGCGGAGGCGATCATGGGTGAAGTGACCGCAGTCCCGGCTGGCGCGCCGGCGTCACCGACATCAGTGGCGTCCCCGCCGCCCATGGCCCACGACGCCACGCCTGCGCGGGCATTGCCACCGCAGGAGCGACCAGGCTCGCTGTCGAAGGATCTTTTGCATCTGGGACTCAAGGTCGCTGCCATCGTGACGGTTTTCGTCTTGGCCTTCATCTTCGTTTTCGGCATCATCCGTTATCACGAGCCGGGTATGGTCCCGACCGTCGAAGACGGTGACTTGGTGGTGTATTACCGCTACGCCCCGGGTGGCTACCAGGCGCAAGACGCTGTGGTTGTCGAGCACGAGGGTCAATCCCAGGTACGACGCGTCGTCGCCGCCGCTGGCGACACTGTTGATATCACCGAAGACGGCTTGGTGGTTAACGGATCTCTCCAACAAGAGCCAGAGATCTATCAAGCCACACCGCGCTACAGCGACGGGGTGGGCTTCCCGCTGACCGTGCCCCCAGGGCAGGTCTTCCTTCTGGGTGATGCCCGTGACGGCGCCACCGACAGTCGCATCTACGGTTGCGTCGACGCCGATGATCTACGGGGGAAGGTGATGATGATCATCCGTGGACGCGGCATCTGACGACGCTTCACCCGCGCTGGACGAGGAGAACGTGGCAGCGCATCCAAGACTGACAATTCAACAACTACGAGAGAGGAAATGAGTTGAAAACAGGGAGAACCCTATATGGCGTAGCGACAGGGCTAGCCATCGCGGTGGCCATGAGTCTGAGCCTGACCGCACCCGCCATGGCCGAGAATGTGGTCGATGGGAACAACGTGGTCACAGGAGGCACGGCGACCAACCCGGTCAAGGCTGTGGCCACGAAGAATCTGGTGATGCCGGTCAACACCCCCACGCCCGACGCGACCTTCACCTTCGAGCTTACGAAGGTGTCACTGAACGGGAGCACCGCGGCCGGTGACCTGACTACCATGCCAACGATCGACGCCAAGACGGTCACCCTGTCGTCCTCGGACAATGGCTCGACCGGCGACGGCGCCAAGACAGTGTCCAAAGAGACGACCGACATCCTGGCCGGAATCACCTGGCCGCACGAGGGTGTTTACACCTACCGCGTGACAGAAAAACAGGACACCTATACCGAGAAAACCGGTTCTCCCTTCAGCGATGATATGGCGTATTCGACTGCGGCATACGAGCTCACCGTCTATGTGTACAAGGACGCGAACGGCACGTTTTATGCCGGCGCGCTGACCACCACGCTCAAGGCGAAAGACGTGGCGAGCGACGTCGTCGACACGAAGGTGGATCCGACGCTGGGGGGCAAACCGTCTGTCGCGGGCGACTATTCACAGATGGACTGGACCAACACCTACACGAGGACAGACGCCGGAAACGCGACCAACCCGAACCTGAAGGTGAGCAAGACTGTCGCCGGCGCTCTGGGTGACACCACCCGCTACTTTGACTTCTCGGTGAAGGTGACGAATCCGGTGACTGTCACTGCTACGGACACCGTCTACAAGGCCTATGTGGTCGATAGCACTGGCGCCAAGGTGACCACCGCTGCCAACTGTGGCACCGGTTGCGAAGTCGACGGCAACTATGAGATCAGCTTCACGACCGCCACTGCTGAGAACATCAAGCTGAAGCATGGTCAGTCCTTGGTCTTCGTCGACACCCCTGTCGGCACAAAGGTTGAGGTGGAGGAGGCCGCAACGGCTGATTACACGCCAAGCTATGTGCCCACCAACCTCACCAGTGTGAAAGGCGGCGTGATCGGTGCGAACAACACTGCGACTGTCGGGCAGCTCCTTGGTCTTGGAACCGCGTCGGCTGTGTACACCGCCTCCGGCTCCAACGTCGCCGCTTTCACCAACACCTACAAGACCGTGACGATCACGGGCATCAGCGCGAACAATCTGCCCTATATCGTGATGATCGGTCTGGCCGTGATCGGGTTCGCTGGCTATGTGGTGGTGCGGTCGCGTCGTCGCGCCAAGGCTGAGGCCTGAGTCGGTTGACATAGGAAGAGGCCCATTGTGAGTATTCGGGCGAAAGCCGCTGGCAGAGCCGTTGTCAGATGGACGAGTCATGTCATCGACATGGCGACGTTGACAGCTGTGCTGCTGCTAGTGGCTTTCGCCGGGTACGCGCTGTGGGACTCGGATCAGATCCACCGAGAGGCTGATGCGACCCGTCACGCCATCTGGAAGCCGACCGTCGACGAGGGTGAGAGCTTCAGTCAGTTGCGCTCCATCAACCCGGATGTCTTCGCTTGGCTGACGGTCTACGGGACGAACATCGATTACCCGGTGGCCCAAGGGTCGGACAATCTGAAATATGTGAACACGAGCGCTGAGGGCGAGTACTCCCTGAGCGGATCGATCTTTTTGGACTACGAGAACGATCCGCATTTCGGGGATTTCAACAGTGTTCTCTACGGGCACCACATGGAGAAGAACGCGATGTTCGGCGACATTGGGACCTTCGCCGACCAGGCGACCTTCGACACCCATCGATTCGGCAATCTTTTTTTTGACGACGCCGACCATGGGATTGAATTCTTCGCCTTCATTCATACAGACGCTTATGACCAGGATGTCTTCACCGCAGCGGTCGGCGACACCCAGCGACAGTCGGTGCTTGACAGTCTCATCGCCAAAGCGACACATGTCAGGGATGTCGGGGTCGACGCCAGCGATCGCCTGGTCTTGCTGACGACCTGTTCATCATCGTCGACCAATGGCCGAGACATCCTGGTCGCAGTCCTCACCGACCAGTCATTTGTCGACGCCTTCGCTCGCCCCGAGGCTGAGTTTTCACGTGACGGCGCGGGTGTGGACGCACGAGTCGACTTGTTGGCAAGCGCTGGCCCATGGATAGTGGTGGCACTGCTGGTCGGGGTGGCAGCGGTGGTTGTGGTGGTCCTCAAACAAAGAGCACGCACTAGGGGCCGAAGAGGCCTGGAACGAGGTCTGGTCTGATGATGAGAAGTTGGGTGGGAAAAGTGGTGGGAGCGCTCGCCACGGTGTCGTTGGCTATGCTCCTCTTGCCGTCGCCAGCCTACGCGGCGAGCTCGGTCAGTCTCGACGTGGGCCAAGCGTTCACCAGCTCTGATCCTGCGGACGACGGTGTGTTCGACTACAGGCTCACCGCGACCAGGCCGGGTGATCCGATGCCGGAAGGGGAGGACTCTCAGGAGTACCGGTTCAGCATGAGCGGCGACGAGGTCGTGACCGTGGGCCCTATCGCCTATGACCAAGCGGGTCTTTATGAGTATGAGTTGGCGCAGATCATCGACCCTGCGCGCGCGGGCTACACCTACGATCAACGGGTTTTTCTCGTTCAGGTTCACGTCGGCCCCGCTCCCGGTTTGGTCACCCAGGTGGTGGTGCGTCAAAACGATGCGGAGGGCGACAAGGTCGACGATGTGGTCTTCGCCGTCACCGAGGTCGCGACGACGCCGCCGCCGCTGACACAGCCGACGCCGACACCGTCCTCTCCAGTTCGAAGCGATCCCCCGGTCGCACACACCGGTGGCACAAGCTTGGTTGGTGCTGGGTGGTCACCCCTGGCGGGAGCGGGCCTCGGCGCGGTGGGTCTGGTTTTCGCTGTGATGGGCGCCGTCTTGATGGCCGGCGGTATACGCAGTCGGCGTGGGAGCCGCTAGCTGGTCACGCCCCCAACGCCCGGCGCTGGTCGAATATCCAGGTCTGGTTGGACAGGATCCGTGCCAGGCTGAGCCCGATGGCCATGCCGACGATGGTGAAGATGGCCAATGAGGCGTTGGTGGTCATGTCGGCGAAATTGCCCTCGGAGAAGAAGGTGAGGGCTCGGTAGGCCGATGCGCCGGGCACCATGATGAGGGCGGCCGGAACGCAAAGAGTGACACCAGCCAGTTTGTTGTGCAAGCCCAAGACGGTGGCCAGCGCGCCGATGACCAGGCAGCCGATCATGGCGGCCAGCCAGGCGGGGGCCGCCCACAGGTCGAGCATGACCAGGCGAACAGCGTTCCCGGCCAGCCCGACACAACCGGCCAGAACCGCGCCGCGCCGACCGACATTGAACATGACGGACCAACCAGCCACGCCCACCCCTGACGCGACCAGCGCCAGAACCCACCACACCGGACCAGGCAGGGCCGGTGGCGGCAGGGGATCGGGCGAGGCTCCACCGATCCAGGCGGTCACCAGCAGGGCGGCCGAGGCGGAACCCAGAATCATGAAGGCATAGGCCAAGCGGCTCAGCCCTGCGGTCATGTCGGTTTTGACCAAGTCGAGCAGGGCGTTGACCAGCGGAAATCCGGGCACGAGGAAGATCAAGGCGGGCACGAAGCCTGCTCCGTGGGTGGAGGTGTCGTGGACGAGCCAACTCAGCCCTGCGGTCACGCCCATATAGACGAAGGCGGCCAGGAGGGCGGCGATCATGGTGGTCAGATAGACATTGATACGAGCCTTGCCGAACAGGGCTTTGAGGAACTGCCCCAGGAAGGCTCCGACGAAGACGCCGGCGATCTCGACCGACCAGGCGTTGTTGAGAAAGGCCACGGCCACGCAGGCGATCGCGGCACACAAGGCTTGTAGCCAAGGCGCGTACAACTTCTCCCGGGCGTCGATGGTGTCGAGCCGGTCTTCGACCTGACGTGGCGTGCTCCCGCTGGCCAGTTCGGCGGTCATTCGTTCGAGTTGCGACAGCTTGTCGCCGTTGACGCCGACCGAGTGGACATTGCCGACTTGGGTGCGGAAACTCGCCCCCTTGAACAAGGTGACAGTCAACTCTGACAAGGTGACATGGGATTGGAGCCACTCGATCCCGATGGCAGCCGCGACCTGCTCCATGCCAAGCCGCACCCGGTAGGTCTCGGCGCCACAACTCAGCAGCGCTTTTCCGGTGCGCACAATGGCGTGCGCTTCTGGCGCCAACTCGGCGCCAGTGTCTGTGTGGGGGTGATGGGTCAATCCACGGGCCATGGTCTGTGTCATCCTTTCCGCGACCAGTGTACCCAGGCGGTGGAATCTGATTGGCTGTCTGATGATCTGGGTAGTAGGTGGATGGCTGCAGAAATTCCGTTATTCGGTAAAGGCAGCTTATAGTAATTCCATGACAATCGCACCCGTGTTCGTCTCCATCAGCTCTCGTGGCACCATATCGCTGCCTGCGGCCATTCGACGTCGGTTGAAGCTCGACACCCCCGGCGCTCAAGTGGAGGTCAGTCTGCGCGACGACAACGTCATTGAGCTGCGTCCCTATCAGGCGATACCATCCAATCAGGCCTGGTGCTCGACCAGGCCTGACACACGGTAAGGTTGGTGTTTCCTCGAAAGGAGCATCATGGACTTGCGCGGACGCCATTACCTCAAGGAAATCGACTTCACTGCTGACGAGTGGACTTACTTGCTCGACCTGGCGGCGGAACTGAAGGCGGCCAAGAAGGCGGGCGCCGAACGCCGCCATTTGACGGGCAAGAACATCGCCTTGATCTTCGAAAAGACCTCCACTCGCACGCGCTGCGCCTTCGAGGTCGGGGCCTACGACCAGGGCGCGCACACCACCTATCTCGACCCAGTCTCCAGCCAGATCGGTCACAAGGAGTCGATCGCCGACACGGCGCGGGTGCTGGGGCGGATGTATGACGGCATCGAGTACCGTGGCAACGGCCAACGCATCGTCGAAGAGCTGGCCAAACACGCCGGTGTGCCCGTGTGGAACGGATTGACCAACGAGTGGCATCCGACGCAATCCCTCTGCGACCTTCTCACCATGAAAGAGCACTGCGACAAGCCATTACGCGAATTGTCCTTTGCTTACGTCGGTGACTCGCGCTACAACATCGGCAACTCACTGCTGACCATTGGGGCCATCATGGGCATGGATGTGCGCATCGTCGCCCCCCAGTCGCTGCAGAACTGGCCGCATGTTCAAGAACAGGCCCGCGCCATAGCGGCTGAGTCGGGCGCGCGGATCACTGTCACCAGTGATGTCGCCGAGGGTGTCGCGGGGGTCGACTTCATCTACACCGATGTCTGGGTGTCGATGGGTGAGCCCAAGGAGGTGTGGTTGGAACGCATTCCCATGCTGATGCCCTACCGGGTCACCGCCCAGATGATGGCCGCGACGGGCAACCCAGACGTCAAGTTCATGCATTGCCTGCCCGCCTTCCATGATCAGAGCACCACTATGGGTGGCGAGATTCTGCGATTGGCGGGCATCGAGGATGGGCTGGAGGTCACAGACGAGGTTTTCGAGTCGCCCGCCTCGATTGTTTTTGATCAGGCCGAGAACCGGATGCACACGATCAAGGCGATCATGGTCGCCACCTTGGGGCGGAGCTGACCACGTCCAGGGTTGACGACATCGCCGCCTCGGTTGGGGTGGACGCTGACTGAACGGTCAGCGCTTCTTCCAGGCGGCGACGCCACGGTAGAGCCGGTCGAGGCCATCGTCGAGCATGGTCGCCGGGCAGGCCAGGTTCATCCGCACGAAGGTGTGAGCATTGTCGCCGAAGATCTCACCCGCGCTCAGCACCAACCCAGTCTCTTGGCGCAGGAAGGCGCAGAAGTCTTGGCTGTCTTCGCCCAGCCCGCCGCAGTCGATCCAGGCCAGGTACGTGGCTTGGCTCGGGATGACATGGAGATCGGGGATCTGTTCGGCGACGAACTGTTCTAGTCGCGCCCGATTGCGCCAGACATAGTGACGCATTTCGTCGAGCCATTCGACACCGACGGTGTAGGCCGTGACGGCAGCCTCGACGGCGAAGACGTTCGGTTCGGCAATCTCATCGCGATTGAGCCCAGCGATGGCGCGCTCACGTAGTTCAGGGTTGGCGGCGATCACGGCAGAGGTTTGGAGACCGGGGATGTTGAAGGCCTTGGTGGGGGACACCAGGGTGATCGAGTTCTGTTCGCACACGGCGTCAACTGCGGCGAAGGGTTGGTAACGGACGCCAGGCTCTGTGATATCGCAATGAATCTCATCGGCGATGACCACGACGTCGTTAGCGGCGGCGAGCGCGCCCAGATCAGCCAGTTCCGCGCTGGTCCAGAGGTCGCCGGTCGGGTTCTGTGGGTTGCACAAAAGGAGAACCCGCGCCTTCGGGTCGGCCAGCTTGGCTTCGAGGTCGGGCCAGTCGATCCGGAAACGACCATCGATGTACAACAGGTCGTTGACCAGCACGGTACGCCCAGAGTTGCGGATGGAGGAATAGAAGCAGTTGTACACCGGTGATTGAACGACGACACCCTCACCAGGAGCGGTCAGGGTGCGGACAAGTGAGGAGATAGCCGGAACCACGCCATCGCAGAAGTCGACCCAAGCTGGATCGACCGCCCAGTCATAACGGGTGGTCCACCATCGTGAGACTGCCCGACGGAACTCGGCTGGAACGATGGAGTACCCGAACACGCCCGTCGCCGCCCGCTTGACCACCGCCTCCGTGATTTCGGTGGCGGCTCGGAAATCCATGTCAGCCACCCACATGGGCAGTTCGCCCTCAGCCACGTCCCACTTCAGCGAGTTGGTCTCGCGTCGATCAAGGATGGTGTCGAAATCGTAGGTCATGGATGTCTCCTTCATGGGTTCGCCGCCAACGACACACCCAACCGTACTCTGCCTGCTTGCCCGTCGTGTCGTGGCGGGCGGGGTTGTCGCGGCATGGCCAAGCGCGCCTGCGTGGCGGCTCATGGCTTGAGGAACCGTTGCCGGATGAGGCGTCCTTGTTCCCCGCTGTGCTCCTGAGTGTCGAAAGGGGTCGATAGCACTAACGAGGCGGCGCCTTGAGCCCACCGCTCATCTTGAAGGGTCTCTGCCACAACGGGTATAGCCCGATTGCGTGGGATGAGGGCCGACCGGAATGCTGGCTCGAAGCCTGGGATCCAGTGACGCCAGCCCAACATACCTTCCCCGAGGAGTATGAGCACTTCTGGGTCGAGAAGGTTGACTGCGCCAGCCATCGCTCGCCCGAAGGTGTGGCCAGCGTCGATGAATATTTGCTGGGCGGCTGGGTCACCCTGGTCCGCTAGATCGCGGACTGCGTCAATACTGGCATCCGACCTGATCAGGCCAGTCTCGCGGGCCTGCTGCGTCAAGGCTCTTTCGCCCAAGACGGCCTCAAGGCAGCCGTGACCGCCACACTGGCAGAGGGGACCATTCTCCTGAATCGGGAGGTGACCGATCTCACCGGCTCCGCCACTGCGGCCGCGCAGGAGATTTCCGTTCGACATGATGCCTGCGCCGACGCCTGTCCCGATGGTGACGACGAGGAGGTTGTCATGACCGAGGCCGGGTCCATAGAGAGCCTCGGCGATCGTCAGGGCTGTGACGTTGTTCTCCACGATGACCGGCAGGCCGAGTTTGCGGCGGAGTGAGTCGCCAAGCGGCAGCCCTCGCCAACCCAGTTGGGTCGAATCGACAGTCCCCACTGTTTGCTCGTCGACATCGCCTGGCACGCCGACTCCCACTCCGAGCAGTCGTCCGGTCGGGGTCTGCTCAATGAAGGCGTGCAGCGCGGCGCCTAAGTGTTGGACGGCGGCTCCAGCGGTCGCCTCGAAGGCAAGAGTGTCCGCGCGGGTGATCATCCCGTCGACGCGGACCTGAACCATGGTGATGTGGTCGGCTGCCACCTTGCATCCGATCGCGTCACCCGTGGTCGTGGCTGAACCGAGAAGTTGGGCCGGTCGACCGCCGCGGGACGCCTCGTGAGCGAGGGGGACGAGTAGGCCGTCAGCGATCAGGTCCCGGGTGTATTGGGTGATCAGGGCGGGGGAGACCCGAAGCTCCCGGGCGAGTTGAGCTCTGGAGCAGCCGTGCCTGGTGCTGACGTGGGCGAGGATGGCAGATCGTGTGATGTCGGCCTGGGCTGTGTGTGGTTTCACCCCGTCTCCTTTACTTGACTCTCGCGCTCATTGTCGCATTTTCTGGAAGATTGTGGAGAAGAGGATTTCGTTTTTTCCCGAATAAAGAAACTAAGGGTCGAGAATCATGATAATTAACTGATAGTTTGACGCTCATAACCGTGATAAAGCGTGACCCAAGGAGTTGACGTGGCTCAAAGTTCTCCTTAGGATGTACTTACTTTATTTACAAAGAAAGTAAGTGGTGACGATGCAGTTCTCGGCGAAGGCAGACATGACCAGATCTGCTGTATTGACTTTCATTGGTGGTCATGGTCCTGCTTCGCGAACAGACCTTGCGCGAGTTCTGGGTGTCTCACCCGCTTTGGTGACACAGGTGACCAAGGGTCTGCTCGACGATGGCCTGATCACTGAGCTGGAGAGTTCGCCTTCGAAGGGCGGTCGCCCGGCTCGTTTGCTCGGTCTAGCATCAGCGGCGGGCAGTGTCATCGGTGCCAAAGTGGCGGCGGATCATGTCACCGTCGTCGAAGCGGGTATCGACGGAGGAGTCCTGAGGTCCGCCACGGAGCCTTTTCGAGCATCAGCGCCCGGTTCCTTGGTCGCGCTGACGGCCATCCTTCGTGGCTTCATCGAAGGCGGCGTCAGTCCGCGCCTGCTCGGCATCGGACTTGCCGTTCCGGGCAGTGTCGACCAGCAAAGCGTCGGCACAGTCGAATCGACTCAGCTCGGATGGAATGGCGTTCCTGTCGGCGCTACCTTGCGGCACGAGTTCGACCTGCCAGTTTTGGTTGACAATAATGTCAATGCTTTGGCGACCGCCGAAGTCCTTTATGGACAGGCTCGGGGTCATGCTGACGCGCTGGTCGTGACGATTGGCACTGGTGTCGGCGCTGGTCTGATCATTGACGGAGCGGTGTTCAGGGGGCACTCAGGCGCTGCCGGAGAGATCGGGCACATTCCGACCGTGGAAGGTGGACCGCTGTGCCAATGTGGCGCTCAAGGGTGCCTGGAGGCGGTGATTGGTCAACAAGGCTTGGTCAACAGCGCTCGATCGGCTGGTGTCATCGGTTCTCAACAAGGTATTGACGCCTTACGCATTCGGGCCGACCACGGTGATGCCCGTGCTCAGGAGATTCTCACTCAGGCCGGGCGCCGACTCGGCCGGGCGCTGGCAGGCGTGGTCAACACCATCGATCCCGAGGTGGTGATTGTGCTCGGCGAGGGCGTGGCCGCTTGGCGACACTGGATGTATGGCTTCGAGCCAGCCTTCCGATCAGCCGTGGTGCCAGCCAGACGGGGTGTGCCTGTGGCGGTCGAGACCTGGCAGGACGACCGCTGGGCTCAAGGCGCTGCTTGTTTGGTCTTGGGCACTCCCTTCGACGCTCAAGGGGTGTCGGGTGATCAGGGCGAGTGGGTTCGTCAACGTCTGACTGACGTTGGCTCGTCGAGTGACCTGAGGCGTCGATCATGAGCGTCGGTCTGTCCTCCGCTTCGATGAGTCCAGTCGCCGGATCTCTTGATCGGACCAAGGGCTCCTGCAGCGCAGGCGCCGCTCGGCGAGGACGTCGCGCCAGTCGGGTGAAGTATGCCTTGATCATCATCCTGTTCTTGGCTCCCAGTGCGATTCCGCTGGTCTATTTCACGGTCTACCCGATGTTCTCGGCTTTGTGGGTGTCGTTCCACAAATGGAATCTTCTGTCCGACATGACCTGGGTCGGGGTCGGGAACTACATCGACTTGATTCATGATCCGTTGACGCAGCGAGCCTTCCTCAACTCCGTCCTCTACATCGTCGGCTACTTTCCACTGGTCTATGTCGGTGGTCTGGGGCTAGCCATCGCCTTGAACTCGGCGGTGCCCTTCCGCAACTTCCTCCGAGGTGTCTACTTCCTTCCGGTGGTCACGAGCTGGATCGTGGTCGCCTTGGTGTGGCGTTGGCTCCTCAATCCGTCCGGTGGCGTCGCCAACTATCTCTTGTCCTTGGTTGGTGTTCAGGGGCCTGGTTGGTGGACCGACCCTCACTGGGCGCTTCCCTCGATCATCCTGGCCTCCGCCTGGAAGGACCTCGGGTTCGTCATGGTCATTCTCCTCGCCGGGCTCCAGTCCATTCCGCAGGACCTTTACGAGGCGGCCCGAGTCGATGGAGCCGGCTGGTGGGCACGGCTAAGGCACATCACCTTCCCCATGCTCACTCCAAGCACTTTCTTTGTCACCGTCATCTCCCTCATCAACGGCTTCCAGGTCTTCGATCAGGTGTATGCCATGACCGGCGGTGGCCCGGCCGGCGCCTCGACAGTGGTTGTCGAGCGCGTCTACGACCTGACTTTCCGCTATTCACAGGCGGGCACAGCCTCGGCTCTGTCGTGGATGCTCTTCCTCCTGGTTCTACTCGTCACTGTCGTTCAGATGATTGGTCAGCGGAAGTGGGTGAATTATGCCTGATCAGCGACAAGCCACTGCCGCAAAGAGACCGGCTTGGTCTCGCGGTCGGACCCCTGGCGCCGAGAACCCATCATCGACTACGCCACCGATCAGACGCCGCCCGGTCTGGAAGGCCGTTCTTTTGGTCGCTTTGATCCTTGGCGCGTGTGTCATGTTCTTCCCCTTCCTGTGGAGCTTGTCGACCTCGGTCAGCTCAGGGGTGGGGATGTCGGCCACACCGGAACTCATTCCGGACAATCCCTCCTTCGCCGCCTATGCCGAACTGTTCCGGAAGACTCCCTTCGCCAGGATCATCGCGAACTCCCTGGGTTTGGCCGTGGCGACGACGGTGTTGCAGATCATCACCAGTTCGATGGCGGCCTATGTGTTCTCGCGCATGCCCTTCCCCGGTCGCAGCATCGTCTTCGCCCTCTACTTGGCGACCATGATGATCCCCATGCAGGTCTTGCTGGTTCCGCTGTTCGTGCAGATGCGCAATCTCGGCCTCGTCGACTCCTACCTCGGGGTCCTCCTGCCTTCCGTCGCCAGTGCCTTTGGTGTCTTCTTGCTGCGCCAAGCCATGAACTCGCTGCCCCGCGAACTCGACGAAGCCGCTCGTATCGACGGAGCTGGCCATCTGACGATCTTCTCCCGGATCATCCTTCCCCTGGTGGGGCCGTCGATCGCCACCTTGACCGTCTTCTCCTTTATGAACTCATGGAATTCATTCCTGTGGCCCCTGATCATCCTCCGCTCCAACGAGTTGAAGACCTTGCCGCTGGCTCTGGCCGGTCTTCAGGGTCAGTACACCACACGCTGGGATGTGATGATGGCCGGTTCGATCGTCTCCATTCTGCCCATGCTCGCCATCTATCTCTTCGCCCAGAAGTACGTCATTCAGGGCGTCGCCAACACAGGCATCAAATAGGAAATCTCTAGAAAGGAACCCTGTCATGTCACGTCTCACCCATCTCGTCCGTCTCGGCCTCGCCGCCGTTGTCGGACTCAGCCTGGCGGCCTGCTCAAACGGCACGCCCGGCGGCACGTCGTCCACTGCGGGCAGTGAGGATGTCACCATCACCTACACCAACTTCATCTCGGCCGGGGCCAACGAAGCGAACCTCACGAAGATCGTCGACGCTTTCGAGGCTGCGAACCCGGGAATCACTGTCGACGTCAAGACCTTGCCTTATGCCGACTACTTCACTGCTTTACAGACCGACATTGCGGGCGGCACTGTCGCCGACGTCTTCGACATCGAGTACGCCAACTACAAGGCGTACCAGGCCAATGGCGTCCTGGCTGCGATCAAGGGGGTCGACACCTCCGTGTACCAGGCCAATTTGGCGCAGGCCTACGCCACCGATGGCACACAGTACGCCCTGCCAAGTTCCTTCTCCAACGTCGTGCTCTACTACAACAAGGATCTTTTCGACGCCGCTGGTGTCGCCTATCCGGCGGCTGACTGGACCTGGGCCGATGAGAAGGCCGCTGCTGAGAAACTGACCAACCAGGAAGCCGGTCAGTGGGGTGACTATCAGCCGATCAGCTACAACGAGTACTACAAGGTGGTCGCGCAAGCCGGAGGCAAGTACCTCAACGCCGGCGGCACTGACACCGCCTTCAACACGCCCCAAGGCATCGCGGCCGCCAAGTGGCTGGTGGAGAAGTCTGGCACAGTCATGCCGACGGCTGAGCAGGGTGCAGGCACGGCCGATTTCGACTCGAAGCTCTTTGCCGACGGCAAATTGGCGATGTGGCACACTGGCATTTGGATGTTCGGTTCTTTGGCGGACGTCCCCTTCGCTTGGGACATTGCGGTCGAGCCCGGTGACACAACCAAGGCATCAGCCATGTTCTCCAACGCCATGGCGATCTCGGCGACCAGCAAGCATGCGGAAGCCGCACAAAAGTGGGTCGAGTATATGACGAGTTCTGATGTCATGGTGGACACCCGCCTGGCTGCCGGGTGGGAACTGCCCCCGATCTCTGACGAGGCCAAGCTCGGCGCCTATCTCAAGGCTGGGGCGCCGGCGAATCGTCAGGCCGTGTTCGACGCGCTCGACAAGGTTGCCTTGTCTCCATCCATTGGCGACAACCAGGCTCAGATGCAGGATTTGGTCACGGAGCAGTTGACCGAAGCCGCTGCCGGTCGGGTCAGTGTTGAAGAAGCCGTCGCAGCCGCAGCCACGAAGGTCGATCCGCTTCTGAAGTGAAGTCCTTGTCGGGTCGGGTCTCACGTCGACCCGACCCGGCCATCATTCAGCCAGGTACTCGCATCCTTTGAACAGTGAAGGTAGTTATGACAAACGCACTATCACCGGATGTCGGATCGGTGATCCGACACTCTCGATCGGTGATTCTTGAGGCCCAACAGCCGAGCGGGGCCTACCCGGCTTGCGAATCTTTCTTCGCCTATCGCGGTTTCTGCTGGTTCAGAGACGGTTCTTTCAGTGCGGACGCCATGTCAGCGATCGGAGAGGTGGAGTCTGCGGAAGCGTTCTTCGATTGGTGCGCGCGGGTGGTGCTCGACCGCCGATCAAGAATTGAGGCTATCGTCGCGGCCGCTCGAGTCGGCGATCCGCTGCCTGACTCGCAGATGCTGCCGACTCGTTTCCGCTTCGACGGGAGTTCCGTGGAGGACGGTTGGGAGAACTTTCAGCTCGACGGTTATGGCACCTGGGTCTGGGCCGCGACGGCTCATGCCCGCCGTCATCACCGTTCCATCGACCGCTGGGCGGGCGCTCTGAGATTGACGGTGGACTATCTTGTCAGCTCTTGGCGCAGGCCCTGTTTCGACTGGTGGGAAGAGCACACTGAAGCGGTGCATGTGTCGACCCTCGGATGTGTTCAGGCGGGCCTGGCCTCGGCAGCCCTCTCCGGTGTCCTCGATGAGGTTCGGCGAAAGTCGGCTCAGACTGTCGTGCGGAGCATCGAAGACCTGATCGCGGCCCAGGGCCTTGCTCCTGAAGAGCCAGCCCATCTGACCAAGTGGATCGGGAGCACTGTCGTCGATGGCAGTCTGTCGGCTCTGATCGCGCCTCTTGGGGTGGTTCGTCCTGGCTCGGAAGTCGCGCGCGGAACGGTCGCTGCCATCGAGTCCTGCCTCATGGCTGAGGGTGGCGTCTACCGTTTCCGCGCGGACACCTTCTTCGGGGGCGGGCGCTGGCCCCTGTTGACTTGCTTTTTGGGGCTGGCCCGGTTGGCTCAGGGCGATCAAAAGGGGGCGGTCGAGACGCTGAACTGGGCTGTTCGTCAGGCGAAAGAAAACGGTGATGTGCCGGAGCAGGTCGACGGTGGGCTTCTCTTGGCGCCAGATCGGCGCGACGCTTGGGTGGATCGGTGGGGTGATGTGGCCTGCCCACTGTTGTGGAGTCATGCCATGATCCTGCGTTTGGGGCAGGAGCTTGACGCCGTTGGCCCAGCATTGGGAATCGAGAGAGGCTTGTCATGATTCAGCATCGGCCCGTTGGCGCTGGCCATCCCTATGTTCCCGACACTGAGCAACGCTGGCCCGTCCATCCCGTGGCAGGCGAGCAGCTCCGTCTCGGCGTCCGCTGTTCGGGCCAGCCCAGCAGCGTGACCGTGGAGATCCAGCACGGTGAGGAGCCGGTACGGATTCAGGCCTTGTTTCCCGTGGTCCGCTCGTCACGAGGCCAGTCGGTTGATGGCGGCCATTTGGCTGCAGCCCAGGCTCGCCAGAATCGGACATCCGGTGGTTGGCAGGTGGAGCTTTCCAGTCCGCCGGCCGGAGAGTTCAGTTATCGGTTTGTCGCTGTCCATAAGGGTCGCAAAACTGAGGTCACTCGCTGGTTCACCACCCGTACCGCCCAGTGGCGTCTCGCCGCAGCCTCCTTCATTCGCTGCGAGGATTCGGTCGGCGCGTGGTCGAGTACGACCGTGTCGCCGGGGGAGCCGACTGATGGCGCCGTCAGCGGAGTCGAGGTCTTGGATGACGGCCAACGTATCTGGCGAGTCAGGTTCGCGTTGCCTCTGAAGCCAGGCGAACATGTTGTCGGTTTCGGCGAACGCTATGATCGCCTCGATCAGGTGGGCGCTACTCTCGACAACCAAGTCTTTGAGCAGTACAAGAGCCAGGGGATGCATCGGCGAACCTACTTCCCGATCCCGTTTGCCCATGTCATCGGGGGCGACGGATGGGGGTTCCATGTTCGCACCAGTCGCCGGGTCTGGTTCGACATCGGAGCCAGTCGCCGGGATCGGATCATGGTGGAGGCTGAGTCCGACCTGCCTAGCGGGGATGAGACCGGTCTTCATGTCGGTTTCTACCAGGGCATGCCCTCCGAGGTGCTTGACGCCTTTCTTGCCGAGACTGGGCGGCCTCAGGAACTGCCCGCATGGGTCTTCAAGCTCTGGGCATCCGGCAACGAGTGGAACAGCCAGTCTGAGGTGATGCGTCAGATCGACCTGCATCAGCGCCACCGCATCCCGGTCGGGAATGTGGTCATTGAGGCGTGGAGCGACGAGTCGACATTCACGATCTTCCGAGACGCCCGTTACCAGACCCATGAGGACGGCTCCCCCTTCCACCTGACCGACTTCAGTTTTCCCCCCGATGGCGCCTGGCCTGACCCCAAGGGCATGGTTGACACGCTGCACGAGCAGGGTGTGCGGGTCCATTTGTGGCAGATTCCTTTGATGAAGATGCGTCCTCATCCTCAGGGGCAGGCGAAGGCTGATGCTGAGGCCGCACTTCGCGATGGAGTGCTTGTGTCCGAGGAGGCGCCCGATGGGAGCCTGCGACCTTACCGTAATCGCGGCTGGTGGTTCCCTCTGGCCTTGATGCCTGACCTCACCGATGAACGAGCGGCACGCTGGTGGACCGATCGGCGGCGCTACCTGGTGGACGAAATCGGAGTCGACGGTTTCAAGACTGACGGTGGGGAGCACGCCTGGGGACCGGATCTGGTCTACCTCGACGGTCGAGGAGGCGCAGAGAAGAACAACACCTATCCGGTGGGCTATGCGGCCGCTTACGGTCGTCTCCTGTCTGAGTGTGGCAAGGCGCCGGTGACATTCTCTCGTTCTGGGTACACCGGTTCTTCCGCCCACGGAGCTTTCTGGGCCGGTGACGAGAATTCGACCTGGGAGGCCTTCCGCTGGTCGATCATGGCTGGTCTCAACGCCGCCGCTTCAGGGGTGGTGTATTGGGGTTGGGACATCGCCGGTTTCTCTGGTCCGACCCCCGACGCCGAACTGTACATCCGCGCGATGGCAGCCAGCGCTTTCGTGCCGATCATGCAGTACCACTCCGAGTTCAACCATCATCGTCGCCCGTCGCGTGACCGAACCCCGTGGAACATCGCGGCGCAAACTGGTGATGCGGCAGTCATTGGTGAGGTTCGTCAGATCGTGGAATTGCGGGAACGTCTGATCCCCTACCTAGCAGCCCAGGCCCGCGCCGCCGTCACTACATCGAAGCCCCTGATGCGCCCGATGTTCTTCGACTTCGTCGATGACCCCGTCATCTGGGAGCATCCGCTGCAATGGATGCTGGGCGACGATCTTCTGGTCACCCCAGTGCTGGAGCCAGGGGCGAACGATTGGCCGGTCTACCTGCCTAGGGGCTCCTGGGTTGACGCATGGTGTGGCGAGGCCGTTCAGGGGCCGGTGGTGGTCGCCAGTCAAACTCCGCGCCATCGCGTCCCGGTCTACGTGCGCGCCGATCGCTGGGCCGAACTGCGGTCGGTCTTCGAGCACACCGTCTGAGCGCGTTCTTCCACCGAGAGTCCCTTCGGCGGTGCGACCGCGCAGTCGTTGTGCCCAGTGAGAGCCTTGGAGGTTCGGCATGGGGGTTGTTTCCATGTGCCGTTGGCGCAACCTTTGGCCCCGGTCACTCGCGTTGATGTTGGGCCTGACTCAGCAATGGTGGCACCGGAAGGCAGATGGGCCGTGGTGAGCGGTGAGTGAGAAAACTCCGTTGACAGCCGTTCGAAGGCGATGATAAGTTAGAACTTAATTTAATACTGAACTAAGGGGTTCGTATGCACATTCCTTCTCTTTTTGGCGGTTTCCACTCTCGCCCCTCTGGCGCGGGATCTCACAAGCTTCACCTTTCGGTGCTCATTGGTCTGGTCGCGAGCGCGCTGATGGTCAACCTCATCGCGGCGCCGGCGGCTCAGGCCAACGCGCTCGAAGGGGTTTGGCATAGCCCGTACGGTATCGATGATCTCTACAGCACAGAGCCGACGGAGAGGAGTCCGCGTGATCCGATGGACGGTGAAGAAGTGACGCTTCGGGCGACGACTTGGCCGGTGGCTCCAGGGCAGACAGTCTGGGTCACATGGTCGCTGAACGGGGTTGATCAGACGCCTATCGGTGCTGCCTGGAACCACAATTCAGGCAATAATAGTTATTGGGTGATCAATTTGGGTTCTTTTGGGCGTGGGGACCAGGTTGAGTACACCGTTCGGGCAGATGTCAATGGCGGTGGGCAGCGCAGTGTCGGTCCGTTCAGGTTCGCTACAACCTCGTGGAGCACGGTGACTGACGTGACATCCTATGTCGACAACGGCACCTCCGTTGATGTTATGACCGGTGATAGTGCCGGTGACTTCACACCCGCGATTCGTTTTGCCTTTCCGCGTCTTGACGGTTTCGACGTTCAAGTGTCACCGACGGGCTCGGCTCTGAGTCTCGTCGGTATGGGTGGATACACGGTTCTTGACCAGCCTGATCAGTTGGAAATCGCCACGACTGATGTGGTTCTGAGGGTTCAGAAGCATCCATACCGTTTGTCGGTTTACAAAGGTGACGGGGCGACGCTGATCACGCAACAATACGATCCCCAGGTCTTCCGAAACATTGGTTGGGCTAGCGACGGCGCCACTACCGTGACCAAGATTGAGGATCATTTCTTGAGTCCGGTTGGCGAGCGTTTCGAAGGGTTCGGTGAGCGGTATGACCGACTCGATCATCGAGGCACCGACGTCCACAACTATGTCTACAACCAGTATCAGGATCAGGGTACGACTCAGCGCACTTACTACTCGGTGCCCTATTTCGCGAACTCCACTGGTTATGGCGTCTACATCCCGACTGATCGATACGTGATCTTCAATCTGGCGACTCACCTGAACGACATGGCCGGGTTCACGGTCGACACTGGAGGAGGTCTGGACTCCGTTTTGGGGTACCAGTTCTACACTGGTGGCCAGGCTGAGATGCTCGATGATTTCACTAGTGTTGCCGGAAGGCCCCAATTGCCACCGAAATGGGCGTTCGGACTGTGGGCGTCGGCGAATGAGTGGAACACTCAGGCGGAGGTCGAAGGCTGGCTTGATCAAGTTGAGAGTTCGGGTATTCCTCATAGCGTCGTCGTTCTCGAACAGTGGAGCGATGAAGCGACCTTCTATGTCTGGAAAGATGCCCAATACACGCCAACCGACGGTAGTGGGGCACTGAGTGCTGATTCCTTGACTTTCCCCTCTGGAACTGCATGGAGTGATCCCGAGCAGATGATCGCGAAGGCTCATGATCAGGGAGTTCGGGTGGTGCTGTGGCAGATTCCAGTATTGAAACAAAACTTTACCTCGAATCCGAGTGTCGCGCCACAACAACATCTCAATGATCAGGCTTACGCCGAAAGGCAGGGCTATCTTGTGAAAGATGCGACGGGTGCGCCATATCGGATTCCAACGGGTCAGTGGTTTGGAGACAGCACCGTGCCCGACTTCACCAATCAGGCTGCGACCGACTGGTGGATGAGTAAGCGGGACTATCTCATTGGCATGGGAGTAGATGGTTTCAAGACGGACGGCAGTGAGGCGTTGTTCGGTCGAAATCTGACGGTGAGCGACGGACGCCATGGGGATGAAATGCATAATGCTTATCCCAACGAATACACCTCCGCCTACAACACCTATGTGCAGACAGCCACCGCTGGTGATGGCGCGATCTTCAGCCGGGCCGGCACTGCTGGTGGTCAGGCCTCTTCAATCTTCTGGGCAGGCGATCAGTCCTCCAGCTTCGGTGCTTTCCAAGAGGCAGTTCGAGCGGGGCAGAGCGCTGGTCAGTCCGGTGTCCCCTTCTGGGCATGGGACTTGGCGGGATTCACTGGCTCCTTCCCCAGCGCCGAGCTTTATCTCCGAGCCACCGCTCAAGCTACCTTCTCTTCAATTATGCAGTATCACTCGGAGAAATCAGATCCGAGCCCATCGGAAGCCCGGACTCCGTGGAACGTTCAGGCTCGTACTGGGGACTCCAGCGTCGTGCCCACCTTCGCGAAGTTCGCCAACATTCGAATGAACCTCGTTCCCTACCTCTATACCGAGGCGGATCGCAGTGCCAGCACCGGTGTTCCGATGATGCGAGCGATGAGTCTGGCGTTTCCCGATGATTCGGTCGCAGCCGGGCACGATCAGCAGTATCTCTTTGGCTCGCAACTATTGGTGGCGCCGCTCACTAGCGAGGGTCAAGCGGTGAAGGACGTCTATCTACCGCAAGGCGAGTGGTACGACTTCTGGAATGGTGGCCGCGCCATCGGCGACAGCGTCAAACAATACTACGCCGGTGTCGATACCATCCCTGTCTATGCGCGCGCGGGTGCTATCATTCCGCTCAATCTGAACAACAAGTACGAACTTGGCGGTGCCATGCGCAACGATGTCAATGCCTACGACAACCTGGTGTTCCGAGTGTATCCCACGTCAGAAAGTAGCTATGACTATTTTGAGGATAGCGCCTCAGCCCACCGCCTCATCCAAGTCGCGGCTGATCGAACTGAGCGCTCGGTCACTGTTGTGGCGCCATCGCTGACCACCACCAGCACCTTCCAGGTGTCCGGCACCAAGCCAGCGGCAGTCACTGTCAGTGGGCTGGCGTTGCCCGAGGCTACTGATCTGACCGCGTTGGCATCCGTCGATTCGGCTTGGTGGTGGGATGCCCGTGAGCAACTCACCTACGTCAAGGTTGGCGCGAGTCCCGCCAGTCGAACGATCAGCCTGTCTGGGGTCGACAAAGCGGCTTACGAAGCGGAGTTCGCCACCCAGATCACCGTGGCGACCAACGCCAATCATATTGGCTACACGGGGCCGGGGTTTGTCGATGAGTTCGCTTCCATCGGGGACGCAGTGCAGTTCGATGTCTGGGTCGATGCCGCTGACGTTCAGCGACTGGGGTTCCGGTATAGCAACGGGGCTAGTGTCTCGGCCAGTCGAACAGTCTATGTCGACGGTGTCAGCCTGGGTCCTGTCAGCCTCCCACCGACCGGGACTTGGGACCAGTGGGGCACGGCGTGTATTCCTTCCAGTCTCACCCCTGGCAGGCACAGTGTTCGAATCGTGTACGGGGCCATGGACGACGGTGGTATCAATCTAGACAATCTTGGTTTGATTCCCCGATAGTGGTGCTCCCCAGAATGGCGCTGCTGCCGAGGCTTCGGGTGGACTGGTTCATCCGGCCACCCGAAGCCTCATCACAAGATCAATGAGCGAGGCGAGACGCAACAAGGTTCTTGGCCTCGCCTCCTACTCAGAATTGCCCGGGGCGGAGCCTTTGGTCCGCCCAGTCCTTACGAAAGGCTTGACATGTTTACTTCGCGATTACGTCGTCCTTTGATTGTGGCGATCGCAGCTTTGACTATGCCGGCAACGTGTGTCGCTTTGACGCGGATCGAAGCCAGTGCGGCGTCTCCGCTTGGGATTCAGAGGACTCAATACCTGCTCGGTTCTAGTTATCTTATTGTGGAGGTGCTCGACGACGACCTTGTTCACTTTGAGGTGGCTGGAGCTGGAACATCCCCTGGGACTAATGATCCGCTGTTCACCACCGCCCAGGTGGAGAAGACTGATTACCTGGGGCCGAGCGTGTACCGGGTCTTTGGTTCGACTGTGGAGACTGCTGATCTGCGGATCGGGGTTGATCAGACTAGTCTTTGCGTCACCGTCACCGACACGACTCGAATGCCCGAACTGCGCCTTCATGAGGTTTGTCCGGCTGATCTTTCTCAGGGTTGGAAAGGCCTCAACATCAGTCAGGGATCAATGGAGAACGCCTATGGCTTAGGGCAACAGTTTTTCACTGGTGGCAGTGCCGACGGCGATTGGGTGGGACGAGTTCGAAGCCCAGGCGGCAACTATGGCAATGCGATGACCTACGACAATGAGAATGGCCCCGTCGGCAATGCCCAAATTCCTGTCTTGTTCGCAGTCGGCGCGAACCATGCGAACTATGGGTTGTTTGTCGACCAGATTTACAAACAGGAGTGGAATCTGACCGGGGATCCGTGGACCATGCGCACCTGGGGCGATCAACTCCGCTGGTACGTCATGTCTGGGGAAGACCTGCCGGATCTGCGTCAGGACTACATGGAACTGACCGGATTGCCACCGGTGCCACCGATGAAGGCTTTTGGCCTGTGGGCTTCGGAGTTCGGCTTCGACAACTGGGCGGAGTTGGACTCCACTATCGCAGGGCTACGGGAGTCAGCCTTTCCGGTGGATGGAGCGATGCTCGACGTGCAGTGGTTTGGTGGGGTGACTGCCAACTCAGATGACACGGCCATGGGTAGTATCGATTGGGACATTCGGGCTTTTCCGAATCCAGCAGCCAAACTCGCCGATTATGCCGAAGACGGAGTGGGCATCATTCCGATTGAGGAGTCCTATGTCGGGCAGAACCTCCCTGAGCATGCGGCCATGGCAGCCAGCGGCTACTTGGTTCGAGCGGGCTGTCCGACGTGTGCGCCGGTCTATCTGACTGGCAACCCTTGGTGGGGCAAGGGTGGCATGATCGACTGGACACAGCCGGCCGCAGGAGCGGTTTGGCATGATGAGCAGCGCCAGCACCTGGTGGACGAGGGGGTGCTCGGCCACTGGCTCGATCTGGGTGAACCGGAGATGTACGACGAGGCAGATTGGACAGCGGGCGTCCTTCCAGGCAAGCACGCGCATGCCGACTACCATAATGTCTATGGCCTTCTGTGGGCGGAGAGCGTCGCTGACGGATATGAGCGCAACTCGGAGACCGTCAGACCATTCTTGCTCACCAGAACTGGCGCCGCTGGCATCCAGCGGACTGGGGCGGCGATGTGGTCCGCTGATATAGGCTCGACGATGAAGGCTCTGGCCAGCCAGCAGAACGCTCAGATGCATATGTCTATGTCTGGCGTCGACTACTACGGGTCCGATATCGGTGGTTTCCGGCGAGAAATGCTGGACAGTGATCTTGATGAGTTGTACACCCAGTGGTTCGCGGACAGTGCCTGGTTCGACACTCCGATTCGGCCCCACACGGAAAACCTCTGCAACTGTTTCGAGACGACACCGGATAAGATCGGTGATCAGGCGAGCAATCGCGAGAATTTGTTGCGTCGCTATGAGTTGGCTCCGTACTACTACTCACTGGCCCATCGTGCCAACCAGTTCGGTGAACCACTGGCGCCACCCCTGGTCTACTACTACCAAGACGACCCTGAAGTCAGGGAAATGGGTCATGAGAAGATGCTTGGTCGGGATCTGTTGATTGCTATCGTGGCCGGTCAGGCGGAGCGATCGCGGGACGTCTATCTACCGGTGGGATCGTGGATCGACATCCACACCAATGAGCGCATTGAGAGTTCGGGTCAGTGGATCAGGGATGTTCCCGTCTGGCGTAACGGGGTGTTCACGCTCCCAGCATATGCTCGAGCGGGCGCCATCATTCCCAAGGCGTTCGTGGATGCTGGAACCAAAGACATTGCTGGCCATCGAACGGATGGCTCCGTTCATGATGAGCTCATCGCCACTGTCTACGCCGACGACAACTCGAGCAGTTTCACGCTTTACGAGGATGATGGGGCGACCACGGCCTATCAGTCTGGGGCGGTGCGAACGACAGATATCAGTCAGATTCTGACCGGGGATACGGCGACAGTCACAGTGGGTTCGGCCTCAGGCGCTTACGCTGGTGCGCCGACTTCGCGGGCGACTGTGGTTGAGTTGGTGACTGGTGGGAGTCAGGCCTCCCAGGTGACATTGGGCGGGGTCACTCTGACGAAGTACCCGAATAAGACAGGCTTTGATCTGGCTAGCAGTGGATGGTACAACGCCGGCAGTGGCGTGATTGTCGCTAAGGCGGATCCTTCGTCCGTTGATCTGGAGAAATCATTCGCGTTCGCGCTTGATCAGCTTCCAGTGCAGGCCCGGTTCACCTGTGAGAATGGAAATACCACTTTCGGTCAATCTGTCTATGTGGTGGGAAGTGCGCCACAACTGGGGAACTGGTCGGCAGCGAGTGCGGTCAAGCTTGAACCCAGCGCATATCCCACGTGGACTGGGGTGATCGAGGGGTTGCCGCCGTCGTCTGCCATCGAGTGGAAATGTGTCAAGCGGGGCGAGACTGGTTTCCCCGATACCGTGGACGCGTGGGAGCCCGGCGGGAACAACATCCTCATCACTCCAGAGCATGGTGACGCAGGCACGACTTTCGGAGCCTTCTGATTCAGTGGTTTTCTATGGGTGTGGTCGGCGACGGCCACTGTGTCGACCACACCCAAGAGCCGGTTTGAGAACGAGTTGGCGTTTCTCCTGCGACCCGTACTGTGTTCCTGGCGCTCGTAAGGGTTGTCCATGTCGCTGTCGTGGCTTTGACGCTGGTGGGGGATGGCTGAGGGGTGGGCGACTCGACGTCTCGAGTGACGCGACCTGACACCCGAGTGACGCGATTCGGTGCCGTCAGCAAGACGGCTCTTGATGGCAACTGGCGGCAACTGGGCAAAGTATGTCCTTTCGTACCTCCAGATGCATACATTGACCTAGTTGTGTCGCCGTTTCCAGTGGTTTCGGTGACACAACTAGGCCAAAGTATGACTATGGCCGCTTGAAGACTCACTCTTTGCCCAGTTGTGTCACCCCGACCTTGGACAAGGCCTTATCCATGTCACCGTCGTGGAGACCGGGCTACTTTACTCACGGCACTGCACTCCCGCTTGACGCGCCACACAGCCACTGCGGTAGAGACGGATAACCCGCGCGCTCGTTCTCAGTGCGCACTACCTATATAGTTCTGAGTGAGTGCCGATGAGCTGGTAGATGATGGCGTCGTCGCCGATGGTTTCGTAGAGGGCTCGAACATCGCTGGTGATGTCGATGCTCCAGAGGTGGTGGAGATGGCCTTTGAGGCGGTGGCGGCGCAGGATGGGGTCGTCTGGGTTGGCCAGCATCAGGTCAATTCGGGTGTAGGTCGTGGCTTGGATTCGTTTGGATAGCTTCGCGAGTTGTTTGACGAGACGTTTGGAGAAGCGCACGTTCATGCGGTGGTCTCGGACTCCACAGCGCTTTGAAGCCAGGCGATGGCCTCGTGGCTATTGTCGAAACTAGGCGAGAAGTCGTCCCACTGACCGGCTTGCGCGTCCGCCGACATTTGCAGGAGCTCTGCTTCAACTGACGGGGCGAGACGTTCATCGTCCCGGAAGGTGATTTCTCTGGCCGCGACGAATGCCTTGAGAGAACTCGACACGACAGCGCTGAGAGGAATACCTAGGCTTCTGGCGAGTGATTGGGCCTCGCGCTTGAGGTCGACATCCACTTTCACGTTCATCACGGTGGTTGACATAACCTCAGTATATATCTGGGTTAGCAATGGCGCCCGTTTCGCGATGAGAAGACCGTGGGTGAGGCCCCTGGTGCAGTCGCTGCGTTGGCGATAGAGAAGTTGTAGGGTCGCCGCCGTCATGAGGAAAATCAGAACCTAATCATAGTCGGACCCGATGCCACGAAAATGGCGCGTCTCAGCCGCGTCAAAAATGTCGGAGCTCTGCTCTAGAGTTCCCCCAGAACCTGAGGAGCCGATGCTCGACCGTGTGCCAACAGGCGACACGACGGTCATGGGCGCTTCCCTGCGAACGAAGGAGCTGCCATGGCCATCTGGACCTTGCACGGCGACGGATCCATCAAACCTGGAGATGTCGTCGACCCGTCGGAGCGACTCAGTTGGCCACGGACGATCGGCTTTGGCGCGCAACACGTCATCGCCATGTTCGGTTCGACCTTCCTGGTGCCGCTGCTGACTGGGTTCCCTCCGGCCACCACACTGTTCTTCTCCGCCATCGGCACAATCCTGTTCCTGATCATCACGGGCAACAAGTTGCCGAGCTACCTGGGTTCGTCCTTCGCCTTCATCGCCCCGATCACTGCCGCCGTCGCCTCCGATGGGGGCTCTTTTGGAACGGCCTTGTTCGGTGTGGTCTGTGCCGGTGTGCTGCTGGCGCTGGTTGGTTTGGTCGTCCATGTCGCGGGGGCGGGGTGGATCGAGAAGCTCATGCCCTCGGTCGTGGTCGGCACGATCGTCATGCTGATCGGATTCAATCTGGCGCCCGCCGCCTGGAACAACGTCAAGGCGGCCAAATGGACGGCCCTGATCACCATCGTCGCGATCTTGCTTGTCACAGTTATCTTCCGCGGAATGATCGGTCGGCTGTCGATCCTGATCGGGGTCATCATCGGTTACATCGCGGCGCTCGCCCAAGGTCAGGTCGACTTTGAGCCAGTGCGTCAGGCCGCTTGGATCGGGTTCCCGCATTTCCAGACTCCACAGGTCGACTGGTCGGTCCTCGGCCTGTTTCTGCCCGTCATCCTGGTCTTGATCGCTGAGAACGTCGGCCACGTCAAGTCTGTCGCCCTGATGACTGGCAAGGACATGAACCCGCTGATGGGCCGGGCGTTGTTGGCTGATGGCGTGGCCACGATCTTCGCCGGCGCTGGCGGTGGGTCGGGAACGACGACCTATGCCGAGAATATCGGCGTGATGGCGGCGACCAGGATCTACTCCACGGCGGTCTACTGGGTGGCTGGCGCCTTCGCCCTGCTACTGTCGCTCATCCCCAAATTCGGCGCGCTGATCAACACCATCCCCATCGGTGTGCTTGGCGGCGCGGGCACCGTGCTTTACGGCATGATCGGCATGTTGGGGGCGCGCATCTGGGTTGAGAATCACGTCAACTTCTCTTCACCCATCAACCTCTTCACAGCCGCCGTCGCGTTGATCGCCGGGATCGGCGATTTCTCCTTCAACATCGGTGAGGCCAGCTTCGGTGGCATCGCCGTCGGCTCGATCGGAGCCATCGTGATGTATCACCTCATGAGGTCGATCGCTAAGTGGCGCGGCACTGACTTCGACGAGCCAGCCAGTCCGAGTTCATCGTCGGGGCAGTACGAGGAAGATGAGTTCGCCGCCCGCAGCCACAAGGCAGAGCACTGATGGTCTGAACAGGCGAGCGACTGCGCAGTTTCAGGGATGTTTTGCGCGAGAAAGACGAAGCGAACACTTAGCTTCCTCTTTCGTGCGATGCTCGCTGGATTCTCAACTTTGAGTTAGCTGGGACGGTATGCTTTTGGCATGCTTGATGAGAAGTATGTGACTCAGTTTTACCAGAGCGTCGCCGCTGCGGCCACAGCGCAATCGGATCCAGACCTAAAGTACTTTGTAGACATTGATGACTCTAGTGTTCGAGGGGAAGAGTCTGCCGACTCTCAGATGTCACGTGTCATCCAGCGTTCAGCAGGGACAAGTACCACGCAGGTGTTGTGTGGCCCACGAGGAAGCGGCAAAAGCACTGAATTGATCAAGCTGGGCAGAGACGCGATGGCGCATGGTCGCGCCTATGTGCGAATCGACATGGAAAGCCTACTTTCTCCGGCTCAGCCGTTGTCGCCTGGGCTGCTGCTGCCTAGTATCGCCGCTGCATTCTTGAGGGAAGTTGTCCAGCAGGTGCCGGTGGAATCAATTGGCGCACAGACGTGGTGGTCGCGGCTTAAGAAGTCTTTTGACCGAATCCATCTCGCCCTTCCTGACCGACTGGGGTCTGGGTCGGTGTCAGTCGGCCCGATGTCCTTTGAGTTGCCTTCTTTCATTGATATCGACCCAAGCCAGCGTGAAATAGTCGAGCGAGCGATGAGGCAGAACCGAGCAACGGTGCGTGCTGAATTGCATGCACTCATCTCAGAAGCAGCCATTGCGTTACGAGGGAGGTCCCCATTAACTCCGCTTCTGGTGATCGACTCGCTAGAGCACTGGAGGGGTTGGGGAGGCACGTATGCGACCGTGCGAGATTCCGTCATTAGTGTCTTCGTCAATGATCGTGACGACCTTGAACTTCCCAATCTGCACACGGTCTATTGTGCGCCCGCTTATGTCCAAGACCGCGTTCCGTGGCCGGTCTTCCGTTTGTATTGCGTCAAGACCCAAGAGCGCGATGGAACTCCGTGCGAGGAGGGACTAGAAGCACTACACCGGGTTCTTGCACAGCGAGCACCTGGCGGGGATTCGCTGTCCCTCTTTGCCTCACCTGATCTTGAGCGGAAGGCCATTCTGGCTTCCGGAGGGTTTTTTCGTTCGCTCTTCGAGGTGCTGACGCGAGTTTTACTTATGACTGATGCGGCCCCGGTCACGGAGGAACAACTGTTGCTCGCTACACGGGAAGCGGGCAGAAGAATGACGGGAGACACCATCACGGCACAACGAGGAAAGATCCTGCGCGCGGTTCTACGGCACCAGAGTCCTGGGGAACCCCCTTACGAGCCTGGAATCGATGACATGGCCGACTACGAGGATCTCCAGTCGATCGGAGCGATTCTGCGGTACAGCAACGGTGAAGATTGGATGGGGGTGCACCCTCTCCTTGTCCCACTGATTGAGAGAGAGAGCTCCGAATCACATGAGTCTGCGTCGAAGTGACAAAAGGAAAGAGCCCTCAAAGACTGACACGCGATAGTTTTGATTGCGTGTGGCGAGACCTCGCGCACCACTTGGCGATGCTTGAGTCACGGCCTTCAGTATCCTTTGTGTTCATTGACGGCCAGTTTGACTATGTTGAACACTATCTATTGTTGATGATGCAACGGCTGAAGAATCTCGCCAGCACCGAAAGTTGGTCGTACACTCAACGCTATTCGGAGGGTTTCTCATCCTGGGCTGCGCGCTATCTCCCTATCGCCGGAGTTCTGGTGGTCGATCTCGTTCACGCGACTGCACGCGCGAACCTGGATGCGCTGGCGACGCTCAACTTGCTCCGCACCCGTCTGCTGGGCGGGGGGGCCTGCGTTGTTCTGGCACCGCCATATCTTCAAGATTTCGCGATTTTGCGTGCTCCTGATTTGTGGTCAATCGTGAGCTTTGCGCGTTTGATCGAGCCGTCGGTCGCCGCCCAATTGCCCAAGCCGCGAGTCTGGGATGACGCCATCACGATGACCCATGAGATTACTGGACCCTGGCGACCTCCCACTATTGTTGTTCCGGAGGCGCTGTTTGACCAGGAGGCCAAGAATGCCATCAACGACATCAACGCGATCTATCGCAGCCTCCCCGACAATCCAATTCGTGCGCGTCAACAACTACATGATATGACCATCAAAGGGTACGCCTCGCATATCGGCCTCCTATTTGTGAACCTTGCTTCCGCTGCGGTCGAGAGTTGCAGCGGGGCGTCGACTGACTTGGTGGACAGCCTAATCATCGAGGCGGTGAATGAAGTGGAGGGCGCTGCATCCAGTCTTGATCAGCCTGCTGCAGATAGCTTTGCTCTCCGCACATACGACAGTATTTTCAGACACTCCAATAGTTTGGGGATTGGGCTAGATGTCAGTAGAAGGCTAGTCGACCGCGAGCGAACCCGAGGTGAGGATCTTAATCGGCAGTTGGGTACGCCTGAGTCGGCTCGTGACTTGTCTGTGAGTCTTGATAATGTGGCGAAGGTTGCTTTGCGGCGTGGTGATTTGGGTGTGGCGGAGCAGACGT
>JAITVA010000299.1 GCA_031286045.1 Propionibacteriaceae bacterium | reverse complement strand
TACCCCTCGCGCTTCATCGTGCCCAAGGACTCCGCGATCACGACCGTGGCCGATCTCAAAGGCCATACTGTGGGCGTTCCCGGAAAGTTCGGCGAGAACTGGTTCGCCCTGCTGGTCGGTCTCGAACAGGCCGGTCTGACTGAGTCAGATATCACCATCGCCGAGATCGGGTACACACAACAGGCGGCCTTGATGACCGGCAAGGTCGATGCTGTGGTCGGATTCGCCAACTCAGACCTGGTCAGTTTCGAGGCCGCTGGTTTCGCTGTGAATGCGATCGACCCCAAGCTGGCCCTAGTCGGCGCGTGCCTGGCGACCACCACCGCCTATGCCCAAGCCCATCCCGAAGTCGTCACCGCCGTCGTCGCCGGCATGCGTCAAGGGATGACCAAGACGTCGACCGATGAAGCTGACACCTTGTCAATCGCCGCGGACTACATCCCCAGCTTCCGCGGAGACGCGCTGACTTCGGCTCAAGCGACTTTGCCCGCCACCACGGCTTTGTTCGCCTCACCCACCGGCGTCATCTCCCCTCCCTTCGACCCGGCGCAGTGGACCAGGATGGGCGAAGTCATGGAAAAGGTGGACCTCATCCCATCGGGCGTCGGCGTCGAGGCGGCATACTCCAATGTGTACAACGCATAAGGGTTGACCGCGCCGGCTAGGGAAACCTGGCGCGAGTTGAGGCTCGCTGCTCGCATCCTCCGAGATGACGACCACTTACGCTGACCGACGTTGGAGCGGTCCTTGGAGTGTCTCACCAGCGGGCACATCAACTCGTCAACGCCGGATCACCCCGCCAACGCAAACAATGGTCCACACCGGGTTGGTGGGGGCCATTGTTATGGAGTCACAGTCCTGGTGGGTCCGGTGGCGGCTGGCCTGGTTTCGCGGAAGGTCCCCACGCAGAGCGACGGAATTGTTTGACATCGCGAACATCCTCGGCGCGACTCCCACGAACCTCGCCGAAATGATCGAGAAAGCAATCGACTAGCCGATCGCACACTCAAGGACAGGTTGAGATTACTCGACTGATTTGCATGGTCAGGCTTGTCAGAAGTACTTTTTCTCTCGGACGAGGCCCGACTGAGAGCAGAGTCCAGTTCCCCCCACCACTACTCACCGGAGAGCACACGTTATGAACACCAGACATATCAAGAGACCCCTACTCTCACCTATCACCACAGACGAAGAAGGAGGCGGCGTCCCCACGGCCGCACCCGCCTTCATCCCACCCGACACTGACGCACCACAACCAGGCACCCAAGAAGAGCCACCCCCACCAGCCACGGAGACCACACTGAAGAACCCCCGCAGACTATCCCGCAAGATACTGACCCGGATCGGAATCGCCGCGCTTGCCGCCATCGTCGTGATCGTGGGCATCACCATCACCGTCGATCAAGTCACGCGCGTGACCATACCCGACGTCCTTGGACAATCCCCAACAGACGCACAAGCCGCCTTGCAGTCGCTGAACCTCACCAACACACCAGAGATCACCGGGTCATGCGCGACCCAACCGTCCACTTTCGGCGACCACTACTGCACCGTCACCGACATCACCCCACAACCCGCCGCCCGCGTACACACCGACGCCCCGATCACCCTGACTATCACACTCATCGATGTGACCGTGCCCAACACCGTGGGACTGACCTTCGCCGCCGCGAAATCCACACTGGCCAAGCAAGGACTCAACAACGTTCTAGAAGCCAACACCCCCAAGCCCACACAGGACTCGTGGCTCGTGGCCAGTCAGACGCCCTCCGCTGAAACAACCACCCAAGCCGGCGCGTCTATTCGGCTCACACTCGAAATCCCGCCCGTGACCATGCCCGACGTCATCGGGCTACCGCTGGCACAAGCAAAGACCAGCCTCGAGGGCATCGGGCTGAAGCCCATCTTCAGCCCCGAAAAGGCCAACGGCGAGGGCATCAAGGCCGGGCTTGTCACCCAAGCGTCGAGCGCTGCCGGGGCGGCAGTCGAGTATGGGGCGACCGTGACACTCACCTGGGGACTGAAAGTACCCAATGTTGTTGGGATGGTGCTCAGTGACGCGAAGGCTGCTCTTGACAGCGTGGGCATTGACTTCTCTGTTGACGGTCGAAAAGAAGTATCTGAAACCGTCACGGCGCAAGGCGTGGCGCCCGATGCCATGATCTCTTTCAATGACACGCTCGTGATCACAACCAGACCAGAAGCAACCACGAGCCAGAAACAGGCAGAGAAGCAGGCACGGTCGTATCTCAAGCACAGTGCGTTCTCACGATCTGGCCTCATCCACCAGTTGGAGTACGAGGGTTACTCCACCGAGGACTCGACCTACGCTGTCGACGGCTGCAACGTTGACTGGAACGAACAAGCCGACAAACAGGCAGCCTCATACCTGAAACACAGCTCCTTCTCTCGTAGCAGTCTCATCCATCAACTCGAATACGAGGGCTACAGCACCGAGCAGGCCACACACGGCGTCGATTCGGTCGGGCTATGACGACCTCCAGCATCAAGGCATTCCAGCCCATCATCTTCGACTGAGTGCCCCTCGATCTTGAGCCAAAGAAGGGTGGGATCTCCCGACACACGGAGCATCCCACCCTTCCTAACCCCCCGACCACAGTTCAAGCGCTGATGGGTGCGATCCCCAAACCGGCCGGCCAACCCGTCCAATGCGTTCTCGCGCTGATCAGCGGATGAATACAGCTCTTCCCATTGTGGGGAGTAGGGGGTGGCGGTTTATGTGTGGAGTCAAGGTCTTTCGACGATGGAGGCTCTCACTTCTTTCACGACAACGGCTTTGACATGTCTAAAGGTGGCTTTCGTGTTCCTGATCTGATGAGTTGTTGTCGATCCTCGACACTGACGGACCCTCACCAGCCCTGCACTCTCACATGATGAACAGCCCCTTTGGTCCCTTAGTCTTCACCAGCCTCCGAAGTCTATGCGATCAAGGTGTCCTGTTGGTGACGGGCCTATTCTGATGCTGGTACAACACGCAGGTACGTTTCAGTCCCCACAGGGCATGGGGTGGGTTGGTAATGGGGGGTTGGTAATGGGGGGTTGGTTTGGTGTTTTGTGTGTCTATGGGGTGGGGGTGCGTGTGCCTATGTCTGATAGCTGTGAACCGTGTCTGATCATCACGATGCGCTTTCGAATGCCCTCGACGCCTAAAATCATCCTCGTCTGAGGTGAACCCCAAATTCCGGACACTGGGAACTTGGCTTTTGGGCTGGGGGAGGATGGTGTCATGTCGGAGGGTAAGCATCGGCGGAGGTTTACTGAGGAGTATCGTCGGGAGGC
>JAITVA010000289.1 GCA_031286045.1 Propionibacteriaceae bacterium | reverse complement strand
CCGAAACCCGCTTGACCTCGGGACGGCTGGACCAGCCACAGGTGGCGCGGCTGGCCCAAGTCGCTCATGACCACGGCGCGACCATCAACGACCTCCTTGTCACAGCCTTGGCATTGTCTGTACGCGAGCACCGCTCGGACGGAGGCAAGCGACCTGTCACCGTGGCAGTGCCCATCAATCTTCGAGCGGAATCACCCTTCGACGCCAGCGATTGCCTGGGGAACTTCGTCGGCGGGGTCCACATCGCCACCCGTCTGAATCCACGACACGACTTCTGGAAGCAGGTCCGTGTCGTGCGATCCCTGCTTCAACCGCGTCTGACCTCATCCGCCGCCCGCTGGTCCATGCTTCAGCTCCACGCCACACTGCCACCGACACTGATCGACGCCATGCTCTACGCGGCCTACGACCGCTGCGACGACAAAGCGGCCCGGCGACTGGCTCGCACCATGTGTCAGAACATCCCCTTGTCGGTGGCCTTGTCCAATCTTGGTCGCGCCAGCGTCACAGACCACCTCGGCGCCCTGCACGTCCACGACCTGGTGTTCTTCTCCCCGAAATCCAGTCAGAGCCACATCGTCGCCGGTGCCGTCACCATGGACGCGATCATGCAGATCGGCTTCAGCTACGACCAATTACTGATACCGCCCGAGAAGATGGAATCGATCAAGAACCGAATGCTGGAGTTGCTGCTAGCCGCCTGATGGCGAGCCTGTGGTGACCAGCGGGCCCGTTGGGCCAACGTCAGGCTCCATCCGCGCCGGTGTCCCCACGCCAGCAATCCCCTCAGCCTGTGCAGGACCGCTCAAGAGGCCTGCCCCATCTCGACAGAGCGATCACGACAGGCCTCGGCGCCGGCGATGATGCCCGCCTTGACGCCACGGTCTTCGAAGACTCGGAGGGCGGCGATGGTGGTGCCACCCGGCGAGGTCACAGAATCCTTCAACACCGTCGGATGCTCACCCGAAGTGACAAGCAGTTTCGATGAGCCATACAAGGTTTGGGCGACTAGTTTCGTGGCCAGTTGGCGCGGCAGGCCGAGCAGGACGCCCGCGTCGGTCATGGCTTCGGCGACGTACATGAGGTAGGCAGGGCCAGAACCCGACAAGGCGGTGACGGCGTTCATCTGATTCTCACGAACCTCGACGACCAAGCCGACGGCGCCCATGATCTCGGCAGCCACCGCCATCTGATCAGCGCCAGCCGAGGCGCCGCCAGACAGTGCCGTCATGCCCTCTCCCACGGTCGAGGCGATGTTGGGCATGGCTCGTACCACCGGCTGTTCGGCAGGCAGACTCGACTGGAGCGTCTCCAACGACAAGCCAGCCGCCACTGACACCACCACAGCCGTCGGCTTCAGGACTGGACCGATCTCGCGCAGCAGGTCGGCCACCGCATGGGGCTTGACCGCCACCACGACGGCGTCAGCGTCTCGGACGACCCGTGCCGGATCACCCACCATGACACCGTACTTCTGGGCGATGCGGTCACGATGCTCGCGGGTGGCGTTGGAGGCGCGGACATCACCGACCGACCAGCCACCGTGCAGCATCCCCGCCAGGATGGCCTCACCCATCGCGCCAGCGCCGATGATCGCGACGATCATCCCTGATTCACCAACTCCAGCAACTGGACGGCGTTGAGAGCCGCCCCCTTGCGTAGATTGTCGTTGGTGACGAACAGAGCCAAGCCGTGGCCGGGTCGCACCGACTGATCGACCCGAATACGACCGACGAAAGCCGGATCCTTGCCCGCCGCCAGTCGTGGAGTCGGCACATCGGCCAACTCGACGCCGACCGCCCGGGCCAAGAGGTCGCGCGCCTGATCAGGGCTGATCGACGACTCGAACTCGACGTTGACGGCCAGCGAATGCCCGGTGTACACCGGCACGCGCACGCAGGTGGCGGCCACCAAGAGGCCAGGGATGTGCAGAATCTTGCGCGACTCGTTGCGCAGCTTGATCTCCTCGTCGGTCTCCAGGTTGCCGTCGTCGACCAGGTTGCCAGCCAGTGGCACCACGTCGTAGGCGATCGGGGCGACATAGGGCCCCAGATCGGCGCAATCCTCGTAGCGACCGTCCACCGCCAGCGAGGCCGGGTCCTTCAAGGCGGCCACCTGATCGGTCAGGGCCCGCACCCCCTTGACACCGGATCCGGAGACGGCCTGGAAGGTGGTCACCACCATCCGCCTCAACCCGGCGGCGTCGTGAAGCACCTTGATGACCGGCATGATCGCCATGGTCGAACAGTTGGGATTGGAGATGATGCCGAGCGGGCGATCAGCGGCGTCGGCCGGGTTGACCTCAGCCACGACCAGGGGCACCTCGGGGTTCATCCGCCAAGCCGAACTGTTGTCCACCACGACTGCGCCAGCGGCTGCCACCTTGGGGGCGAACTCGCGCGACATCGTGGCTCCGGCCGAAAAGACCGCCAAGTCGAGACCGGCGAAGTCAGCGGTGGCCGTGTCTTCCACGGTCACCGGACGGCCCCTCCAGTCGAGAGTTCGCCCCGCCGAACGACTCGACGCGAAATACCTCACCTCGTCGGCCGGAAAATCACGCTCCGCCAAAATCTGACGCATGACTCCACCGACCTGACCCGACGCCCCAAATACACCAAGTTTCATGCCTGAAGCCTAGTAGGGTCACGCCTGCCCGACCCGCTCCATCTCATGGAACGACCAAAACAAGCCAGGGCGAATCTCAGGTTCACATTCTCTCGCCCCACCTGGTTCCTACACAAAATGGTTGTGGGTAGGACACATAGATGTCCTACCCACAATCCACATCAGGCGCCTAGCCATCACTCAGCGACCGACCACAGCGGCAAACGTCCCCGGCAGCAGCCAGTCACATCAACTGCGCTGACGACGCACCAGAGCCCAGCCAAGACCAGCAGCAGCCAACAGCGTCAGACTCAAGGCGCCGACGGCACCTGAGTCACCAGGCGCAATCCGGCCACCCGTCTCCGCACTCGAACCCAGCGAGCCACCGCCCGGAGGATTCCCCCCACCTGACAGTCCCGAATTGTCCGGAAGCGGGAACGGATCAGGAGG
>JAITVA010000250.1 GCA_031286045.1 Propionibacteriaceae bacterium | reverse complement strand
CTCGACGACGCAGCGTCATGGTACCGGCGTAACCCTTTCGGGCTGGCGGGGTCGAGACCCGATAATCCAGCTCGTGATCGGGGAAGAGCCGGGCCAATTGCTCAAACAAGCCAGCGTGCCGTTGGGCGTCCTCGGACAGCTTGATCTCCTGCAAGGCGATGATGTCGGCGTCTGCCCGGGCCAGGTCGCGCACCACCCCCATCGACAGCTGCGCCCGATCGCTACTGCTAGTCAGAGCCGCGTTGAGCGAGTCAATGTTCCACGAGATGAAGCGGTAAGTCATGTCAGCCTCCTCGGCAATTCTACTGGCCAGAGTGTATCCGAGCTGAGTGAATTCTGCTGCCTTGCCACTTTGGCTGGCCTTCGACCATGAGGCGCCCCGCTTTGTCAGGCAAGCGTCCCCTCGGCCACCCAACCGCGTCGCGAACTGGGCCGCAGTTCGCTCCATGCCAGATCCACGTATTGCCGGCAGACCGTCGCGGTAAACTCATGACGCGAATGGAAGGAGCGACCGTGGCTAGCGGGAGAACACATACCCAGGCCTGGTGGCTGGCTCATCGAATGGCGGTCGACCAGGTGTGGAAGACGTCGCTGACTGAGGTCCGTGGCCTGACCTTCCCGCAAACGAACGAGATTTACGAAGGTCGCGGTGTCAGTGGGCTGTCCGTTGATGACATCATCGTCGTCAACAATGTGAAGCACGCCTGGCAGGCACTCCTTGCCAGTGCGGAGGACGTAGCCCTGACTTGGACGGCTGTGTTGGATTACAACCGCCTTCTCGGGGAGCAGGTCGTTGACCGACCTGGCTTCATCAGGGATCACGCCGTTCGGATCACAGGCACGTCGTATGCTCCCGGTCCTGTCACGTTGGAGAGCGTCAATCAAAGCCTCCTTTCTGCCATGACCACCCCAGATCCGGAAGGCCGGGCCCTGGCCGTGTACCGGGCCATCACGCGCGAACAGTGGTTCAATGATGGTAACAAGCGCACTGCCGCGTTGGCGGCGAACCATGTTCTAGTCAACGAGAATATTGGCTTGTTTGGTGTTGATATTGACTTGCAGGAAGAGTTCACGACCAGATTGGTCGAGTTTTATGAGTCCGGGGATCATGCACGGTTCGATGTCTGGCTGAAGGACAACGCCGTGCACCGCGTTCCTGGGGGCCTGACGACAACTCAGGAACGAGCAGTGCGACAAACGAACGGTGAGAGGCGAGGACACAACGAGCGCACGGCCTTCGTATACTGAGACGTGTCAAAGTGAGGAGGGTGCTGTGACATCGCTGGATGATCATCCCGATCTGCTCGCTGTGCTGCAGTCGGCTGCTCGGTTGTAGCGGCTAGTGCCTGATGCTGTGCTAGTAGGTGGTTCGGCGCCGGCCCTCTATGCTGGCCATCGCGACTCCTACGACCATGACCACGTCTTAACAGATCTCCGCTCCCGCTTCACTACTATTGAAGAGGCGTTGGCGCGCGAACCGGGTTGGGTGCTCAACCGGAGGGCTGCGGGGAAAATAATCCTTGGCTCGCTGGGTGGAATTGAGACCGGTCTGCGTCAGTTGATTCGTCGGCGTCCGCTGGAGGTGCAGCAGATGGTCTTGCCCTCAGGGGATGCGGTCACCGTTCCGACTCTGGCGGAGATCGGGCGCATCAAGGCGTACCTCATTGTGAAGCGTAACCAGGTGCGGGACTATCTGGATGTGGCCGCGCTCGCCACCGAGCAAGGGATGGATGAGTGCGCGCGTACACTGTCGCGAATCGATGACTACTACGATGATGACACTCGACCGCCCGAAGACGCGGCTGTGAGAACTCAACTGGTCACCCAGTTGGCGGATCCACGTCCCAAAGATTGGCCGACCACGCTCCAACTGGCGTCGTACAAGGGTCTTGCGCCCGAGTGGACGACCTGGCCCCATGTGGTGGAAGTGTGCCAGGACTTGGCCATACGCATCGCTAAGGAGTCTGCTGATGACGCTGACGTTTAGGAACCTGACGGTGACTCCAGCCGATCCCGTCTCACAGTGGGGCGTGGAAGGTTTGTTGACTGCTATTGAGCGTGGTGGAGCGCAGGATTGGGGCCGGATCATGCATGCCCTCGACGCCGACACGACTGGCGCCTTGCGCGTGGAAGTGGAGTGTGCGATCACCTGTGCTGATCCTGATCTGGGGTCCACCAAGCTGATGGGGCATTATCTGTCACTGTGTCGCACGGCGGATGGCGATCTTCGGAGTTGATCGCAGGCGCGCCGGGTTTCGTTGGATGGGTCTGGCAAAAGTGTCGTACCGACCTGTCATGATGAGTCCATGGTTTCAATGACTACTCGGGCGCCTTCGGATGCTGCGGTGTGTCACAAGCGTAAAGGGGTGGGAATGGCTGACTCATCTGGGCCTGGTCTGGTCGATGGCGCGGGGTCCGGTGGTGCCGACTCAACCGGGTTCGCGGTGGTCGATCTGCCAGGGGCTGGGCCGCCGATCATCTTCCTTCATGGATTGGGCGGCGCCTCGACCCTGGACTATGCGCAGGTGGTTGATGCGCCTGAGCTTCGGGGGTACCGGCGGGTGCTGGTCGATCTGCCCGGGTTTGGCCGCAGTGCGCGCGGTTGTCCGCCGCGCCTGGACTGTTCGATCACTGGGTATGCGCGTTTTCTGGATGCTTGGTTGAATTCGATGGGGGCCACGGGTTCCCTCGACCCGCCGAGCAGAGGGACCGTGTCTCATGCCCCAGCCGATGGTGTCGAGCCTGATCGGCGGCTACCCGCTCCGGTGGTCTTGTTCGGGCATTCGGCTGGTGGTGCGGTGGCATTGAGCTTGGCCGCGTTGAGGCCAGAGCGAGTGGCAGGCATCATCCTCACCGAGGCCAACCTCGACGCTGGTGGCGGCACAGCCAGCCGGGCCATCGCTGAACGGAGTGAGGAGTCCTTCGTTTCGCGTGGCCATGCGGCGTTGGTGCGAACTGAGCGCGCCAAAGCCAACCCATGGGCCCAGACCGTGGCCTTGGCAAATCCGGTGGCGTTGCATCGCGAGGCCTGTTCCCTCGTCGCCGGAGTCACGCCGTCGTGGCGGGATATCTTCTACGCTCTGACCTGCCCCAAGGCCTACGTCTTAGGCGAGCACAACCTCCCCGACCCCGATGTGACTGAACTGCCCTGTCACGGCGTCGAGGTGATGACGGTGCCAGACACGGGTCACAACATGGCCTGGGAGAATCCAGCGGGGTTGGGGGCGGTGGTGGGGCGCTTTGTCAGAGAGGCGGGAGGCAACTGCCTTGGGACCTGTAACTGACACACGACAGCCGCAAGCAGGGTGGATGAGAATTCGCCATGGAACTCTTCTCGAACAGGTCAAGGTAGCGGCCGATGGTTTTCGCGTCGATCCCCAGCGTTGACGCGAGCTCACTGATGCTGACAAGGCTTCCCATTTGAAGTGCGATGAGTGTCAGGAGGTCCTGAAGAGCCTTGGTGTGTTTCACTCGGTCGAGTTCGAGGATGTCCTGAAAGAGGTATGAAGAGGTCAACTCTCGCAGAACGTAGCGCCGATCAGTGTCCATGTACTTCGATGAGTACATGGAGTCAGACTCCATGTACTTTGCCCACTGCGTGGAGTTTCGGGTCCTGAGGGGAGGACTCCGGGCCATGGCCCACATGCCCTAGACAACCGCCAAGCGCCGCAGGTGATGACTCGACCGGATGATCATGCCCACGCCGATGGTGATGGCGATGGCGCCGCAGAAGATCCCGCCCCAAGCGTTGTAGCGCGAGTGATCGGCTTTCGGTTCGGCCATGGACAATAGCGCTACCTGGACGAGGGAGAGGCCGATGATGCTGGAGGCTAGGGCGGTCAACTTGGCGGCGTGAACCAGAGGAGATGGGTGGCGCCGCTTGGCCACTGCCTGCTGGATGTTGACCCCGAGCTCGACGAAGGGCGACAAGGCGATGGTGCCCAGGACGATCTTGATCAACCCGGCGACCAATGTGATGATGAGTGAACTCCTGAACAGGAGGACGGTGAACCGATTCCAGCGCCAAGCGAAGTGTGCCAAACCCCCAGCGGTCGGTTCAGGTCGCGGCACGGGCTGGCCGCGGCGCCCCCGCTGGAAATGGCGTATCCAGTGAGCCGGGCGATGCTTGCGAACCGGTGGTGGCGGAATCATGGCATTGATTCTAGATCGATTTCAGGAGGCAGGATGGCTGACACTGTGTCGTTGGTTGCGCGTCGGGCGCGGTGAGATTCGCTCCCTCATTGGCGAGGGCGG
>JAITVA010000190.1 GCA_031286045.1 Propionibacteriaceae bacterium | reverse complement strand
TGATGCCCGAGCGCGGCTAGCAACCGGGCGACGACGGTGGTCTTTCCCGTTCCTGGACCGCCTGCGACGACAGAGACCATGGAGTTCAGCGCGAGCTGGGCGGCCTTGCGTTGATCGGGTCTGCTGTCAGCGAACAAGAGCGATAAGATGGTATCAGATTTGGTCATCACTGGGGGACGTCTCACGTGGTCCATCAGCCAGGTGGCGATCTGCTCCTGCTCCTGCCAGTAACGGGTCAAGTACAGCCGATGATCATCGAGCACCAAGGGCCGATCATGCCGGGTCGGATCAGTGCTGACCATAGGTGATCGGCTCAGGACGTCTGCCCATGTTGTCGCGTCGGGCCACTGGATGGCGGGCTCATCTTCGGGTCCGTCGTGTGGGACACCACGAGTGTCATGGACCGCCAGCTTGTCGGCGGCGGGGCTGCCAGGCAAGGGCTCGGTCTCGTCGTCGACTGACCTGCCTAAAGGAGGGTCAGTCTCGGGCGCCGCCTGGACACTGGTCGACTCAGGCTGCAGATCACAGGCTCGTTCCAGGTCGAAACAGATGGAACCCGCAGATAGCACAGTCAAGACGCAGGCGGTGGCGATGATGACGGTCTCGTCGTCTTCGCTGTAGAGATAGGCCAGGTGGCGGGCCAGCCGAACAGTGGCGTCGGTCATGATCGACGACTCGACCAAACTCGTCAGCGAAGGGATCATGACTGGACTCCCGCCAACTGATCGGACAATCCGGTGATGAGCCGGTGGGGCGGTCGCCAGGGGAAGACCCCGCAAACGGCGCCATCTTGTGTCGGCGTCGCCGGCCCGGCCATGCCTCGAACGAAGAGATAGGCAATGCCACCCAGATGGTGGCCTGGATCGTAGCCAGGCAGCCGCCAGCGTAGGAAGCGATGTAGCGCCACGGCGTACAGCAAGGCTTGAAGAGGGTAGTGAGACGCGATCATGGCTTGTGTCAGGCCTGGCATGGTGTACGACCGCAGTGTCAGTGGCGTCCCTGGCGCCCCCAATCGATTGGTCTTGTAATCCACGATGAGGTAGCGGCCATTCACGCGCAAGACGACGTCGATGGCGCCAGAGAGATACCCCCGCAATGCGCGCTGATCGAGGTCGGCGGACTCCAAGTGGGAGGGATACTCATGAAGAGGGTCGTCCGCTGACAGGTGCTGACGCAGCGACCTGGCGATGTCTGGCAGGCTGACCGCTTCCTGGCCACGGCCCAAGGGCAGTTCGAAGCTCAACTCGGCCAGACGGTCTGAGAGCGGGATCTCGGCCAGGCTGAGCCCGTCGGCGATCGAACCCAGAGGTGTGGTCAGGCCAGCCGACAAAGTCTTCGTCAACTCCTCTGGGGGCAATTCGAGGAATCCGCTCGTCGTCATCGCCGCCGCCACGGTGTCGGCCAGGCTCCCGGCGGCAGGATCGGCATGCTCGAAAACGGTGTGGACCAGACTGCCGAAAGCGGCGCCTCCGGGCAGTTCGGCCATCGGTGACAGCTGGTCCAACTGTGGATCATGATCATCGGCTGTCGTCGTGGTGGCGAGCGACCGCGACACGGAATCCGCGTCGACGCCGTGATCATCTGCTCTCACATCATGATGAGCTGACGCGGTCAGGGCTGAGAAGGAGGTGCGTCGCCAATCCTGGTCGATCGGTCGATTCAGTCGCCTCCTCAGTCGTGGTGGAGTCTGGGCAGGTGGCGGGCTCGCCTGACTGGGGTCGATGGCGCCGGGACTGACAGGTGTTGCGGCTGCGGGGCCGACCGGTTGATCAGGCGGCATCGTCTCAACCGTCAATCCTGGGATGGTCAGTCGCCTAGGATCTGCCCCTTCCAGACTGATCCGGCTTGCTGGCGCCGGACCGTCGCGGAAGAGGAGTCGGTGCAGCGCCGAGGTCTCGGTGTTGGCTGTGGTCGGAAGCCACCAGGTCGTGATGTGGGTGGTGGCTCTGGTCAGGCCGACATAGGCTGATCGAAGGGTTTCGGCGTCGTCCCTGTTCGGGCCAGGGCCGCGGGTCGGCGACGACTGGTCGGACAACCCTAAATCAACGACTCGATCGCCGTGCAGATCCGATGTGACGACCGGACTTCGCGGTGGGGGAACCTGTTGGTGGTGATCGGCCAACTGCGGAAGATAGACAATGGGGAATTGCAGCCCCTTGGCCTGATGGATGGTCAAAATTCGCACGGCGTCTGCTTGTGTCGGCGAACGACGACTGGTGTCGTCGGACATTGGCCCGTCGAGCCGTCGAGAAGACAACCACTCTAAAGGTGAGACGAACACGGGCCGGGGCCCGTTGAGCAGATGCGCGACGTGGCGGAAATCAGCCAGGTACCGCTCGCCGTCGGCTGAGGCGTGAACCCGTCGTTCGATGTCGGTGTGTTCGATCAACCACTGGTGGATCGTCATGGCGCCGTGATCGGCCAAGAGCGGACCAAGTCGACGGATGACACTGCTGAGGTCGACGAAGCGCTCGGGATCCAGATGAACGAGATCGTCGATGGTCCAGCCGAAAATGGTGGTCAGGCTGGCGGCCCGGACCCGTGAGGCGGTCGAACTCTCGACAGCCCGCAACAGCAAC
>JAITVA010000214.1 GCA_031286045.1 Propionibacteriaceae bacterium | reverse complement strand
ATTGCCGAAGGTGAGAGCCGTCATGTACAGGCCCTGCTCGCCAAGACCCAAGGCCTCGACAGTCTGCATACCCATGGCGACTGTGGAGTAAAGCTTCTCGTTGATCTCACCAACGACGCCATCCTCTTCGCCGCCGACCGCGCCGATCTCGATCTCAAGGATTTGATGGTTGGCCTTCGTGAGCTTGAGCAACTCCTCGGCGATGGCGAGGTTCTCAGTGGTGTTGTCCAAAGCGGAACCATCCCACATATGCGAGCCGAAGAGCGGATCCTTGCCGGCCTTGACGCGCTCGGCCGAGATCGCGAGCAGGGGACGCACATAGCCCTCAAGCTTGTCCTTCGGGCAGTGGTCTGTGTGCAAAGCGATGTTGACGGGGCAGTTCTTGGCGACGACATGGGCATACTCAGCCAGCGCGACCGCGCCCGTCACCATGTTCTTGACCGTCTGACCAGAGGCGTACTCGGCGCCACCCGTCGAAACCTGCACGATGCCGTCAGAACCGGCTTCGACGAAGCCCTGGATCGCGGCATTGAGCGTCTGGGACGATGTGACGTTGATGGCGGGGTAGGCGTATACGCCCTCCTTGGCCCGCTTGATCATTTCGGCATAAACCTCGGGGTTTGCAATGGGCATGTTCTCTCCTGAATTCGAAAATCTGGTCATTTCGACCTGGAACCAGTCTAGTGTCTCCCCGAGGTCGTCGTGGCCCGATGGACGAATCTAGGAGCTTCCGCTGACATCAGCTGGGGACGAATCCTCTCCTCGGAAGGATCGCCCTGCCCGACGTCCTCGTTGATGAAACGGCAGTGGTGACACCGATCGTTGGTTCTCTAGTTGCCAAGTTTTGAACTGTCGATACGCCAGGATCCCCCGGAATAGGCCTGAATGGCGGAGTCGATCGTGCCAACTTCGGCATCCAGGCTCATGACGCCGATCTTGGAGACGGTTCCGTCGAGACCACGCACACCCAAGACTGGCGATCCGCCCGCACGAGGATGGGCCAACCAGATCTGAGCCATCTCAGACCAGCGGATGCCGATGTCACGCATCCACACCCCAGTACGGTCGATGCCGACCGCGACACCTGGTGTCATAGCGGCGAGCGTCGATTTGGCCCGTTGCCATCGCACCAGGACGATCACCAGCCAAACGAGCGAATAGATCAGCGCGAACCCAAACATCGCCACTGTGTTCGCCAGCGTCATCGACGAGCGTTGCCACAACCACAGGGCCCCACAAATCACCAAGGAGACAACCAGCCAGAGCACTCGCGACCGCACCTGGCGACCCAGGACGGCCACCTGGCTCGCGGCCGCTCTGGCATTGAAACCAATCAGGAGTTGCTCAGGCATGGGTCCATTGTAGTGACTCATAAGTCCCCCCAGTCGGATTCGAACCGACACTTGATCGATTTTAAGTCGAGTGCCTCTGCCGTTGGGCTATGGGGGGCCATGTCGCCTGCGCGACCAGCGTAGTCATGATCGTACAAGTTCCAGGGCCGTGCCATCCAGAATATCGGTGTCACGCACGAGCAGGGGGCGATCGATTCTGCGAGCCAGCTCGGCGCAGATCAGCGCTCCGGCGCAGATGACCTCGGCGCGTCGGGGCTGCAGGCTGGGATAGGCGGCCATGGTTTGGGCGACGGAAAGGGTGAGCAGGCCAGTGGACAGGTCCTCCAACTGCGCCACCGTCACGGTCGAGTCGTGGACTGTGGCCCGGTCATAGGTCGTCAGCCCCAGGTTCATCGCTGACAAGGAGGTGCATGTTCCGGCCACACCGATCCAACAGTCGACCTGATCAAGTGGAACAGGCGATGCGGCCAGAAGGTCAGCGACGAACTGGCGGGCGGCCTCGACCTCGTCGTCCAGAGGCGGGTCGTGGTGAAGGAAGCGCTCACGCAAGCGCACCGACCCCATGTCGAGACTGGTCTCGGCTTCGATCTGACCGCTGTCATCTCCTCGGATCAGTTCGGTCGAACCACCACCGAGGTCGGTCACCAGGACGGACGATCCGCTCGCCGACGGCAACGGGCCGCCGGCCAAGGCGCCCAAGAAACTCAAACGGGCTTCCTCATCGCCGCCGATGATGTCCGCTTCCACACCCAAGCGCTGGCGCACCCCGGCGAAGAAGTCCTCACGGTTGGAGGCGTCCCGCGCCGCTGAGGTGGCCACGAATCGTACCTTGTCAACCTTGGCCTGAGCGATGATCTGGGCATACTCGTCGACAGCGACGAACAAGCGCTGCAGCGCCTCTGGCTGAAAACGTCCGCTGGCGTCGACTCCCTCACCGAGGCGAACGAAGCGAAGCTGACGGGTGACGTCGGCCAGCCCACCATCGGCGGTGGCGTCGGCGATGTACAAACGGACTGTGTTGGTTCCACAATCGATGGCTGCGACCCTCATACGACCGATCCTCCTTGACTGACTGATCCTGGGTGCTCAGCCACCGATGGCCCAGCCAAGGCCGCGTCCTCGTCGCTGACTGACGCTGTGGCCGCACTCCTGGCGGTGGCAGCTGACCTGCCAGCGCTGTGGTCATATCTAGACAAGCAGGGGTGAGACCAGAATTGGCCGACGGCGGTGACCGTCTCGTCGCCCAAAGGATTGACACCGGGCCCTTTGGCCAGCGCCTGTGCCATGAGCGCATGGAGGCACTTGACTCGAGTGGGCATCCCACCAGCGGAAACCCCTGTGATCTGGGGCACGTCCATGCCCAGTTCAGCGGCCAGCTGGGCACGATCAGCCAGATAAGACTCGTGGGCGGAGGTGTAGTGGCGAGCGAGCTCTGGATCAGAACGCAGCCGCGTGGTCATCTCAACCATCAGGCCACTGCCCTCCAAGGTCGAGCAGGCTTTGGTCGCATTGGGGCAGGTCAAGTAGTAGGTCGTGGGGAAAGGCACCCCGTTGGGCAGACGTGGAGCAGTCATCACCACACCGGGCTTGCCGCAGGGGCAGCGCCAGGCCACTGCCACAGCACCACGCGGTTCACGTCCTAACTGGGCCGCCACGATGGCCGCATCCGCCGGATCAAGCGCCGGCGCCTCCTGCTCGGCCCCCGTGAGATCACGGCCTAAGGCCTGACCTGGCAGGTCCGTACGATCCAAGGGCCTCATTGGCCGGTCGGATCGTCGGAGTTGATGACCTTGTCGTCGACCGGCTTCTGTGCGGCGGACTCGGCCACCACGACCGGTTGGTCGGCGTTGCGAACCGACCCCCACAAGGTCTCATACCAGGCCTGGTCGGTGCTGTCGGGGGCGGGCGGAGTGGTCACATCAACTCCGCCGACGACATCGCCATTCTCATCGACGACGCGGTAGCCGACCTCACCGGGAAGAACCCAGCCGAGTTGATCACGCGCTTGGGCTTTGACGTAGGACGGATCGTTCCAACGTTCGATCTCGTCTTGCAGACGCGTGATCTGTGTCTGATGGCTTGCGATCTCGGCCTTGGTTTGCGCGATCTCACGCTGTTGACTGAAGTAGACGCCGAAACTCGACACGAAAGAAATCACGAGGACGGCCAAGGTGGCTGCCAAGGCGATGACACGCTGGGTCACGCTCAAGGCCACCGTCGACATGGCTCGACCACCGACGCTGAGGTGGGACCCAGTCGAATCAGCAGCCTCATCGTCGCTCGGCGTGCGAGCCGACGGATCGGTTTGTTCGGACTCATGGCCCGAAGACAGGCGCGGCGCACGTCGAGTTCCAGGCCCGGTTGAACCCCGGCCTGGAACTCGACGTGGCGGCGTGGCTGGCATCAGGCCTTGAACCTCGGGAAGGCGGCGGCGCCGGCGTAAGCCGCGGCGTCATCCAGATCCTCTTCGATGCGCAAGAGCTGGTTGTACTTGGCGACACGCTCGGAACGAGCCGGAGCGCCCGTCTTGATCTGACCGCAGTTGACCGCCACAGCCAGGTCGGCGATCGTGGTGTCTTCAGTCTCACCGGAACGATGGCTCATCATGCAGTGATACCCGCTGCGATGGGCCAACTCGACGGCGTCGAGCGTCTCGGTCAGCGTGCCGATCTGGTTGACCTTCACCAGCAGAGCGTTGGCGGCGCCAACCTCGATGCCACGGGCCAGACGCACCGGGTTGGTGACGAACAGGTCGTCGCCGACCAACTGCACCTTGTCACCGATCTGCGCGGTGATCTTGATCCAGCCGTCCCAATCCTCTTCATTCAGCGGGTCTTCCAGAGAAACCAGCGGATACTTCGCGACCCACTGCTCGTACATCGCGATCATCTCATCGGAGCTGTGCTTCTCACCGTTCTTGAAGACGTAGCTCTTGGACTCCTTGTCATAGAACTCAGAGGCGGCGGCATCGATCGCCAAGGCGATCTGCTTGCCCGGCTCCAAACCGACGGACTTGATGGCCTCGACGATCAGATCCAGCGCCTCGGCGTTGGACTCCAGGTTGGGGGCGAAACCGCCCTCGTCGCCCAGACCGGTCGAAAGCTTGCGCTCCTTGAGCACAGCCTTGAGACCGTGATAGACCCTGGCGCCCCACTCCAAGGCCTCGGCGAAGGAACCCGCGCCGATCGGAGCGATCATGAACTCCTGGATGTCGACGTCGGAGTCGGCGTGGGCGCCACCGTTGAGAATGTTCATCATCGGCACCGGCAGCACGTGGGCGTTCGGACCGCCGACATAACGGTAGAGCGGCAATTCAGCCGACTCGGCGGCGGCGCGAGCCGCAGCCAGCGACACGCCTAGGATGGCG
>JAITVA010000171.1 GCA_031286045.1 Propionibacteriaceae bacterium | reverse complement strand
CCAGATTCTGGATGGCTGGGGCGCCCGAGTCGGCCATGCGGTCAGCACAGCCGCATCCCTGCTCGACGCCGAGATGATCATCTTCTCCGGCCCGATGTGGCCCCATCTGCGCGAGCGCTTCATGACGGTGGTGCCACCTGTCATCGCCCAGTGGCCCTACCCCTCCGTTCACGGCGTGTCCTTGGTGGAATCGACCCTCGGTGAGAACGCCGGGGCCATCGGGGCGGGCTGCCTTGTGCTTGATCGGGCCTTGTCACCCCAGCCACAGTCTTTGTTGCTTGCGTGAGGCGAGTGTCCCGAAGAACGCCGACCGGTCGGCCAGCTCGGTCGCTGCTCATCGTCTCAGGTATTCCGGCATTGTCCTGCTCCTCGTATGAGCGGGGCGGAAAGAGTCGGTCGCATTCACCCTCACGCCCGATGGGCCGCCCCGTCGGGCCCCCGCAGCAGGGCCCAGCGATCGTGGACCAGGGGTTCGGGGGCGAGGTAGCGCCGGGCAGCGGCTTCATCGAAGTCGACACCGAGGCCGGGTAGCTCAGTCGCCAGGATGTGGCCATCCACTGGCCGGGGCGCACCGGGGAAGACCTCCAGAGTGGCTTCGGTGAAGCCAGCGGCCTCCTGGATGCCAAAGGCGGGGGAGGAGATGTTGATCGCCATGTTGGCGGCCATTCCCACGGGGCTGACGTCGCCGGGGCCATGGGGCGCGAAGCGGACGCCGAACAGTTCGCAGGCGATGGCCAGCTTGCGGGTCGGGGTCAATCCACCCAGGGTGGGGATGCGAAGGCGCGCGAAGTCGATGGAGTGCTGCGTCATCATTCGCAAGAAGAGCTGGGGATCGTGCCAGGTCTCGCCGATGGCCAGTGGCGAGGATCCGGCTTGTCTGAGGTCGATGAGGTGATCGGCGTCCTCGACGGCCAGGGCGTCTTCGAGGTAATACAAACCCACTTCTTCGATGGCGGGCATCAGTTGACGGGCCTGACTAGGGGTGAGACGACCGTGGGCGTCGTGGAGGAGTTCGACTGACCAGCCCACCCGCTGACGTACCTCGCGCAGGATGGGCGGAACGTGACGCAGGTAGGCCTGGGAGTCCCAGGTCCCGAGACGGTGGTGACGTTGGAAGGCGGCGGTTTGCGAGTCGCCGACGGCGGTTCCGTAGGTGTCTTGTCCGGGCACAGGGGTTTGGATTCGGACATGGGTCCAGCCCTTCTCCTGGGCCTGTTGTACCTTGTCAGCGAGCTCGGCTGCATCCACGCCGTCGACGTGGGTGTAGGTCTCGACCCAAGCCCGCGCCCGACCGCCCAGCAACTGATGAACGGGCATGCCGGCGGCTTTACCCTTGATGTCCCACAGTGCCATATCTATGGCTGACAAGGCATTGTGCTCGATTGAGCCGCCACGCCAGTAGCCGGAGTTCAACAAGAGCCGGTGGAGGTCTTCGGCGTCGGAGGGGTCGCGTCCGATCAGCATGGGTCCCAGATAGGAGTCGATGACCGTGCGGGTGGCGAGGGGACGTTGGGGGTCGCAGCCGTCACCGAGGCCGTAGAGGCCGGGTTGGTTGGTCTCGACCCGGGCGATGACGTAGGGACATCCTTGGGGCCCGGTGAGGAAGGTGCGAACTGCGGTGATGCGAAGATGATCGGCGTCGCTGGCTGACCAAGGGCTGGGCGCGAGTGGCAGGTCGAGTGGCGCCGGTGAGGGTACCTGCATGAGAACTCCTTTGTCGTAGATCGATGGTGTCCATCCACGAAGTGCCTCGTTTGGGAGTGAGCGCGTGGCTGGTGTCCATTGACATAATACATCGAATGGATTTAGTATTTAGCCAACGGTGCCGAGGATGGTACCCCGAGCTAATGGAGTCTCAATGAAAGTCAATCAAGGATCACTGAAGAAAATGACCTGCGGCGCCATCGCCGCAGCCGCCCTTCTTGCCATGTCCGCTTGCTCGCCTGGGGGTTCGACCGGCAAGGACGGCTCCGCCTCCGACGCCGCCCAGGGAGGGTCTTCCCTGACGATGTGGACCTTCAAGCAGTCCCACGTCAAGCCCCTTCAAAACGCCGCCGAGAAGTTCAAGGAGAAGACCGGTGTCAGCGTCACCGTCCAGGCCTTCACTCCCGACGACGCCTACGTGACCAAGGTCCAAACTTCCGCCCAGACCGGCGATCTGCCCGACGTGATGGAGGTTCACTCAAACGGCGAGGACTTCACCTACGGTGGATCCGGTCTGCTCACCAACCTGGCTGACAAAGTCGACAGCAGCTGGAGCAATTCCTTCCTCGAAGCCGTCCGACAAGACGGCGTTGTCAATGACGCCTACTACAAGCAGTCCCTCGCCGAGGGATCGAAGACGGCCGGAATCCAGAAGGGCGAGCGCTGGTCCGTTCCCTTCACCATCGGCACCTTCGGCATCGTCTATGCCAACAAAGCCAAGCTGGCCGCCGCCGGTGTGACCGAAGCACCGAAGACCTGGGAAGCCTGGATGGCAGATTTGGAGAAGGTCAAGGCCGCTTCAGGAACTACTGGCGGTGTGTCCATCGGTTTCCAGTCTCCGACCACCGGCCTTGAGTGGGCGATGCAGCAGATGGCCTTCGCTCAGATCGGGCCTGACGCCTACCATGGTTTGTTCAGCAACGACGCCTCGAAGAACTTCGCCTCCGCCAACGGGACCAAGGTGCTTTCCACTTATGCTCAGATCCAGCCCTATTGGATGCCGGGCACCCAGTCCCTGACCATCGACGACGCCGACATCGCCTTCGCCCAAGGCAAGGCCGCCTACGACATCGGTGGCACCTTCACCTTGGCCTTCCTGGCTCAAAACGGTATGACCATGGACGACATCATCACCTTCCCCATTCCCGAGCCCTCCGACTCCGTCATCAAGGACCGCGGCCTGTCCCCCTTTGGCTTGACTGGCCTGTCCTTGTCGGCCAGCTCCAAGAACCAGGAGAGCGCACTGGAGTGGATGAAGTACCTGGCGACTGAAGAGGTCGCCGCTCAGTTCGCCAAAGACGCTATGGATGTTCCACCGGTCTCCCTTGGTGACAAGCCTGAAGACACGGTCGGTCCGGTCCTGGGCGCCATGATCGACGTTTTCGGTTCCGATCCGAAGACTGATTACAACCTCGGCGACACCTCCTACAAGCCCGGCGCCTATGACGGCACCCCGGTCGGCAACGCCCTGATGGAATTGACCCCGCTCGCCACCGCGGACGTGGCCGCGACGGGGGCCAAGATGGCCGAGATCATCGACACCTTCTGGTCTCAGAGCTGATCATGAGCGCCACCACGCTCACTGACCGCGAGCGCGCCGCTGACTCGGCGACGCGCTCGCGGGGCAGCGCTGCCGGTCAGGGTCACCATGGCTCGCATCGTGATAATGAGGCTCATCAGGGGAAACGCCAGCGCGGCGCCGCCTCCCAGTCGGGTACGCGCGGTCAGCGACGACGCGAGGCCGCCTGGGGTTACGCCTTCGTCGCCCCCGCCATCGTCCTCTTCTGCGTCATGGGCGCATACACCTTGTTTTTCGGGTTGGAAGTCTCCTTCGCCCAATGGAACGGGTTGACCCCGACCTGGAAATGGGTCGGATTCAAGAACTACCTGGACCTGCTGGGTGGCTCGCCCCTCTACTCCCCGGAGGTGCGACAGGCAGCGCTCAACACAGTCATTGTGATGGTGGTGGTACCCATCGCGACGGTCTGCATCGCCTTCCCGCTGGCCATCATCCTCAACCAGGTCAAGCGCCTGTCGGGGGTCTTTCGGTCGGTCTACTTCATCCCCTACGTCACAACCGGTGTGGCGGTCTACATGGCTTGGAAGTACGTGCTCGAACCCGATGGCGCCTTCAACGCCCTGCTGACAATGTTCGGGCTCGGTTCTTTGTCGCAGCCGCAGGGATGGTTGGGCAACCCCGACACCGCCTTGGGCACCTTGATCGTCATCATGGTGTGGTCCGCCGTGCCGGTGGCCATGTTGCTCTACCTCACCGGGCTGCAAAGCATCGACGGCGCCGTCCTGGAAGCCGCCAAGATCGACGGCGCCGGATGGTGGCGCACCAATGTGTCGATCATTCGCCCTCTGCTCGCAGGTACGACAGCGATTATTGTTCTTCTCAACGTCCGCGACGGGTTGCAGGGCTTCCAGATCTTCCTGTTGATGACCAACGGTGCCCCCGCTGGACGAACCAACGTCCTCGGCCTCGAGGTCTATGACTTGGCCTTTCAAAAGCTATTGGCTCCCACCTTGGGCTTAAGCTCGGCTTTGGGATGGTTGCTGTTCATCGCCGCCCTGGTGGTGGCTTTCATCAACCAAAAAGTGACGAAGGAGCGGTGATGACTACACTCATAGATCCGCCGACGGTGGGCGGTGCTCGGGGCAGTGGCCCGACTCAGGGTCGGTCTTCGGCCGGGTCACCGGCGGGGTCAGGGTCGCGGTCGGGTTCTTCGGCGGCGTCACGGGGTCGGTCTTCGCGGGGCGATGTCGGTTGGCGTCGACGACTGGCGAGGCTGACTCCGGCGACCATCATCTCCCGCCTCGTTTTGGGGGTGCTCCTGGTCGGGTACGCCATCATCAGTTTGTATCCCTTCGCTTGGATGGTGTCGGCGGCCTTCAAGACCCAGCAAGAAGTCGTCATGGGTACTTCGCTCATTCCTGAGCAACCCACCTTTGCGACTCTGGCCGAGACCTGGAACCGCCTGGAGTTCTTCAATTTCTTCTTCAACTCCCTCAAGGTCACCGTGGGCACAACTCTTGGCGTGGTCGTGGTGTACTCCCTGGCCGCCTACGCTTTCGCTGTCCTTCGCTTCCCCTTCAAGCAGTGGTTGTTCCGGGCCTTCCTGGTCCTACTGTTCGTGCCAGGCGTGGTCACATTGCTGCCGATTGTGCTGTTGGAAGACAAGATGGGGATCCTCGGTACCCACTTCGGATTGGTGCTGCCCTTCGTCAACGGCACAGCCCCCTTGGCGATTCTGCTCCTGACCAATGCCTTCAAAGCTGTGCCGGGCGAACTGCGGGACGCCGCGCGGGTCGACGGGGCGGGTGAGCCACGTATCTTCTGGCGGGTGTACGCGCCGCTGGCTCGACCGGCCCTGATCACCATCGCGCTTCTGACGGCCATCCCGACCTGGAGCGAGTACCAACTGAGTCGGGTCTCCCTGACAAACGAGGCAGCATTCACATTGCCCATCGCTTTGCAGAACCTCAACTCAACCAATGTTGTACAGTACAACGTCCTCATGGCGGGGGCATTGATCGTGGTCATCCCTGTGGTCATCTTGTTCCTGGCCACACAACGGTATTTTGTTAATGGCATGATTGGAGCGGTCAAAGGATGACGGAGACATCGACGGATCTGCAGGCGGCCGAGCCGGCGGTGGATTCGGACGCGGGCGGCGAGCAATCGGCCAACGGTCGGGCGGACGGACTCCGGGGCTCAGTGGGGTCGTACTTGGGCGGGGGTCAGGGGCTGGGAGGCTCGACGGAGTCAGACTCGGACTCGGGGGCGGCTGGGGGTCGGGACTCGGTGGAGCCGGGCTCAGGGCGTCATCGCGGCTCGGCGCTGCACTCGGGTGAGGGTCAGGGGCTGGGAGGCTCGGCGGAGTCAGACTCGGACTCGGGGGCGGCTGGGGGTCGGGACTTGGGGGACTCGGACTCGGGTCGCTGCTCGGCGCTTCATCCAGGCGACACGGTTCTCGTCACTGGGGCTAGCGGGTTAGTGGGGCGGGTGGTCGTCCCCTGCCTGGCCGAGGCGGGGTTTCGGGTGATCGCCACCGGACGCCATCGGTTCGACTCGCCTGCGGCTGATCGGGTCGTCCTGGGTGACCCGCGTGACCCGCAGTGGGTCGAGTCCGCCGTGTGCGGGACGGCCAACGGTCAACCGGTGGATGGGATCGTCCACCTTGCGGCGATCCCATCGCCAGGCGGACACCCCGATCCTGAGATCTTTGCGACCAATACTCAAGGAGCCTTCACCATCTTGGACGCTGCTGCCCGGCTGGGGGTGCGAGTGGCGGCGGTGGCGTCGTCCTTCTCCGCCTACGGTTACCCCTGGGCTGGTCGGCGGTGGTCCCCGCCCTATGTGCCGATCGATGAGGCCCAACCCGCCATCCCGATCGACTCCTATGGCTTGTCGAAGACCGTGGTCGAGCAGGTCTGCGCCTACGCTGACCGTCGCTGGGGGCTTCCAGTCGTGGCCTTCCGCATGCCCTTCGTCGGTCGCGGGGATCACCTGGCCGCCTGGCTGAAGCGGTCCGCCGCCGATCCAGAGGCGATGGCACAGGAGTTGTGGGCATGGATCGACACCCGCGATGTCGGTCGGGCCATCATCCAAGCGCTGACCGTCGGCTTGGAGGGGTACCACCTGCTCAACATCGCCGCACCGGACACCACAGTCGAGGTGCCCACCCGAGAGCTGATCAAGCGCTATCATCCGACCACGCAGATCATTGGGGAGTTCCCCGGATGTGCCAGTGTCGTCGACTGTCATCAAGCCCGTCGAGTGTTGGGCTTCGAGGCGAGGTACTCCTGGCGAGACGGCAGTGCGCTGGTGGTGTGACGCCCGACCGACGATGGACGAGACACTGTTCCACAGAGTCGGCAGTGCGCTCGGGGGTGATGGGTTGGACTTTGGGGGGTCCCTCGGCAGGGGCTGCGACGCTCCAGTTGTTTCTCGCTGGTCGGCAGACGCCGTCAGGCGGTCGTTTGGCTGACTGGCGCACTGCACGGTCCTCTCGCGTGGGCACGGGTGGCATGAGTGAGCGACGCGAGACGGTACAGCAAGTCCTGATCCTCCCGGGTGGGCACGGGTGGCATGAGAGAAATCATGGCGACGAGGAGAAGTGGCACGGTCCTCCCGGGTGGGCACGGGTGGCATGGCCGGGTGTTTGGACGGAGCCGTGGATCATTCCTGTCTGACGTGGCGGGTCGAACCGCGTGACTCGACCATAGGCGGTCGGCTCACTCATCGCAAAGGCCGTTGCTGCTGACAGGTGGTGGGTGTGCGGCTCCGGGTCCACGATTGAGATTGTCACGACTGTGTCGTCACCCAGGCCCGCTGTCGCAGACAACTGATATGCATGGTCGAGGGTCCACTCTTCAGTCAGGCCAGACTCAAGTGGGCGATTGAGGGTCGGTTGTGGGCGGGTGGTTGACATAACTGAGCAATCTCTGGCTGTTTGAGGGTCGGTTGTCATTGGGGGTCATAGTTGTGTCGGCTCAGGGGTACGAATTGGTGAC
>JAITVA010000121.1 GCA_031286045.1 Propionibacteriaceae bacterium | reverse complement strand
TCATCCCCTCTCGGGTATCACCATAGTCTATGTCGCTTCGTTTGGCTCCATCGGTCTGGCAGGCAGTCCTCTGCCTGGGCCTGCCTGGCCAAAAAACACGATCATTCACCCATCGACACTGCCTCAGTCGAGGCCGAACTCTCACGGTTGACACAACTCAAGATGTCGCCAAGGCGGAGCCACCACTGTTCAAGCGGGCGCTGGTGGCGGGGATCAGCCATCTTCATAGCCTGGTCGATGTCATGCAAACACACCTCGTTGTTGGTCGTCCCAAGGCAACTGATCTGCTTATCAGCCCCGATGATCTGCTCAATGAGGCGGTTGACGGCCACATTGGTCAAACGCGTGGCCAGCAAGCGATCAGCCGGAGTCGGGGCGTCACCTTGCTGAATATGACCGATGATCAGAGTACGCGTGTCATAACGACCGTTTCCCTCCTGGTCGAACATGCGGCGCAAGACCTCAGTGGTGTAGTTGGGATTGGCATTCTCATTGCGCACCGCCAAGAAGAGCTGGCGATTACGCTTGTCAAAGCTGGTTTTTAACCAGTCGATATCGTCCTTGAGGCCATCGAGGGTGACACCACTCTCGTTGAGGTAGACCTGCTCGGCCCCGCCGGCGAACCCACCCATCAGGGCGAGGTAACCACAGTCGCGGCCCATGGTCTCAATGATGAAGCAGCGCTGGGAGGCCGAGGCCGACATCTTGACCTTGTCGACGCAATCGACGACCTCATTGAGAGCGGCGTCGGCGCCGATGGCCATGGTCGTTCCCGGTAGGTTGTTGTCGATGGACGCGGGCACACAGATGATCGGAATCTGCAGGCCGGGGTAGCGACTGCGCTCGGCCGCGATGAGTTGGGCAGTGGCATAGGCGTCCCAGCCGCCGATCACGATCAGGCCGGCGATGGACTCGGATTCGAGGCTGCGCGAGATGGCGTACAGCTGCTCGACCGTCGGCACCCCGCGTCGAGTCCCCAGAGTCGCGCCGCCCTCTTGGGCCCAGCCGTCGACATCCTTCCAGGTCAGTTCGTCCATCTTGCCCTCAGCCAGGCCGACAAAGCCATCATGGATGCCGATGGGCGTGTACCCCTGCGTGATACCTAGCCAGACGGCGATTCTGGCGGCGGTGTTCATGCCAGGGGCAAGGGCGCCGGCGTGCATGACACCGATGCGTTTGGCGGTCGGGGCCGATTGAGTGGAGGGTGGATTGGTGATCTGATTGAAGATCTGCAGCAGGTCATGAAACTCGTTTCCACGCAGCTTCATGGCCTCGTCGTACTTCCCCTCAGCGATCAGCACAGGCACCTGGTGGGTGTCGGCGACTGCCTTCACGAGCGGGACGGAGATGATCTGTTCACCCTGAAAACCGAAGACCAACCCTGGACCTTCATCATCATGGGTCAGGACATGGGCAGTCGCCTCGTAACCCAACCAGGTCGAAGCCCAACGATCATAGGCACTTGGAGTGCCACCGCGTTGGACGTGGCCCAAGATGGTGACGCGGGCCTCCTCACCCAGCCGCTCAGTCACAGCGGAGGCCACGTGTTCGGCCGAGATCGGATCCCCGGCTCGGTTGGTCGCCCCTTCGGCCACAATGACAATGGAATCCTTGCGTCCGGCTTGGCGAGACTTCCGCAACTGATCGCACATGGTGTCTTCCCAGCCGTCCGCTGGCGGATCTTCGGGGATGAGGACGTAATCACAGCCCCCTGAAATCGCCGACGCCAAGGCCAAATACCCACAATGGCGACCCATCACCTCGACCACGAAACACCGCTGATGAGACGCCGCCGTCGATGAGATGGCGTCGATGGCCGACTGGATGCGATGCAGCGCGGAATCGACGCCGATGGTCATATCCGTTCCCACGAGGTCATTGTCGATTGAGCCAACCATGCCCGCGTAGATCAAGTGAGGATGATCAGCGCGCTCCTCCGCCGTGATCCGGCCCTGGTCGACCAACTCGTCCAGGAGGGAGGTCCAGGCCTGGCTGAACTGATCCAAACCCGTCAACGAGCCATCGCCACCGATCACCACCAAACGGTCGATTCCCAGTTTGACAAGGTTGCACGCTGCCTTCAACATACCTGACCGCGTCATGAACTCCTGAGAGCGGAAGGTGCCAATGACAGTGCCGCCGCGATTGAAAATCCCCGAGGCGTCCGTCCAGCCGAATCGGCGGATGCCGTCACCTCCGTCGATCATGCCCTGGTAGCCCTCATAAATGGCATAGGGCTCGGCCCCCGCGTACAAGGCCGTGCGCGCCACCGCTCGCAAAGCCGCATTCATTCCCTGCGCGTCGCCGCCGCTGGTCAAGACGCCGATCTTCTTGCCCGTGGCCGATCCTGGCTTCACGCCGGTTTGCTGGTTTGGTTCCATGTCTTAAGGATACGGGGTGGCACCGACAAGTGCAGGGAATCAGTGCGTGACATCGGAAAACGTGGAGTCGAGCCAGACCAGTGGGCCGGGGCGCAGGACTCAGCGCTGACCGCGACCAAGGACCGCGACCGGTTCAGCGACTTCAGCCAAGAGCGCCTGAAAGAGCATCAAATCGTCCCGAGTCGTCAACTTGATGTTCTTGTCTGAGCCGGTGGCGAAGTAGAGCCGCTCTCCCAGATCGACCATCATGGTGTTGGTGTACGACGACGGCCCAATACCAATGCCCTTGTCAAAGGCCTCTTGGTAGCGCTGCTCCAAAACGTCGTAGCGGTAGGCCTGAGGGGTGGCGACGCGTCGCAGAGTGTCGCGCGGGATGTACTCGACGGTCGAGTACGGCTCTTCTGGATCGATCCTGAAGATTTGTTCGTTGTAGGGCAAGGCGGCCACGCCATTGCCGTAGGTGGTGCAGGTGGCGATGACATCGGAGATGACGGCTTGCTCGACCAAGGGACGGATACCGTCGTGGATGACGACGATCTCATCAGCCGGACAACGGTCTTTGAGGTGGGACACGCCGTTGCGAATCGACTCCTGAGCGCTTGCACCACCGGGAATGATCCAATCAACTTTCGTGATTTCATATTGGTTGAGGTAGCTTCGTAGAAGCTCCTGCCAGCCGTCAATACAGACAATGCCGATCGAGTCGATATATGGATGGGCCTGGAAGGCCTCTAGCGTGTAGATGACAACCGGTTTGCCGTTGACAAGCAAAAACTGCTTCGGAATATCAGCACCCATGCGCTCGCCGGATCCCCCAGCGATGATGATCGCAGTGCTCATGCCGTTCCCCAATTCCCCAATTCCCCAAACTAATCCTTGAAGACTACCCAAAAAGACAACTAACGATATCGCTGTGATGCCTTTCTGGCGACTTCTGAGGCATCTTCGGAATGCCCCTACGACCAGAGACTATCCCGACACAGTACCGTTCACCAAATAGTCTGATATATTGTTCTACGCGTGGCGGCACTCTTGGGGTAGGTCCCTGGGTCGTCCATGTCGCCGCCACCAGTGGCGGGAGTTCTCGCTCACGACGGCGATTCGTACTGGCTGCCCCACCGCCTAGCGCGCGACACGGCCCCTGCCGCCTGACCCGCCACACGACCCCAGCCCAGCGTGACGAGGTGCCTCATCTGAGGATGGCCCATCGTCGACTCACACGGTTGGGGTGGAACGGCCCGCCAGTGCCTCGTCTGAAGATGGTTGGTTTTCTCACCCCTCGGCGGGACCGGTACGGCCCGCCGGTAGCCCATGTCAAGTTGCCCGTGTCATGCGCGACGTGACCCTTCCACATCACTCGGTAGACTTGTCGGGTGAAACTGACTGTAGTGGTGATCGGTTCAGGCGGACGCGAGCATGCATTGGCGTTGGCGATGGCGCGCGACCCCCAGGTGGAGGCGGTGCACGTCGCTCCAGGCAATCCGGGAACGTGGGGATTGAGCCGGTCCTACGGACTGGACCCGAATGGCCAGACCTGGGCGAAGATGGTCGGACTGGACGTGCTCGACCCGCTGGCCATCACCGAATTGACCACCGCAATGGCTGCGAATCTCGTTGTCATCGGCCCAGAAGCACCACTGGTGGCGGGCGCTGCGGACGCCGTTCGGGCCATGGGGGTGGCCTGTTTCGGTCCGAGCGCGGCAGCTGCCCGACTCGAAGGGTCGAAACAGTTCGCCAAAGACATCATGGCTGCGGCCAACGTGCCAACGGCGCGCTCACGGTACTGCCGCACCCCTGACGAGGCAGCGGCGGCCCTCGAGGAGTTCGGCGCCCCCTACGTCGTCAAGAATGATGGTCTGGCAGGCGGTAAGGGCGTGCTCGTGACCGAGGATCGGGCGGCCGCGCAGGCCCATGCCAACGATTGTGGCGTCTGTGTCATCGAAGAGTACCTCGACGGACCCGAGGTGTCCCTGTTCGCCATCTGCGACGGCGAGCGCGCCATTCCACTGCTTCCGGCGCAGGATTTCAAGCGAGTCGGCGATGGTGACGCAGGCCCCAACACCGGTGGCATGGGGGCGTACACCCCGCTGCCCTGGGCGCCCGAGGGGTTGACCGAGGCGATCATGACCGAGGTGATCGAGCCGACGATGGCGGAGATGACTCGCCGGGGCACCCCCTTCCAAGGCTTGTTGTACGCCGGGTTGGCCTTGACGAACCGGGGGCTGCGCGTGGTCGAGTTCAACGTACGCTTCGGCGACCCCGAGACCGAGGCGATCCTGCCCTTGCTGGAGTCGCCACTGGGCCAGGTGTTGTACAGTGCCGCAACTGGTTTCGGGTCGGCGGGAGAGTCGACCGGACGGGTGTTGGCGGGAGAGTCGGTCGCGCAGGCGGTGGCGGGAGAGTCCGCCGGGCGGATGGCGGCGGATGAGCAGGCCGGCAAGACGACGGCGGATGAACCAGACCCCACGCGAACTGGCCAGTCAGCGGCGGTGACGGGCGTGCCCCTGACTGCGGCGCGAACCAGCGAATCAGCCGGTGAATTGGCAGGCGAGCCGACATCCGACTGGCCTATTCCGTCTCTGGCCTGGACAAACGAAGCAGCGGTGACGGTGGTTGTGGCAGCCGAGGGCTACCCCGGCAGGCCCCGCGCGGGTGGATTGATCCATCTGCCGACCCCACCCGATCGTGTCGACGTGATCCATTGTGGCACCTCACTGGACGGTCAAGGTGACTTGATCGCCCATGGTGGCCGCGTCCTAGCCATCGTGGCACGGGGCGAGAATCTCACGAGCGCTCGACAATGGGCCTACGACTACCTGTCTCAGATCGACTTCGTCGACGGCTTCTACCGCCACGACATCGCCCAACGGGCCGCCGACGGCGCCATCTCCACCCCGGTGTTGTGAATGCTCACCACGCGCCATCGCCGCGAACAACCCCTCGACGCAGCCCGCCGACCACCGTCCGTCGCGCCGGGTCGAGTGCCCCCAGGTCGAGTGCCCCACGCCAACCACCACCGCTCTTTGGTACTACCCACTGACTTCACTGATTGACAAGGAGAATCATGACTGTGCCGAACATCTTGGCCACGCGTTACGCCTCTGAGGCCATGCGCACGATCTGGGCGCCCGAGTCCAAGATCCGCGCCGAGCGTGAGCTCTGGATCGCCGTCATGGAGGCCCAACGGGACCTCGGAGTCAGCTTCGGCGGCGACGATCCGAATGCAGTCATCGCCGCTTATCGCAGTCATGTCGACGACATCGACCTCGGGTCGATCGACGCGCGCGAACGGGTGACTCGGCACGACGTCAAGGCCCGGATCGAGGAGTTCAACGCCTTGGCGGGGTACGAGCACATCCACAAGGGCATGACCAGCCGCGACCTGACCGAGAACGTCGAGCAGGCCCAGATCTTGGCATCATTACACCTTGTCAAAACTAAGACGGTGGCCACCTTGGCGCGACTGGCCGAGCTGGCGACCAGGTACGACGATCAGCCGATAGCGGGACGTACTCACAATGTCGCTGCCCAGGTCACCACCTTGGGGAAACGCTTCGCCAGCATCGCCGACGAGTTGCTTCAGGGCGAGGCCCGATTGGAGAACCTGATCGCCCGTTACCCGATGCGCGGCATCAAGGGACCGGTTGGAACCAGTCAGGACATGCTGGACCTCCTTGGCGGTGACGAGGGGAAACTCGCCGATCTGGAAGGCCGGGTCGCCTCCGCCCTGGGCTTCTCTCACGCCCTGATCTCGACCGGCCAGGTCTACCCCCGAAGCCTCGACTTCGATGTCGTGACCACGCTGGCCCAGATGGCGGCGCCCTGCTCCAATCTGGCCACGTCGATCCGCCTAATGGCAGGAAATGAGCTTGTCACCGAGGGTTTCAAACCCGGCCAGGTAGGCAGCTCAGCCATGCCCCACAAGATGAACACCCGCTCATGTGAACGCGTCAACGGTTTGAGTGTCGTCATCCGGGGCTACGTCTCCATGGTCGGCGAGCTGGCCGGTGATCAGTGGAACGAGGGCGATGTCTCCTGCTCCGTCGTCCGACGAATTGCCCTGCCAGACGCATTTTATGCGATGGACGGATTGTTCGAGACCTTCCTGACGGTGCTGGTTGACTTCGGCGCATTCCCGGCCATGATCGAAGCCGAGCTCAACCGTTACCTCCCCTTCCTGACAACGACCAAGATTCTCATGGCGGCGGTACGTCGCGGAGTCGGTCGCGAGCAGGCCCACGAGATCATCAAGAAGTACGCGGTGGCGGCCGCCCTGACGATGCGTGAAACTGGTTGCGCCAACACCCTGCTCGACGATCTGGCGACCGACGGTGGCTTGGGTCTGACCCGTGACGAGCTCACTCACCTCGTCAGCACCCCCCTGGAGCTGACCGGCGCCGCCCACCACCAAGTCGCCCAGGTCGTCGCAGCCGTCACCACGCTTGTGGACCAGGATCCCGCAGCGGCCAGGTACCTGCCGGGGGCTGTGCTCTGAGGTGAGGCGTTCCAAGCGGTAGCAGGCCTGATCGAGTGCGGCATCGGCCTTCGCCACCCAGCGAGAAGTCGGGCTGGCCGGCCCGCCGACATTTCGTCCAAAAGCTCACCAATCCTTGACCCCCCACCACCGGATCGCCGCGGCCGGTCCATAACTAAGCAAGGTATAAGGCATTAGGGCCTCCGACTCATACTTTGCATTAGTTATGGCACCATTTCGTAGAGTTGAGGCGACACAACTATGACCCACAATGATCACCGCCCCGCAAACGGCCAAAGATTGCACAGTTATGTCGACCACCCGCGTCCATCGACTTCGCTGTATTCATCTCTCTCCATCGAACCCTTGCACACAGACCTCTCTCGTTGCAGTGCTGGAATCCTGACCTGGTCGGCGTGTCGAAGCATCCGAGGGAGACCTGATCCCAGCACAACCAACTATCTGAGTGTGCTGAACAGACTAAAGGAGGGCATTCATGACCGACTTAACATGCCAGAAGTGCTTCCACCCGCTCGTCACATGCCAGGCGTGCCACGTGGTTCGATATCTCCGCTCCAGCCCAGTCGGGCATTTCTCCAACTCCAGACAGGATGGTCACTCATCCTATCTGTGTGATTGTTGGTGACGATGAGTTTCAGTTGTACACCCCATTCAGTCGAGACACCAGTGATCCCGCCACGTTTTCCAAGGTAGTTGGGTGGCAAGCAAGAACAAATCTGCCGAAGTGTACGAATCATGGACGCTGATCCACATGCCCGGTTCACATCCTCCCATCCTGGGACTCTCTCTGAGTGTTGACTACGACGACCCCGATCTGTACAAAGACCAAGGCCTGCAGCGCCTAGTGAACAGGGTCACATCCGCTGTGAGCCAGGTGTCCGACGATGACGAACCGCCCGCAATCCGTCGCGAGCTCGGACTGATCTGAAGTTCCTCCCAGAAGGATCCGAGTCCCCGGTCGGGTCATGAGGACGAAGGCCTGATCGGCCTCCAGCCCCATGACACGACCGGCTGCTCAACGGAGCTACTAATGGGAGTGTTAGCATATAACTTCGGGAGGATTGATCGCCGGGAATGGGCCACCGCGTCACCCCGCCCCCACTCACAAGCCCTTCAGGAAGGTCAGCAACTCGTCGGCAGTGGTCATTTTGGGACTGTAGGAGGCCTTGCCATCGGTGCCCTTATGCCCGTTGAGAAGGTCGTTCGTCGTGAAGTGTTTAGCCTGGTCGTAGGCGTAAAAGTCGGGAGTGCCCCATTTCGTGCGATCCGTGATACCGCTGCTGGCGGGCATGACCTGGTTGGCCTCAAGAGCCTCCATATAGGCAGTGGTTTTCTGGGTGTCGTAGCATTGCTGGAACGATGTCAGGTTGTCACCGGTGATGCCAGCCTCGGCAGGAAAATCGACGCGCAACTGCTGCTCGGTGTAGCCGTCACCCTCTTTAGCTGGTTGGTTGGCGAAAACAGTTTCGTGGTACTCGATGAACTTGCCGACCGTGTCCGCGCAAGCCGCCGCCGTGGCCGCCTTGATGGAGTAGTTACCAGGAATACCTCTATCAAGGAAACTGCGAGGATGCATGTGTAGAACAACGTCACCGCGGTCGACCAACTCACGGAAGAGCGAACCGTAATACGAGTCGACCAACCGGCAGTAGGGGCACTGATAGTCGAAGTACTCGTCAACGATGATGGCGTCCGCTGAGGCGTTCGCCGCCTTGACCTCGATGTAGGTGGCGTTGGCCGAACCATTGGGCGGTTTGAAGCCCGTGAAACTAGCTGCAGACGACGTGTTACCAGCCGGTTTGTCGTTGCTACTGGTTTGCCAAACGACTAGCCCGACCAGGATCGCCGCCAAGACCACCACAGCGACAACAACGCCGATGATCCGGTTACGCTTGGCGCGCGCCGCGATGGCCGCTTGCTGGGCCCGCAACTGCCCGCGTTTACTCTGAGCCTGTTGTTGCTGCGCGCGAGCCTGTTGCGCCTTTGTTGGCTGTGCCTTCTTCTTGTTGTCGGCCATGTGAATAGTTCTCCCTTGCTGCTGCACACACCATCGTACGGTGTTGTGCCTGATTCCGATATGTCTCCAAGAACGGACGGGTGTTCGCCAGAGCACCGACGACCATGCGGCTGGTCACCTCACCCTTCTCCCGGCGCCGCGCCGTCACCCCTCCGACTCCTCGGGCGGACCGCCCGACTCCTCAGGCCGACCGCCCAACCCCAGCCAAGTGTCGACGCTCACCCGCGCCCGAGGAAAGACCACCAACCACACGGCACAGATGATCAGACCGACGTCACGCAGAATATCTTGGCCATATTTGGTCTCCTGACTAGGGTCGAGGATGACCCCTCCAGGGGTCAGGCAACCGCAGTCGATCGACAATCCGCGAGCCCAGGCTGAGGCGATCGCGGCGATGTACATGACCATCATGACAGCGGCGGCCAATCCCGCCCAGCGGGTGAGAATTCCGGCGACCAGCGCCAATCCGAGCAGAATCTCGACAATGGGCATGCCATACCCGATCAGAGACACCAGCGCCTCAGGAATCGGGAAGTCGTAGGCCCGCACGGCAATGACCGATTGTCCGATGTCGAGGATCTTCATCATCCCGGCCCAGACCAGCACCCCGCCCAGGATCAGGCGTGCTCCGACCGTGATCCACTCGAACCAGGCGGGAGCGCGGCGGTCCGCAACCATCACAGTCCCTGGGCGACGGACGCGGCAGCCGCCAGCCAGGCCCGCTGAGTGGCCGGTTTGAGCGAGTCATAGAACAAGGCGCCCTCAACCATGATGGGGTCGTACGGAATGAACAGCACATCACGACAGAGCGCCGAGTACCCCTCCCGGATACGCCGAATCGACTCCTCCGAGGCCTTGGGATCGGCCTGCGTGATGATGGTGACGGAGTTCTTGGCCAAAAATGCACTACGTTGGTTGCGCTTGAAGAGCGCCTCCAGGAGTAAGGCCCCGGCTTCGGCGTGGTCGGCGCGCGTGGTGGTGACGGTGACGAGTTGGTCGGTGTGATCGATCATGCGCCGCCACATCGGATCGGACTCGTCGTTGCCGGAATCCATGATGATCAAGCGGTAATACTTGGCGGCGACCCGCCAGATCGCGTCAACGTCCTCGGGCGTGATGCGTTGCTCGTCGGCCAGGACGACCGATTTGGATCGCAGCACATCGTAGAGGTCACGGCTTTGATGATGGACGTAATTGGCCAAGTCAGCCTGTCCGGCGTTGGAAGCGAGCAGGCGTGGGATCTGCGGCAACAGATCGAGCAAGGTGGCCTGATGCGCGTTCTGCTCGGTGCGCCAACCCAAAGTTCCGCGGGTTTGGTTATTGTCCCATGCGAGCACGCCGGGGCCGCCGAAGCGGGCGAACGCGGCCGCCAGACAGATCGTGGTGGGGGTCTTGCCAGCTCCACCCTTGCCGTTGACGACCGAGACTGTGCGCGGTCCGGTCCATTGCTGGGCGATGGTCGCCCGGTAACTACGCTCGCGCATCTCGCCATCGGACGGGTGCAGCGGTAAGCCACGTCTAGCCAATGCCCCACGCCAGCCCTGCTCGGCGTACTGGGACGCCTCGACCTCAGACTCAGCGAAGGCCCGCCGTGGACTCCCGACGGCCCCACCGCCGTTGGACCTGGGGCCGACGCCATCGGCGTCCGGCGACGGGATTGGCGCGATGAAGGAGGTTGTGGTGACCGGCCCAATCGGGGCCATATGGGGGTTGACAAGGGCACGCGGGGCTGGAATCGACGGGTCGGAGGCGACCGGGGCATACAACTGCGCAGGTGGCGCCACCGTCCCAGCAGTCGCGCCATAGGCGGCGCTCGGCGTGGTGGAGGCTGCGGCGTGCGAGGCCGACGGGACTGCCCCACCGGGCGTGGTCGACCCGTTTCCAGCAGGCCCCCCGGCGTCGGCGGTGTACCCAGATTGGGCGGCGAAATCATGTTGGGTCGGCGCGAAACTTGGCAAGGGGTTGTCGCGCGGGGCCTCAGAGACGGTACCGGTCGGGCTGACCAGGAGGCGGAACAATCCCTCTGGATCAGAGCAGGTCACCAGCAGGGGGCCACCAAATTTGGCAGCCGCCTCGGCGACGACGGCCATGGCTTCGCCGCGAACACTCACCAGATCAGGACAAGCCAACTGGATGGTGTCCTTGTTGATCAGGACCTCACCCGTCCCGTTGGAGCGCAAAAACGCAGCACACACCGGCGTCGGGGTGGTGGATGCAACTCTATCCGTCACGGTGAACTCTTCCCTGGCTAGTACCGAAACCGCGGTCGAACACCTCACCTCGCCCGAACCGTATCCCTCATTCTATAGCGCAAAAGGACCGTGTAGTGTGGCGGGTGAGCCGTGTCCATGTGACGGGTGGCGCCCCGTGCTCGTCCGTGGCGAGCCGCTCCCCTACCCAAGGTCGCCGAATCATGTCTAGTGAGTTGCTATCCTGAATAGAGATTCATCCAATAGCATCTATACTATGTCGGAATCAGAAACGAGTACTGCGGCAGACTCCGCCACACCCAATACCCAAGTGCGCCCATCCGTCACCGACTCGATAGAGATCGTTACCGTCTGGATGCTGTCTCTTCTTCTTGCTGGGCTCATCTTCCTCCTGTCGATTTTCCTATACGGGGCACGGCCAGCCTTCACAGGGCTTGAAAGGGCACCTCGATCTCTATCGTGGACGGATTTTTGGGTTGTCTGGAACGCGCTAGCAGCACCAGGCCCGTGGACGGCCATCGGCCTCTTGATCGCGCTCGCGATGATACCTATTACAGTCTTTCTCGCCAATGCCTTATGGAATGGCAAAAACTCGGATATTACTGATATGGCAAACCATCTCTTACGGTGGTCGGGCTTAGCAATCGGAATCCTGGCATGGCTGTTCTTGCCCGCGCTGTTACGCTGGGAGACCATCCCCTTGGCGATCCCTGCTTTGGGTGTGAGTTTGATCGGGGTGTCGCTTTTTCGTTTCGCCAAGCCCTCCCGCGGAATGCAGGCTTCTCGGGCAAAACAGCTGGCGCGGTTATCGGGTGTGAAAGGGAACTTGCGAACGGCTCTAGTAGACTATCTTCCGCAACATAGTGACGACCTCAGTCAGTTTGGAGCCACACGCATTCTATGGTGGCGGGTTGGCACCCCCATCGGTTTGCTCCTTCTGAACATCATCTGCACCACCGTCATCCTATTCGCGACTGGTGTGTCCCCTTCGCTAACAATATCTAATGTGTTTATCATTGTCGGACTATCTTTATTCTTCACAGTTGTCGCAGTCGTGGATATTCTGCTCTCCTGCGGTTTGCGACTGAAGTGCGGCTACGTCGTGGATCGTCTGGACAATGTGATCGGGGGTGTGACATTCGTGTCCATCAGTGTGATGTGGGTGGCCAGCACTCTTATAGCTGTTTCGAGGCAAGCCGACCGGACGGTACAGGCAATACTTCTAATTGAAGGAGTAGCAGTTCCAGCCATTGGCTGTATCATCGTGCGCTGGTTTGGCAGGCGGGCGGTCGACTATTACTACTGGCGGAAGTGCCTCAGACTTCTTCACAGAGCCGCCGACACGCAAGTCCCCACAGATGGTATCAATCACTAGCCCGAATCTCAGCGACCGGCGTGACGTCGCTCGCTGGGATATGGCTGATCAGGTGGGCGTTTAATGGGAACGACGGTGACAACATCACTCAATCCCAGGTAGTCGTCGGGGTTGGTTGTATAGAGGAACAGGTCCCTACTCGCGGCAGTCGCAGCGATCATGAGATCGGCAATGCGACGCCGCGGAGTTCGCCCGATTGCCAAGACGGCTGCACTGAGGCGACCGAAGAACCGAGCAGTCGCCGCATCGAACGGAAGAGGGTCGAACTCGCGTTCAACCCGCTGCAGGATGTCTACGCGACGAGCACGTTCAGCGATGTCGTACGGCGTATCCCCGCGAACGAGATGCACACCCGCAGCCAACTCGGCCAGCGTGACGGCGCTGATCGCAATCTCCTGCGGCAACTCAGAGGGATCGATTCTTGCCCTCAAAATGAGAATGTTCGTATCGACCACCCCGCGAGTGGTCTCGTCATGCAGAGGTCGTTCAGCGGACAAAAGGATCGCCAACTTCCTCATCGAAAACACCGAGATCGCGCCGGAACTGGTCAAGGCTGACAACCGGCGCCGTCACCGACATGGCAGCGAACTCGGCGCGCGAGACAAACTGTTGATGTTGGCGCAGTGGGATTAGTTCTCCGATCTCACGCCCATCACGAGTGACAATAAACTCTTGACCCCCCTCGACGGCATCCATGATCTGCCGCGAACGAAGCCGAAGATCACGCTGATTGATCGCCTCTGGTGTGCCCATGCACACACCGTAGCACGTCGTGCTACCTTGGTCGTGGGTTGTCCATGGCGCTGCCCTGGTGGTTGTGCGGCGTGGCAAGCGGTAGCGCTGATGGGAGCGCATTGCCGTCAGTGAGCGTGCCCGGAGCCCACGGCAGTGACATGGCCACTCTTTTTCAATGTCGACGTGACATAACTGCGCAAAGAATGAGCCTTCAAGCGGCCAGCGTCATACTTTGGCGTAGTTGTGTCACCGACAACCCTGGAAACAGCGACACAACTAGGTCAAAGTATGCATCAGGGTGTACGAAAGGGCACTCTTTGCCTAGTTGCCGCCAGTTGCCGGCGAGGCTCG
>JAITVA010000099.1 GCA_031286045.1 Propionibacteriaceae bacterium | reverse complement strand
GGAGCCTCTCAACAAGACGGCATTGCCTGATTTCAGACAGATCCCCGCAGCGTCGGCTGTGACGTTGGGGCGGGCCTCATAGATAATGCCGATGACCCCGAACGGAACTCGGACCTGTCGCACCTGCGCACCATTGGACAGTCGCCATCCGCGCACCACTTCACCGACTGGGTCGCTCAGTCCAGCCAGATCGCGCAAGCCTTGGACCATGCCCGCCATCCGAGCCTGGGTCAAGGCCAATCTGTCGATCAGCGCGGGTTCGGTGTGAGCGGCCTCGGCGCGACGCACATCGATGTCGTTGGCCGCTAACACGGACGTCTCGGCGGCGGTCAAGGCGTCGGCCATGGCGATCAAGGCGGCATCCTTGGTCGCGCGCGTGGCGGTGGCCAAGGACAGCGAGGCGGCTCGTGCCTGGGTGGCCTGTGCGGTGAAGTCTGGTGCGTTCATGCAGATAGGCTACCTGGCCGCAGTCGGACTCATGACCAAGTCGTCACGGTGGATGATCGGCCGGGCATAGTCGGGTCCGAGGACGGTGGCCAAGTCACTGGAGGTACGACCCATCATCGCGGGCAATGCCTCGGCGTCGAAGGCGACGATGCCGCGCGCGATGACATGGCCATCAGGGCCGATGACATCGACCGAATCGCCGATATGGAAGTCCCCGCTGCACCGGCGTACCCCGGCGGCGAGGAGGGAGGCGGCGGTGGTGAGCAGGGCGCGGGCGGCGCCGGCGTCGATGAAGAGTTGACCACCGGTGGTGCTGGCGTGGCTCAACCAACTCAACCGACGAGACCGGCGTTTGGGGGCCGCCGCGAACACCGTTCCGACCTCGTCGCCGGCCAGAATGGTCGCGGCTTGGTTCCATCGGGCCAGGCCGACGGGGATGCCGGCCTCGCCGGCCAGGCGGGCGGCCTCGATCTTGGTGGCCATTCCGCCGGACCCCACCCCAGACGAGCCTGGGCGACAGACGTCGACTGACAAAGTGTTGACATCTGAGACGTAGTCGATGCGCTCAGCTGAGGGATCGTCTGGCCGGGCGGTGTACAAGCCGTCGACGTCGGACAGCAGCACCAAAGCGTCGGCTCGTACCAACTCGGCCACCAAGGCGGCCAAGCGGTCATTGTCGCCGTAGCGGATCTCTCTGGTCGCGACAGTGTCGTTCTCGTTGACCACGGGTACCACTCCCATGCGGGTCAGCGCCCCGAAGGTCATCAGCGCCGCGTGGTAGCTCTTGGCTTTGGTCAGGTCCTGTTTGGTGAGGAGAACTTGGGCGACTTGGAGTCCGTGACTGGCGAAGGCTTGGGTGTAGGCGGACATCAGCAGCCCTTGGCCGACGGCGGCGGCGGCCTGCTGTTGGGGCACGTCGCTGGGGCGGTGGCTCAGTCCGAGCGGCTCCAGTCCGGCGGCGATGGCGCCAGAACTGACCAGGATCATCTCGGAGCCTCGCGCTTGACGGTCTGCCACGGCGCCGACGAGGAGGCGCAGTCGATCCAGATCTAGACCAGTGCTGGCCGAGGCCAAGGACGACGACCCCACTTTGACCACGACGCGCCGCGCATGGGCGATGTGTCGCCGAATCGATTGCGCGTCGGGTTGGTCGGTGGTCACTGACTTAGCTTGCTTCTCATTCACGACGGTCCTTTCCCTGCCACGAGTCTAGAGAATCGATGATCTGCCATGTGGGTGTCTCGCGACAGCAGACGGTGTCTGCGGTGTGGCAAGCGCTAGCGCAGACGGTCTCCGAAGCGTCGTCGTGAACGAGCGCACATGACACCGGTGACACCGTCACAGGCAACTCCTCCAGGGAGTCTGGCACAATAGAAAGGTGAGCACCCGCGAAAGCACGTCCCATCCACCCCGTGGGTGGTATCCAGATCCGGCGCAGCCATCGCGCGAGCGCTACTGGGACGGGGATCGCTGGACGCAGGTGGTTCGGCGGGCCGAGGTGATCGAAGCCAAGCCGTGGGCGGCCAAAGAGGTGGACCGTCCGCATCGCGCGTTGAAGGACCCGGCCCTGGAGTTACCCTTGTCGGGGTGGGGTCGTCGCTTCGCTTCCGGTCTGATCGACACCGTCATCGGGTGGGCTCTGACCCTTGGTCTCTTGTTCATTTTCGCCCCCAGTTTTCTGACGCATTTGGGCGATTCGTACATGGAGTACGTCCGGCAGCTCCAAGGGGTGATTCTCACCGGCGGCAACGCCTTCTCGATCCAGCCGACCGCTCTGCAGTACGCTGTCTCGACGCTGCTCTTGGCAGCGGGCGGCGTGGTCGCGGTGTACTCGATTGTGTTCATGGGCACATGGGGGGCCACCATCGGGCAGCGCTTGTGTGGCATCACGGTCGTCAAGGCGCCACTGCCTGTGGCGATCTTGGAGCAGAACCCACAGATCACTTTCAAGGTGGAGAAGCCCGGCTGGGTGCGCTCCTTTTTCAAGGGGCTGGCGTGGGCTTTCTTCTCCACGGGCGGTTCGATCTTCATCCTGGTGCAATTGGTCAACGCCTTGCTGCCCCTGTGGCACAAACGTAAGCAGTCGCTGACTGATCTTTTCGCGAACACCCTGGTCATCCGCGCCAATCATGATCAGACCAGCCCTAGCACGTAGGTGGCCGCGCGGCGTCTGACCCTATCGACACCTCGGTGACGACCTGATCTCACCGTCGGTTCAGGCTTGGCTTGGTCTCGCGGTATCGACCCAGCCGGTCGCCAGGCCACCAGGCGGCAATGACAGGGAGCGGACCCTGAGGCTGGGTACAATGACTGCGGATTCTCGACCGAAAGGCCCCCATGTCGAACCTTGATCCACGTCTTGCCCAGCTGGCTGATCTCTACGGTGTGTCGACTGAATTCTGGGACTGGAAAGGGCAGCATCGCCGCCCTTCACATGAGACCGTGGTGGCCTGTCTGTCGGCCTTGGGGGTCGATGTCGATGCTCCCGACTGGATGGATCGGGCTTTCAAAGTCGCCGATGAGCGAACCTGGTTGCGGCCCTTGCCGACCTGTGTGGTGGTGCGCACCGATCAACCATCGGTCGTCGACGTGCATGTCGACGCAGGGTCGCCGGCGCAGGTTTGGGTTCGTTTGGAGGATGGCGTCACCGAGACGCTGTCTCAGATCGACAATGACGTTCCGGATCGTCTGCTGGATGGTCGTCTGATCGGTCGAGCCACCTTCAAGCTGCCGGATCATCTGCCCTGCGGGTACCACCGTTTGTTCCTCTCCAGTGACGACCACTTTTGGGAGACCAGCCTGATCGCGACGCCGCCCTGGGTGGGCACGCCGGGCCTGCCTCAGGCGCCGGTGTGGGGTTTGATGACTCAGTTGTATTCGGTGTGTGGCGAGTCGTCGTGGGGGCTGGGCGACTTCACCGACTTGGCCGATCTGGCGGTGTGGGCCGGGGCGACGCAACAGGCTGATTACGTTCTGACCAATCCGCTGCACGCGGCTGAGGTCACCGCGCCGATGGAGCCGTCCCCGTATTTCCCGGTGACGAGGCGGTACATCAATCCGATCTATCTGCGCCCTGAGGCGATCGAGGAGTATGCGGTCGCACCCCAGGTCACCCGTGACATTGTGGCGGACTGTCGGCGTCAGGCTTGCGAAGCCACACTTGCTGGAGCCGGGATCGACCGTGACAGTGTCTGGGCGGCGAAGAAGACGGCTTTGTTGGCTATCTTCGAGGTCAGACGCCGGATTCCTCGTCAGATGGAGTTCGACGCCTATGTCGCTCGTGAGGGCGAGCCCTTGCGGCGGCACGCGACTTGGTGCGCCCTCAGTGAGGAGCACGGTTCGAGATGGCGGGCTTGGCCTGAGGACCTGCAGGATCCGACCAGCCAGGCGGTGGCTGATTTCGTCTTTCGGCATTCGGGGCGGGTGGCCTTCTACATGTGGTTGCAGTGGCTGTGCGACCTCCAGGCCAGGCATGCCCAGGTCACCGCGGTCAACGCCGGTATGCGACTTGGGGTGATGTCGGATCTGGCGGTCGGTATCAATGCCGAGGGCGAGGAGATTTGGGCGGATGCTGACATGTTCTCCGCTGGCGTGACGGTGGGCGCCCCGCCCGACGCTTACAATCAGTCGGGTCAGGATTGGCGGCAACCACCGTGGCGTCCGGATCAGTTGGAGCAGTCCGCCTATCGGCCCTTCCGCGAGATGGTGGCGGCGATCATGCACAACTGTGGTGGCTTGAGGGTGGACCACATCATCGGCTTGTTCAGGCTGTGGTGGATTCCGCGCGGTATGGATCCGACCCAGGGCATCTATGTTCGATACAACCATGAGGCCCTGGTGGGAATCTTGGCCTTGGAGGCCTATCGCGCGGGCGCGACCATCATTGGTGAGGATTTGGGCACGGTTGAGCCCTGGGTCAGACAGTACCTGGCCGGGCGGGGCATCCTGGGCACCTCGATTCTGTGGTTTGAGAGCGACGATGATGGCCGCCCCTTGCAGCCGGAGCAGTGGCGTGGGCTCTGTCTCGCCTCGGTCACGACCCACGACCTTCCACCGACTTTGGGCTACCTCGCTCATGACCATGTGGCCTTGCGTTACCGTCTGGGCCTGCTGACCGAGTCGCTGGAGGATGAGATCGGGCGTGACGCCGCTGAACAGGGCTCGGTCTTGCACTTGTTGGAGGCCCGTGGCCTGATTCAGGCCGGTGAGCATGATCCCCACACGATCATGCTGGCCTTATACCGCTTCTTGTATCAGACGCCGTCGAAACTGAAGTGTGTCGCCTTGACCGACATGGTGGGGGAGCGGCGCATTCAGAATCAACCGGGCACGATCAATGAGTATCCGAATTGGCGGGTGCCCTTGGCCGATGAGGCTGGTCGTCGATTGACCCTTGAACAGATTTATAGCCTGACCAGCATCAACGCGATTCCTGACATTCTGAATGGTAAAGTTTGAGTGTTGAGCCGGTTGTCTGCCTGTGTGTGACAGCGTGGGACGATCCCGGATGAAGCACGTGTGAGGAGCCCGAGTGAGTGACACTGGTCCGTTCAGCAACATTTCGTGGAATGAGGATGATTCCCCTGGCAGGGCCACGCAGACCCTGAGGCCAGCGTCTAGCGGGTCTGGTCATCAGGGCAAACACAAGGTTTCGGTTGTCTCGATCATCTTGGCTGTGGTGCTGATCGCCGCTGTTGTCGCTGCTGTCGTGGTGATGGCGAAGTTGGGTGTCCTGCCGACCTGGGCCTTGGTTTTGGCTGTGGCCGTCGACGGGATTGTCGCCCTCGGTGTGGCCTCAATGTTGCTGCTGTCCGGGCCGAACCGGCATCGTGGTCGTTTTGTGGTGGCGACGGTCTTGTCCGTTCTCATGATCATCGGCAACCTCGGTGTCGTCAAAGTCGGAACTGATTTCTTGAGGTTTTTGGGCACGGACATCCAGGCTCCGTCCACGAACACGGTCGTCTATGACGTGGTGGTGCTCAAGGACGGTCCTGCCGATGTGGCTGCGCTGGCGGGCAGTGAGATGGGTCTAGTCAGTGATGATCCGCTTGTTCAACCTGTGCGTGACAAGGTGGCAGGCATGGTGCAGGTCGAGTTCGTCGACTCGACTCCCTGGTCGTCGACGGTGGCGGCTTTGACCGGTGGACAGGTGACCAGCATGGTGATCCAGGACGGGTACATGCAGGTGTTCTCAGACGCCGACCCCGACCAGTATGCCAACTTGAAGATCCTGACCAGCTTCGAGATCGACCGGTCTTTGGCGGCCACGCCCTCGCCCTCGCCTTCGGCCACCGCGACTGCGACGCCCTCGCCTGTGCCTGTGGGCAGCGCCTTCATCGTCTATGTCTCGGGCAATGATGAGCCAGGCTCGCTCAGCGCTAGCGGTCGCTCCGATGTCAACATCTTGATGGTGGTCAATCCTGACACGGGCAAGGTTCTTTTGATCAACACCCCACGTGACTACTTCGTTCAGCTCCACGGCACGACCGGGTTGAAGGACAAGCTGACCCACGCTGGGATCTATGGTGTCGACATGTCGGTGGGCACACTGGAGGATTTGTACGGCATCACGATCAACTACTACATTCGCATCAACTTCAGTTCTTTGATCAAGATCGTCGACGCCTTGGGGGGAGTGGATGTGCACTCGGCCTATACCTTCTCGGCCATGGGTTTCAACTTCGTCGAGGGTGTCAACCATCTGAATGGGGAGCAGGCTTTGGCATTCTCGCGCGAGCGTCACTCCTTCGAGGGTGGCGACCGGGTGCGTGGTGAGAACCAGGAGCGGGTCATCGCCGCCATCATCAAGAGGATGTCCGATCCGGCCGTGTTGGTGAACTATCCGTCGATTTTGGCCGCCACTCAAGGGTTCGTCCAGACATCCATGCCTCAAGACACGATCACTGCGCTGATCAAGAACCAGTTGACGACCGGGCGTTCCTGGGAGGTGACGTCCACCAGCGTGACTGGGAGCGACGCCTTGGAGTACACCTATTCCATGCCAGGCCAGCGTCTGTATGTCATGCCACCGGATCAATCCAGCCTTGATGCGGCCAAGGCTCAGATTTCATCAATATTGCAAGGATAGGACATCATGAGGACTCTGTGATATATTTTCAGAGTCCTCAGTTTCGCTCGTTGACTGGTTTTCCTGTTGATTTGAGCTGTTCCTGAGGAGAACGTTCTTCTCAGGAGGGTTGTCTGTGGTCATGGCGGGGCATCGCGTTGACGTGACGAAAACCCTTGGTCGCCGTCGAACCTGGCGAGTGACTGGCCCGGGTTGGCGTTTGTGGTTCTTCGACGCGGTCGCTTGGGCTGTGGCGCTGGGGGTCGCCGCCGTCTTGCGCTACGACTTCCAACTTAGCCAGATCGATGTGACCACGCTGGTGGCGGCGATGGTGCTTGTGGCCGTGGTTCAGCTCGGCGGTGGGATGCTCGGGTCGCTGTATCAGGGGCGGTACTCGCCGGGGTCGTTGGAAGAAGTTCGGGCACTGGCCTGGGTGATGGCCATCGAGTCGGTGGTCCTCGGGGTCGCCTGTGTGTTTCTTGGTTTGAATGTTGGTTTGCCGCGCTCCTTGGTGTTTGTGGCCGCGCCGTTGGCGGGGTGCTTGATGCTGGGTCGCCGCTACCTTCAACGGCTGCTGGCGGATCGATCCCAGGTGATTGATCCAGGTCGGCTGCGCACCTTGATTTTCGGTGCGGGCAGTCTCGGAGCCATGACCGTTCAGCGCATGAAACAAGACACTCGTTCACCCTATCTGCCGGTTGGTTTCGTCGATGATGATCCGGGCTGCGCCAACCTGTCGATCCGGGACGTTCCTGTGCTCGGTGGCTTAGACGACTTGCCGGCCGTCGTCGCCCAGGCGCACGCGTCAGTCTTGGTGGTGGCACTGGCGAACCCCAACTCTGCCTTGATGGCGCGGGTGATGGAGGCGACCGGATCCTTGGAGATGGACGTCAAAGTCGTTCCGACCATGGAGAAGAGTCTGGACGGTCGCCGTGACGTCGGTGAGATGCGAGGCGTCATCGTCGATGATCTGATCGAGCGGCCACCGGTGGTGCTCGATATCCCTTCAATCGCGGACTATGTCTGCGGCAGACGCGTGTTGGTGACCGGGGCAGGCGGATCGATCGGCCAGGAGCTGTGCGTCCAGATCCAGAAGTACAATCCAAGCGCCTTGATCTTGCTGGATCACGACGAGACTCATCTTCAAGACACCGAGTTCGCGCTCTATGGCACAGGTCTGTTGGAGAACCCCGAGATCGTTCTGGCTGACATTCGGGCCAAAACCGAGTTGGCGGGCGTTTTTGAGCGCTGGCGCCCACAGGTCGTCTTCCACGCCGCCGCTCTCAAACATGTTCCCATGCTGCAGAACTACCCGCGTGAGGCCTGGGACACCAACGTCATCGGCACCCTCAACGCCTTGCGCTGCGCCCAGGCGGCCGACGTGGAGGTTTTCGTCAACATCTCAACCGACAAAGCGGCCAACCCCACCACCGTCCTGGGGCACTCCAAGCGCCTGGCTGAGCGTTTGACCTCATGGATGGGGGAGCAGACCGGGCGACGCTACTGTTCGGTCAGGTTCGGCAACGTCCTAGGCTCCCGCGGCTCCATGGTGCCCCTGTTCACCAAAATGATCGACCGAGGCCTGCCCATCACCGTCACCTCGCAGACCGCCACCCGCTACTTCATGACCATCCCCGAAGCCTGCGAGCTCGTCGTCCAAGCCGGGGCCATCGGTGACAGCGGCGACGTCCTGATCCTCGACATGGGCAGCCCCGTGCGCATCATGGACATCGTCGAGCGCCTGATGGACATCTCCGGCAAGAGGAGCCCGATCCACGTGACGGGACTTCGGGCGGGGGAGAAGTCCGATGAGGTGCTGTTCTCGCAAGGTGAGTTGGTTCAGCGCACACAGGCGGCTGACCGTACCTGGTGCGTGCCGGTGGCGCCCTTCGATCCCAGCGGGCTGGATTATGAGGCTTGGGTGGTGCGGGCCGGGGCCGGGGGTGTCGAGGAGGATGAGGCGCCGTCTCGTAGGGTGACGAGATCCGAGCCGCTTCGCCTTGATGATCGCTGGGGCGATTTTCAGAGGGTGGGAGTTCGCTGATGGGCCGGGCGAGTGTTTGGGCCCCGATGATGCTGAACTCCTTGATCTGGTGGCCCGCCGCAAGAAGTGAGGCGTGTGGTGAGTGAGGCCATGGACGGCACGCTGGTCTTGGCGGTGGTTTGCGCTGGCGTTGTGGCGGGGGTGGCTCCGGTGCTGCTGCGTCCGATGCTGCGAGACCTCGGTGTTGTCGATATTCCAGATGCGCGTTGCTCCCACGATGAGCCGACGATCAGGGGTTTTGGGTTGGCTCAACTGGCTGGGCTGGCGGTTGGCATTGGTGCTATCATGCTGGCCTATGCTGGCCGCGAGACCGGTGCTGGATATGGTGTGGATGACAGGTGGCCCTTGTTTGTCATTGGTTGCGCAGCGTCGGCCGCCAGTGTCCTTGGTTTCTTTGACGACGTTCGAGGTAGACGTGGTTTGAACACAGGAGTTCGGCTGGTTGCCCAAGTCATTATCGGTTGCGCTGTGGGTGCCAGTTGCCTTCTCCTCGACGGGGGGGCGTGGTGGATCATCCTCTTCAGCGGCATCATGGTGTGCGGCTACATCAATGTCACGAATTTCATGGATGGCGTCAACGGAATCTCAGGACTGCACGGCCTTGTTGTCGGGTTGTGCTTTGCTGGCGTCGGTGCGCTCACGAACACCCAGTGGCTTGTGAGCGTCGGGTGCTTCATTGCCGTTGTTTTCGTGGTCTTCCTGCCGTGGAACTTCAGGCGCCCTGGAGCCTTCCTGGGTGACAGTGGCAGCTACCTTCTCGGCGCTGGCATCATGAGCGCGGTCGTGGTTGCGGTGAGTGCAGGGTTGCCCATCGTCCCGCTGCTCGCGCCGTTGGCGATCTATCTGAGCGACTCGATTGTGACAATGGTTCGTCGGATGATGCGCAAAGAAGCGTTCTGGAAAGCGCATCGTAGTCATGTCTATCAGCAGCTCACGGATATCGGTCTGGGGCATCTGAGTGTGGCAATGATCGTGACTGGATTCACCGTGGTGACAGGGGTGGTGGGGTTGGTTTCGTTGGTTGGTTGGCTTCCTTGGTGGGGCGCAGTGGTGGGGGTGCTTGTGGTGTGCGTGGTCTATTTGAACCTCCCCAGCCTGCTCAGCCGTCAGGGCGCCGGAGCGAAGATAGGTGTGTGACTTTGTGAGTCGACTTTTGGTGACGGGGGCCACTGGCAAGTCAGGGGCATGGTTCATGCGGCAGCTGGAACGGGATTCGGGGCCCTTCCTGTCGGATGGTCCCGTACGAGTTATCGTCCGACCGACCTCGGGGACGGAGACTCTTCAGAAAAGCCCCATGTCGTTGGACATTCGAACCGGAGACCTTTCTGATCCGAAGTTCCTTCACAACGCGATGGAGGATGTCGACGTTGTGCTTCATATCGCTGGCATCCATTGGTCACGTCAGGTGGTCCAGGCCGCGCTAGACGCAGGTTGCCAGTGGCTGATCCTGGTCCACACCACGGGCATATTCTCCAAATACAAGCAGGCGAGTGCCGACTACCTTGAGACGGAGCGCTGGATTGAGAGTGCCACCAGAGGCTCGACGATGGCCGTGACGATTCTCCGTCCGACAATGATCTATGGAACACTGGATGACGCCAACATCAGTCGCTTCATTCGGATGGTGGACAGCCTCCCCGTTATTCCCGTTGTCAGCGGTGGTGAGTACACTCTGCGGCCCGTCCACTGCCAGGATCTCGGTGTCGCCTATCACCAAGTCCTCATGACCGAATCCACCCGGGGCAAGACCTACGTTCTGTCCGGTGGGACCGAGGTGACCCTGCGGTCGATGATGGTGAGAATTGCCCGGAATCTCCGCTTAGTCAGGCCGGTGGTGTCGGTGCCATTCGGCCTCGCGTACGGCTTGGCTTGGCTGGCGTACATCGTCTCCATCAAGCGCATCGATTTCCGCGAGAGGGTTCAGCGACTGTGCGAGGATCGGTCCTATCCTCATGACGAGGCGACGACAGACTTTGGGTATTCGCCACGCGACTTTCTCCGTGGGTTGAAGGATGAGTGCTATTTGTATGCTCATGGTCAGGGCAAGGGGTGACGGGGCAGATGAAGATCGGTATCGTCACTCAGTACTACCCGCCTGAGCCGCAACTCCTACCGGAGCAGGTCGCCACCTATCTTGCGAAGAAAGGGCATCGCGTTCGAGTCCTCACCGGTCTGCCTAACTATCCGGCAGGCCGCCTGTGTCCAGGCTTCGGGCGAAGTTGGAGCCTGCGTGGTTTCCAGAACGGGATAGATGTCAAGCGCGTCCCCCTGTTCCCGAGTCACTCCGGCAATCCTGTCGCGCGGATTCTGAACTACTCGTCGTTTGCTCTGAGTGCGCTGTCGGGCAAGGCTTATCTTGCCGGGGCTGACGTCATCTATGTCTATGGCGCTGGGATCATGGTTGCGCTGGCTCCCCACAGTTGGCGCAAGCGCGTGCCTTATGTGTTGCATATTCAAGACCTTTGGCCGGAGTCCGTCATGGAATCCGGAATGGTTGGCGGCGGGCCGCTCCTCACCTGGCTGGAGGGTGCTTTGAATGCCTTCTGTGGGCGAATGTACAGAGGCGCGAGCGCGGTGCTGGGAATCTCGCCCTCGATGACGAAAACACTCATTCAGCGCGGCGCCGATCCAGAAACAGCGAAGACGGTTTACAACTGGGGTTCTGAAGCGGATGTCCGCCCCTCCCGAAAGCAGGTGGCTGGCTCGGGGAACGTCCTGTCCTTGCTGTATGCCGGAAATCTCGGGCAGGCTCAGGACCTAGCCACTGTCTTGAAGGGGTTGGCGCTGCTTGATGACGTGTCAGGAGTACACCTGGACATTGTCGGAGAAGGCATTGAAGAAGTGAACCTAAGGAAACTGGCAAATAACCTTGGTCTGACCAACGTGGAATTCCACTCAAGGGTTTCATCCGAAGAGGTCAATCGATTCTATGATAGGTGTGACTTCCATCTTGTCCCCCTGAAGGACGTCCCTGTTTTTAGAATGACCATTCCCTCGAAATTCCAAGCTGGACTCATGCGAGGGGTGCCGGTGATCACATCTGTACAGGGGGATGTGGCCGAGTTGGTGGAGCGGAACCGGGTGGGGATCGTCGTCAGGGGGCAGGATCCGGTGTCATGGTCGGAGGCTGTTCGTTCGGCGTCTTCAACTTTAGCCAAGCAGCACGACGCTATGGCGAGGCGGTCGATGGATATGTATCGGCGCTGCATGTCAGTGGATCGCTCTCTGTCTCGTATGGAGGCAGCCCTTGTGCTTGCGGCTAGTGGTCGTTTACCTTCGCGATATGAAGTGGTGCGGTAGTTGGATGTCTAGGTGCGCTGACGGGAGTCTGTCCGAAGATGCCGCAGTGCGTGCCGCACCGGCCACGAGAGGCTCATCCATTCTGTCTCGACTGGGGATGGCCTTTTTCGCGAATGCTTGCACCATGGTTGTGTCCGCGACCGTGATACTGCTGTTGCCAAGGCTCTTTGGGGACGATTTCGTCGGCTTCGGATGGTGTCAGGTCTTCCTGTTCTACGTAACCTATGTTGGCTTCGCTCACCTAGGCTGGTGTGATGGGTTCTACCTTCGAGAAGGAGGTGTCGCCTATGATGAACTTGACAAAAGTCTTGTGGGTGGGCAAGTGCGGGCGCTGGCCCTGTCCACGTCAATTGCGGCGATCGTGGTGGCTCTGGGGGTAGTGGCGTTCACGCAGGATGCAGACTCACGTTTTGTGGTTTTGTTCGTCGCTCTTAACGCAGTCCTAGTTATTCCGCAGACTCTTTTGAGCTACGCCCTTCAGGTGACGAACCGGATTGGTGCCTACTCAATTTCCCTTATTGGAGCGCGAGGGTTCTATGGCGGTGGTGTTCTGGTCGCATTCATACTTGGTGTGAAAGATTATCATCTCTTCATTGCCATCTATACAATGTCGTCATTTGTGATGCTCATAGTTGTAAGTATCATTTGTCGAGATGTTGTCCTGGATTTCGCGGCCACTCTACGTCAGTCTTTTGCGGAGGGCTGGGTCAACATAAAAGTCGGCGTGCATTTGCTAATGTCGAACCTAGCAGTCGGTCTGATTGATGGCGTCACTCGGTTCGCCATTCAGCTACGGTGGAGTATCGCAGTGTTTGGCAAGGTTTCTCTTGCTCTCAATATTGCCACTATGGTCACCTCGCTCACTGGCTCAGCGTCGGTGGTTCTCTATCCTGCCCTCAAGCGAAGCGGCAGTCACGATACGCGGGCGATGTATCGCGTCATTGATGCGGCGTTGATGATTCCGCTGTTTGGGCTACTCTGCTTCTACTATCCCGGCTTCATGCTGGTGGCGGCATGGCTTCCTCAGTACAAGGACGGTCTGACCTATCTGGTTTTCTTGTTTCCAGCCTTCCTCTTCTCAGCAAAAGCGACGGTGGTGATTGGCACTGTGATGAAGGTGGCGCGGATGGAGAGAAGTTTGGCAGTGATTAACCTAGGAAGCCTCATGGTGGCTGTCGTGCTTACGCTATTGGCGGTTGGCTTGATGGGGAGTCTCCTCTTGGCTATAGTGTCGGTCCTTATCACGAGCTTGATGCGAGCGTTGGCTGCGCATGTCGCGCTTATCCGTCGGGCGCAGCGGGGGGCGATGCTGAAGTCAATAGGCGGGGAGTTGGTGCTCACGGCAGTCTTCTGCATCTTCACTTGGTGCTATCCGGGCCACTGGGCCTGGATAGCGTATGTGGCTTGCTATGTCTTGTGCCTGCTCTGGCGGAGGCACGACATCAATGCTGTCAGGCACGCTTTGGCTGGCCATTCATGAACCATGCGTGTGGCGGCCGTGGCTGGCTGCTGGAGACAAATCGGTCATTCGCGATGTGCTTTAGGTGCCTCAACGGGGGACGAGCGGGTGAGTGATGGCAGTAGGTTTGGCTGGAATTGAATGATAACATTATGACTTATTATAGATACTGATTGATGAGATTGGGGGTAGCGGCGTGCGGGTCGCTTTCGTGACTGTGAACTACAATAATGCATGGATGACGACACTTTCTGTTCAGAGTGTTCTTGCAAACTTCGACGCCGATAGCGTTGGGGAAATAGTTGTAGTCGACAATGCTTCCCATGTGTCAGACTATGAGCGACTCTTGAAGATGACAAGAGATCTCAAGAAGGTGCGCGTTATTCGCGGCGAGACTAATTCGGGGTACTTCCGCGGCCTGAACTGCGGCCTCGGTGCACTCGTCAAGGCAGAATACTCGGCGATCGTGATATGTAATAATGATCTCTACTTTGAGCGAGACTTTGTAGGAGCGTTGTGCCGGCGCCTAGAGGCTTACGAGAACGATGTTCTTGTCGTCGCGCCAGATATTATCACATTATCATCTTCACATCAGAACCCGCAGTATGTTAAGCGAGTACCAAAAGCTCGTCGGCTCGGTTATGCCGCCTACTTCTCGAATAGACTGCTAGCAATGCTTATTGACCTTGTGATGTTGCCGGTGAGAGCGTGGCGCGCTAAGGGGAAAGGAGCCGTCTTCTCTGCCGAGATGCAACCGATCTGTCTGTGCACGGGTGCGTGCATGGTGCTTTTGCCCGCCTTCTTTGAAAAGGAGCATCAACTTGACGATTCCGTTTTCATGTATGGAGAAGAGGCTCTTCTTGCGCATCAAGTTCGTCGAGCTGGGGGGCTACAAGTGTTCGACCCGGCGCTACGGGTGCATCACTTCGATCGAGGGTCGACGGGTTCTCTTCCTAGGAGGGCGCTGTATGACATGCAAAGGCGGTCGTACAAGATCTACAAGCAGTATCTATAGAAGGAAGCTTGGGGTACTCATCGCTATGGCGGAAGATCAGCGCAGCGGCCTCTCTCGGACTTGCGAGCCGGGGCCGAGGAGTTGGAATGACTAGTCAGCGGGATCATGCGGACGGGAACGCACTTGGTCTGTGTCCTCTTCAAAGCTTCTCGTGTTTGATGTTGTGTGTGGTGGGATCACGATTTGATCCCCAGGCGAGAAATGGGGCCTGCGGGTGATTAGGGATTTGGTTGATCTGGTTAGAGGGGGCCTGTCGTTCAGTCCTCGGGGGGTACTTGGTGACCAGTTGGTGACAGAGACCATGGGGCCGACTCGTCGGGCTAGATCGTCCCAGGTAGTTGGCGGTTTGGTTGTCTTGCTGCTGCTATTTGGACTATGGGTTTTCAATGGGGAAAACCCAGACACCCTGGCCTATTCGGAGTTCTTTGCCTACGCTCGGACGAGCTACCTGCAAAGTGGCTTCCTCGGCTCAATATCCCTCCTCATGTCGTCGACTCGATATGAGCCGGGGTTTGTCGTCCTGAACGTTTTCGTTGCGTCTCTAGGATGGGACTACCAGCTATTCGTTGTGTTGGTGGCGTGTGGCTGCCTGCTGGCAGTCTGGTACTGCGCGCGACGCTATACCCAGCACCCAGCCATGATACTTGCTCTATATGCCGCCTTTCCATTTGTGCTGGATGTCATTCAGATCCGCTACACGCTTGCGCAAGCGATCATGCTTGTCTCCATGCAGTTCCTTGCTCGCCGATCAGTGTTGAATGTTGTGCGCTTCTGTCTACTCACCGCACTCGCCGCATCGTTTCATAGCATTGCGATCCTTTGGTTGGTGGTTCTGATTGTCTATGTGGCAAACGCCAGAGTCGTGCTAATTGTCTGCGGGGTATCCTCGGTCATTGGAACAACTGCCGTTCTTATGATTCCGGGTATTGGCGATTGGATTTTGCGGATGGGTGGTGGTTCGGACATATACCTAGGGCAGGGCCTTTCATGGAGAAGATATCTGGCATACCTTGGGCTCGCGGCAGTTCTGGTTTTCTTTGCGCAGGGAAGATTCAGAGGTGCCAAAACCGGCGACCGTAAAGTACTGTCCTTGGTGGTGTGCGCGGGGATTACCTTTGCATTTCTCACCCCCTTGAATGATCAGTTCTTCCGACTCTATCGAACTATCATTATAGTCATGTACCTTTTGACTCTCGGGAGTCTTGAGGAAAGGGGAAGCGGCGGCCCAAAGCCTCTGCGCCCGCGAGTGGGCAAGATTGATTCCACCGCTCAATGTGGGGACGCGCTGTCTTCGGACATGACGAAGGGTGTTTCCTCGATCAGTGGTCTGAGGCACCCGAAGCTGGCGATCGCTGCCACGGTCGGTGTCTCTCTTGTGTCGTCGTACTATTACCTTGTGCGTGTGATACCTGGCAATGAAGCGTCGTTGGTTTCATATATTCTAGACAACAAGCTCTTTGACTGGTGAGGATGGGGGACCTGCTGAGTCGTCTTGGTGCAGGCTTGTGCTGAAGCATTGTCTCGATGTAGCTCGCGCCCCTGGTGAAGGATCGAGCGTCGGCATCTACATGGCTCACTCGGTTGTCGCGAATTTGGTAGATGTGGACGTTTTGGACGTTTCTGCTAGAGTTGGTGACATGACCAGCGCAGCAACAACCGACAGGCCCCCGCCCGCCTTCAACGAATCTGACGAGACCGTTCTCCCACCCCAAGACTCCACGCTCGTCAGGCAGGTTGAAGCTTTCTTGGAAGCTCATTCCCGCGCTGCGGCCTTGATTGCCGATGGACAACGTATGGACCTGCCGGACGAGGTCTTTACCGTGCTCAACACCGTCGTGCAGGCCATGGCTCGCGGTGAAGCCGTCACCGTCGCACCAGTGTCGATGCAGTTGACCACCAGTCAGGCTGCTGAATTGCTCGGAATCTCCCGTCAGACGCTGGTACGGCTCCTCGACAGCCACGCCATCCCTTACGAGCAACCCCGTCGGCATCGTTTGCTGCGACTCACGGATGTTTTGGCCTACAAGCAACGCCATCATGTCGAGCGCCGAATGGCATCGGCCGGGATGACCCGCCAAGCGCAAGAAGACGGGCTCTATGAAGACACCGACGAGCGGTACGCGGAGGCATTGAAGGCAGCGAGGGCAGACGCCTAGTGCTCGCCCCGAGTGCCGCCATCACCTCAAGCACTTCTCATGAGGAGCAAAAAACCCGGCCTCACGTGGAGAACCGGGTTGGTGCATATGGCTATACACTACCTGCGGTTGGGGGTCACCATCCGCGAGGTTTTCGATATTTCCCAACCGGATCAGGGAGCTGATGTGAGCGGAAATCTGTAGGCTGCAATTGACGCCACCAATGTCGGCCCCTCCCGTCAGTTGGCAGGCCACGCAGAGCCCCAGCCAAGTAGCCGGTTTGTGGGTTGACCGTTCCAACTGGGATGACGGCACGGGCCATTCTCAGTGGCAAGCCTAGGTCGGAGTCATTCGTGATCACGACTGCTGCGTCGACGGCCCCGGTGAAGATGTCGCGCAGTAGATGGGCGGCCACATTCACATCGGAACCCTTTTCTTCTCTCCGGCGAGTCATCGCGAGAATCACGTCATGTCCGGCGCTTGTGTCGCATGCGATGGCAAGAGGCATCCGGGGGGTCGAGGTTCTCCGCGCCGGTATTATTCCCCCACCCGCTGTGCCCGCAATGGATACACTTGAGGGATATAATAAAGATAGTTATACGGAATTATAAAGAATCCATAATAGTAGAGTGTCACTGGGTAGCAGAAAACGATGCAGAGGGGCTTTGAAAGGCTGGGGAGATGGTGAATGAGCTTGCGGGCAGTGTGATCGCTGTCCTTGGTGGTACTGGGTCGTTTGGGTCGATGATGGCCCGACATGCCCTGGAGGCGGGTGCGCGGGCCGTGCATGTCTTCAGTCGTGATGAGGCGAAACAGGATGACATGCGGCGACGGCTCGATGATGACCGGGTGTGCTTCTTTCTGGGTGACGTCCGAGATCGGGATAGTCTGTGGCCCGCGCTGCAGGGGGTGGATCTGGTCTTTCATGCGGCGGCGCTGAAGCAGGTGCCGTCGTGTGAGTTCTTTCCCCAGCAGGCTGTCCTGACCAACGTCATCGGGAGTGACAATGCTCTGACGGTGGCGTCACGTTCTGGGGTGAAATCCTTTGTGTGTTTGAGCACCGACAAGGCTGTTTACCCCATCAATGTGATGGGGGAGACGAAGGCTTTGATGGAGAAGATCACTCAGGCCTTCGCGCGGAACAATCCGGGTTCTCCTATGACGGTGTCGATGACACGGTATGGCAATGTCATGTATTCGCGTGGGTCTGTGATTCCGGTCTTCGTTCGTCAGCTTCGTTCGGGCGGTCCACTGACCCTCACGGTCCGGGAGATGACGCGTTTTCTCATGTCACTGGCGGATTCGGTACAGCTAGTTGAGTATGCCTTCATTCATGCTCAACCTGGCGACATCTTCGTGAAGAAGGCCCCTGCGTCCACAATCGAGATTCTGGCGCGTGCCACAGCAGAGTTGTTCGGTGTCGATAACCCTCAGATTCGGGTGATCGGGGCTCGTCATGGCGAGAAGATGCACGAGACCTTGCTCTCCGCCGAAGAGATGGTCAAGGCCCAAGATGAAGTCGGCTACTTCCGCGTTCCACTGGACACACGCGGCCTGCAATACGAACGGTACTTCGACCAGGGAGACCTGGCGCCGACCGAGGCGTACACGTCGGCCAACACGCGGCAGTTGAATGTGGAAGAGACGAAAGAGCTTCTGCTGACCTTGCCGCAAATCCAGGGCGAACTCGAATTGGCAGGTCTACGATGACCGACAAAGTAGTCTTGACTGGTGGCGATGGTTTCTTGGGATGGCACACCCGTTGTGCACTGCTGGAGTCCGGGCGAGAGTCGATTCACGTTCCGGTGGGGGTCTTGTTCAACCTTGAGCGGGCGCTTCAGGCGACGGACGGCGCGTCACGGTTCATCCATCTGGCTGGCGTGAACCGTGGGCCCGAACAGGAGGTCCGATCTGGCAACGTCATGTTCGCCGAGCAAGCCGCGCGGGTGTTACGCGAAGTCGAGCGCCCGCCGCAGGTGGTGGTCTACGCCAACTCGATCCAGGCCGGGCTCGACAACACCTACGGGCAGGCGAAGGTCAAGGCGGGGGCCATTCTGGCGGCTGCTTGCGCGGATGTCGGCGCTCAGTTCGTCGACTTGCGGTTTCCCAATCTCTTTGGGGAGCACGGGGTTCCGTTCTACAACTCGGTGACGGCCACTTTCTGTCACATCTTGGCCAGCGGGGGCACCCCTGAAATCCAGGAGGATCGAGAACTGTCCCTTCTTCATGCCCAAGACGCCGCCGATGTTCTGGTCGGCAACTGTGAGGCAGACCAGATTGAGGAGCGGGCGACCCTGCAACGGGTCAGTGAGCTTCTGGAGCGTCTGACTGTCATGGCCGAACTGTATCAGCGCGGTGAGATACCTGATGTGTGCACATCCTTTGCTCGAAACCTGTTCAACACCTACCGCTCCTACGTCGCCGCGCGGCGATCCACGATTCAGCTACAGCGGAGCACCGACGCACGCGGCTCTTTCTCAGAGGCTGTGAGATCCCGTGGCGGCGGGGGACAAGCTTCCTATTCGACTACACACCCCGGCGTCACACGCGGCAATCATTTTCATCGCCGCAAGATCGAACGGTTCGTCGTCATGGCTGGTCACGCCAAGCTGATGCTGCGACGTTGCTTGACGAACGAGACCGTTGAATATGAGGTTGACGGCGATCATCCGGTCGCGGTCGACATGCCGACCATGTGGGCTCACAACATCACGAACATCGGCACAACCCCCTTGTACACCGCGTTCTGGACGAATGACCTATTCAACCCTGCCTGCCCCGACACGATCGCGGAAGTGGTGTGATGCCATGGGAAGCATGAAAGTCATGACCGTCGTCGGCACCCGCCCGGAGATCATTCGCCTGTCCGCCACCATCAAGGCGCTTGACGTTGCCACTGATCACATTCTTGTTCATACCGGCCAGAACTACGACTATGAACTGAACCAGGTCTTCTTCCGTGACCTGAATCTGCGCGCGCCCGACCACTACCTGGAAGCGGATGTGTCGTCGCTCGGGTCGGCGCTCGGCTCCATTCTGGTAAAGACGGAACAGGTTTTGATCGAGGAGGCCCCGGACGCCTTCCTTGTGCTGGGTGACACGAACAGTTGCGTGTCGGCCATCATCGCCAAGCGTCGTGGGATCCCCGTCTTTCACATGGAGGCTGGCAACCGGTCCTTCGACGAGAATGTCCCTGAGGAGACCAATCGCCGCATCATTGATCACGTCGCCGACTACAACCTGGTGTACACCGAACATGCCCGTCGCAACCTTCTGGCGGAGGGAATCCACCCGTCTCGAATACTGCTGACCGGTTCCCCGATGCGGGAGGTGCTTGATCAAAACCGGACACGCATCGACGCGAGCGATGTCCTGGCCAGCCAAGGGCTGACGCCGCAGGGGTATGTCCTCGTCAGCCTCCATCGCGAGGAAAACGTGGACTCACCGGCCCGCCTGGATCAGGCGCTCCGAGGCTTGCAGGCGGTCCGCGCTGAACTGGGCTTGCCTGTCCTGGTCTCGACTCACCCGAGGACACGCAAGCGCCTGGAGGGCTCCTCTGACGCGGCCAAGGACGGCCTGGTTTTTCATCCACCATTTGGCTTCCTGGATTACATCAAACTCCAGATGGAGGCCAAAGTCGTGCTCTCGGACTCCGGTACCATCGCTGAGGAGTCAGCCATTCTCGGTTTCCCAGCTGTCACGCTGCGTGATTTCATTGAACGCCCAGAGGCCCTTGATACCGGGTCAATCATGACGGCGGGGCTTGACTCAGCCAGCGTGCTAGAGGGGGTGCGGTGGGTCTTGGGCCGGGGCACGCCAGAATGCCCGACCGACTACCAAGTGGCCAACACATCAACCCGTGTGGTGTCCTTCATCTTGGGGACGGTGCATTCGCATCGACGGAGATTGAGGTTGCTGGGGTGAAACGATGGGGCGGATGACGCTAGTTTGGCCCAAGCTTGAGAGGTTGTATCTCACTGTCATTCAATGGTGAGGTGTAGACTTAGTGCGTCAATAGTACCGCAACAGCGGTACAAAATGATGAGGATATGTAGATGACGATGACATCATTGAACATGAAGGTTGACGAGGATGTGAAGCGCCAAGCTGATGATGTGTTGTCACAACTTGGTCTCACGCTCAGTGCGGGGGTCAACGTTTTTCTCCGCAAAGTTGCCATGACCAGGGGCATCCCTTTTGAGCTGAAGCTGGAGGATGACGAGGCTGATGCGATGGCGCTCACGCGTTCGCTGTCTCGAAAGGCGTTGAATGATGCGTGGTGAGATTTGGGTTGCCAGGGTTGAGCTTTGCGCTAGCAAGGTTCGCCCGGTCTTGGTCGCCCGGTCTTGGTCGTCCAGTCGGATGACTATGACACATATCAGTCCAGTATCACCTGTCTGTTCACGACAGTCGAGAATGCGAATGATAGCGCGAGGGTGCGAATCGATCCCGACGAGACGAGCGGCCTGGAACTAACGAGTTTTGTCATGGTGGATAAGGTTTTCCTTTGACAATCTGGATTTAGCTCAGCGAATCGGTCGTCTATCTGAATCGGACATGGCTAGGGTCTCAGGCAAACTTGCCGCAGTTCTTGGCCTGTGACGATGTGCGGTGAGGCGGACTCGGCTGTTCGCGGTGAAGACGGGGCGAATTCGGGCGTGGCTTTGTTCACGTTTCATCACTCGCAAGCGACACCGTCGTCGTCACGGTCCAGGCCGGATCGGTATCCAGGGTCACCGCGATATAGAGGCTCCGCTCCGGCGGCCTTGGCATCGGCGCAATTGGCGTAGTACGCCGCTGGAGCGGGCTCAGGTTCGGTTGTTGGGATCGCAGCGGGTGCGGGGGCTTCGGTTGGTGTCACGACGGCGTCGGCGGGCTCAGTGGTGGCGGTGGCGGTCGCTGTATCTGTCGCTGTGGTCGTCTGGGTGGCCGTCGCAGTGGCGGTCATAGTTGGAGCCGACCGGGATGGACTGCTGTTGCAGGCTGTAGCGGCGGTCATGACGACAGCAACGCCGAGGATCAGCCGCGTGTACCTCGTCCAGGCGGGGGTTTGGGCGGGGGTGTCCGGGACAGTCTTCGTGTGTGCATGTTTGGGGGACATGACAGTCAATATATCAATTAATGTCGGTGTTTGCACCTTTCGTGGAACCTTTTGCGGCCTCGGAAGGGTGCTCTGTGGATGTCGTCATGGCTGCTGATGGCGTTCGGTCAGGGGGTGTCGAAGTGGCGGGTTGCGTTGTCGAGTGTCCTGACACTGAGCGCTGCGGCGGCACTGGTCAGACGCTGGTCGAAGGTCGCCACGGCGGCATTGTGGCTCGAGGCGGCATCGAGCACACAGCAATCCTGCATCTTGAGGCGGGTTCAGACTCGCAGGCGGGCTAAGCGTTGGGGGTGGATCGGGTCAGGGGTCCATGTCTGGATGTCGAGCCGGCTTAGGTCGTGAAGCATTGTGGATTCCTCTCCCGTGATAGGCGGATCCAACGTTTTATTGTTGTGGGTTGGGGAGGTTGATGGAGTGGATTTCGCCGATGTGGATGGTTGGGTTGTCGGTTGATTGGGTGGTGACTGTGAAGGTGCCGTGTTGGTTGTCGTTGGTGGTCCAT
>JAITVA010000283.1 GCA_031286045.1 Propionibacteriaceae bacterium | reverse complement strand
TGAAGGCGGAGTACCTCATCTTGGAGGTCGACGAGCGCAACATGGAGCGGGTCCGGGCAGCCATCCCCGCCCAGCACATCGCCGTCACCAATATCCAGAAGGATCAGGTCCAACGCAACGGCGACCCCGACTACATCTTTCAGAAGATCAAGCGCTCGCTGGATGATGGGGTCACACTGTTCGTCAACAATGAGGAGCCGCGTTCAGCCTCGCTGGCGCGCTACGCCGGTCGGTCGGTCAGTTTCGGTGTGTCGCGCATCGAGCAGGCTCCTCCTGCCTCGGCTGGCTGGTCGGCTCAGGCGGGCCATGGCGTCGCCGAGTTCGCAGTCACGATGGCCTGCCCGGCCTGTCACGACGCGCTGGACTTCGCCTGGCACAATCTGGCCAACGTTGGGCGGTTCTCCTGCCCCACCTGTGGATTCTCCAGCCTTGACAAGCCAGATTATCTGGTTGACGGTGTCGACCATGCCCGGAGGCGTTTCACCGTGGCCGGTGTCGGTTTCCATATGGAGTATGACGCCTCCCATTTTCTTTACAACTATGCCTTGTGTTGCGCGATCGCGACGGAGTCAGGGATCGGGGCCGGGGATCTGGCCCGGGCCTTTCAGACCTTCACCAACGTCGGCGGTCGCCTGGAGGAGTTCACTCACGGCGACAAACAGATTCGCTATGTACGGATGAAGCAGGAGAATCCTGAGACCGTGCAAAGTGGGCTCGACGACGTGGCCAAGGACCCCCGTCCCAAGGTCTTCATGGTCGGTTTGCAGTTGGTCCACGACTTCACACCGCATTACACCAACACGGCCTACTTCTTCGACTGTGATGTCGACGCACTTCTGGCCAGCGGGGTCGAGGTTTGCATCTGTTTCGGGTCGGTCAATTGTCACGATGCGGCCACGCGCCTGGCCTACGCCGGTTTCCCGACTGACAAGATCATCGTGGTCGACTCCGATGACCCGGCCGATGTCATGGCGGCACTGGCCCAGTGCCAGGCGAGGCAGGCTTACCTCATCACCATGCTTGGTATGTACGAGAGTTTGCGGGCCTGGGCTGATCGTCACGACCCAGGCGACGGCTCACAAGCAGTGGGATCCGCAGTGGCCGATGGTTCGGCGGTCCAACGGGCGGGTGGCGACGAAGCTTTTTTGACGCGGGCGGAGACTGGGGGGCAGCCGCCGCAGGCCGATCCTTCTGTCATCGAGCGGGCGGTCGAAGACGAGGCCCTGTTGGCACGGGCGAGGGGCGACGAGGCTCTACCGACTCGGGCCAAGAACGTGGAGCGAGGTGAAGGACGATGAGCGCTCAAGGTGAGTCCAGTGGCCTAGTCGCGGGTGCGGCGATAGCTGGCGCGCAAGGCCAGTCGCCCCTCGTGCTGGATGTGCTCTGGTTATATCCAGACATCCTCAATTTGCATGGCGACCGTGGCAATGCCATGGCCCTGAAGCGCGTCGCGACTCAACTGGGTGTCACGACACGAATCCAGCGGGTCGAGCGGCTGGGAGACCGGTTCGACCTCGATCAGGCCGATCTGATCCTGGTCGGACCCGGTGAGTTGGCGGCCCTGCCCGCAGTGGTCGACGCCCTGTGTCCGATGACTGAGCAGCTACGTGAGTTTGTGAATGTTGGCAAGGGGTTTTACCTCAGCGGTCCGTCAGCCGGTCTGGTGGCGAGTCGTACCACGCGCTGCGATGGCTCTGTCATCGAGGGACTGGGGCTGCTCGACCTCGACCTGCATGAGAGGCAAGTGATCTACGGCGACGACCTCATCATCGCGTGCGGCGACCAGGAGTTGAACGGTATCCAGATTCGGATGGTCAACTATCATCTCGGGCCTGACCATGACCAGGCGCCACTGGGGCGGGTACTGTATGGGCTGGGCAACTCCGGTGAACAGCCTGACCATGAAGGCGTGCGCCGCAAGAATCTGATCGCCACGAATCTGCTGGGTCCAGCCCTGGTGAAGAACCCCTGGTTCACCGCCCGCTACATCCGCGAGGTTCTCACGAGGAAGTACCACGGCCTGACCCTGCCCGATCCCGACCCGGAGTCCTGGGCCTTCGAGCGTCAAGGCGCGGTCGCCGCCCGCCGCTTCAACCAGTCCAAGAAGACCCTGCCTGGCGTGCTACAACTGTTGTGAATTTGTTGTGGGGAGACAGTTGGTCGAGGGTTGCCTGGTCGAAGGATGGCGGTGGTGAGCGGTTGTCTCGCCGGACATAGGTGAAATTGAGCAGGGGGGCGCTGTTCATTGTGGTGTCCTGCGGTGGGAGTCACCGCGGCTGGTGCATAGCTCGTCTGAAGATGGCACATCCTCCCTCCTCACGGTGGGACCGGAACGGTCGACCCGTAGCTCGTCCAAAGATTCACCAGGCTTTCACGCCCACGGCAGGGCCGAACCGACCGGTCCATAGCTGAGCAAAGTGTGAGGCTTTTGGGTCCCTGATTCATACTTTGCCTTAGCTATGTCACCGATTTGGGTCCTTGAGGCGACAAAACTATGGCCCACAATGATGACCGGCCCTCACGCAGCAAAAGATTGCTTAGTTTTGTCGACCACTCACGCACCGCTGAAGGCCGCCGCCGCACAGGAGTCCACAATCTGAAGGAGCAGCCCCTGGGCACGGGGACTTTGCACAGTCTTCGATGACGGGATTGCCGCCTACGTCACCCTAGCGAGGCTCCAGTAAATAGTTATATGATATTATCTCCCATGTCGTGCGCTCTTCATCACTTTGACTTTCTCTAGCAAGGACTGACATGCTCCACCACTCGAAAGCGAGAACCCATGCCGTTGCTCTCCTGACCACTGTGGTGCTCACCGGCGCCCTAGTGGCCTGTGGCGTCCCAACCGACTCTGCCTCGCTCGACGCCAATGGGTCGACCACTGACGAGGCGGTGGCTACCCCAACGGTATTGACAATGCCAGATGTAGTAGGTATGAATCTTCAAGTCGCTCAGGACAAGCTTCAGGGGATTGGGTTGTTCGTCCTTGATCAGGAGGATGCCACCGGTCAGGGTCGCCTTCAGATCAATGATGACAACTGGACCGTTTGTCGCCAGCAACCTCCAGCAGGCGACACGGTCAATCCGACCGATCAAATCACTGTGTGGTCCGTCAAGGACGGAGAGCTCTGTGACGCAGAGGCGCAGCCAGCTGCGACTGATTCAACGGCCCCTGCCCAGGGGTCTGCCGGTTCGACTGATGATGCTCCGACTCCGGTGGATGTCACTGTCGACCAGTTGGTGGACATGATCAACGCCGGCGGTCCTGGCCGTCCAGGAGACCGTTTCCACTTCACAGGCACTCTGGTCGGTCGCGACCATTGGTACGTGGGGGTCACTGGCGAGTATTCAGTTTTGGTCGAGACCACTCAAGGATCCGACCTACTGGTCTTCATCGACAAGTCTGAGACCGCGACCTGGCGCGATGGCATGCGGGTAGACATGATAGTTGAAAACGTCGAGCGGGAGATCAACGGTGAAACCGAAGCCGGGTGGATCAAGGCAGTGTCGGCGACGATCGTCGGGTGAGCTACTGTTTCGTACTGAGTGCGACACCGGCACTCGATCCCTGACAAGACATCGGCGGAATAGTGAGCAGGTGGCCTTGCCACCACGGCCCCTGAGCCCACGTCCTGACCCGAAGGGCCTTTCGGCGCAGCCTCTTATCCGCACAGTTCTGTCAGGCACCATGCCCATCGGAAGATCCAGATGTAGCCGAAGTATCCGACGCAGCCGATGGGCATTCCGCCCAGGAGATAGATCAGCCATGCCTGGATCACCCGACCCGAAACTGTATGCACCAGTAAGGTCACCACCACGCCTATCAATCCCACCAATCCCAGCCAAATGGCTATGAGCGGACTGAAAGCAGCGATGACGATTTCCGTGATCATCATCACCACTCCCAGCGGGATCCATCTCACCCACATCTTGCGCCTGCCTCACTGAAATTCTGCCTCACAGAATGTGGGGTGAACCCCTAATCCCGGACAGTTTTGTTAGTTCGTCTGGGCGTTTTCGACCAGGCGTTGTTCGTATTCTAGATGAGTTATTCCAAGGGATGGTCGGTGTGGGAGCGTGGGAGTGGGGTGAGGGTGTCGCAGAATCAGTATTGCTAAACCCGTTTGAACCTGGAGGTTCGTGATGGATACTGATTT
>JAITVA010000217.1 GCA_031286045.1 Propionibacteriaceae bacterium | reverse complement strand
CGGCGCGCAGACGATCACCAGATCCGCCCGCGCCGGGCAAGGCCCGCACCACCACATCCATGGGACCAGTCTCGTCCAAGAGCACTGCCGCCTGGTGACGTAAACGCCTTTTGACTAGGTTACGCGTCACCGCATTGCCCACTCTTTTGCCCACGATCACGCCGAAACGCGGCGACACCGCTGACATGGCATACAAAATCAACGTCGGGCGTCTGACCTTGCGGCCAGTATGAATCACCGACGCGAAATCTGCACTTCTGCGCAGCCGAAGACGCTGCGGCAACATCTGCTAGACAGTCAGTTCGGAGCGGCCCTTGGCCCGGCGAGCGGACAGGATGGCGCGGCCAGCCCGAGTGCGCATCCGGGTACGGAACCCATGGACACGATGACGACGCCGGTTGCTCGGCTGATACGTACGCTTGCTCACTAGAAGCTCCCACACTCATCTCTTGAATTCATCCTGCTGGGTGTCAGCAGGGGAACTGTCGCCCCACGAGCGACTGTCCAACGATACGCCACCTGGTTATGATCGAGCAAACCAAATGTCGATATCACCACCTTTGTGGCCTGGTTTTGGCAGACTTGCGGGAGGGTTGTCCACACGACACGCCGATAGGAGAGAAGTTTTTGGTTGAACGGGCTGGCTTTTTCAATTCTCAAGCACTACCGTAGACTTCGTCAATCGTACTGGAAGATGCTGAGAGCTTTGTCCACACCCTGTGGATAAGTGTGTGGACACTTGTCAGAGAGGAGTCGTCACGGTATGGCCGACTCTTCGGATGCCTTTGTCACCGACGACATGCCCGACGCTTTGTGGCATGACCTGTTGGACAGCACCGATCCGGCCTCGCGGGCCCTGCTCGCCAACTGCCAACTCACCAGCTTCGACGGCTCCCACCTCAACATGCGCGTCCCGAACGAGTTCACTCGTTCACGCATCGACCATCGCCTGCGTGAGCGCATCGAAGAGGAAGCCTCCAAGTACTACAACACAACAGTTCACTTGACGACGCTGATCGACGAGAACATCACACCGAATCACACCACCGAGACCCCGATCACTCCACCGGCTCCAGAACCGATCTCGGTTCGTCCAACGGACCAGGATGAACAGGTCGAGCGCCTGAACCCGAAGTACACCTTCGAGACCTTCGTCATCGGTCCGTCCAACCGTTTCGCCCATGCCGCCGCCGTGGCTGTGGCCGAGAGTCCAGGCAAGTCTTACAACCCGCTGATGATCTACGGCGCGTCCGGCTTGGGCAAGACCCACCTGCTGCACGCCATCGGCCATTACATCCATGAGTATCACAATCGCCTCAAAGTGAAGTACGTCTCCACTGAAGAGATGACCAATGACTTCATCAACGCTATCTCAGACAATCAGACTGCGCATTTCCGGTCCATGTACCGCGAGGTCGACGTGCTCCTGATCGACGAAATCCAATTCCTGGAGTCCAAGATCCAGACCCAGGAGGAGTTCTTCCACACCTTCAACACCTTGCACAACGCTCAAAAGCAGATCGTCATGACCTCGGATCGGCCACCGAAAATGCTGGAAGCCTTGGAACCGAGGTTGCGTTCGCGCTTCGAATGGGGCTTGATCGCCGATATTCAGCCGGCCGACCTGGAGACTCGCATCGCCATTTTGCGCAAGAAGGCGGCCGCCGAACGGTTGACGGTGGCTCCCGATGTGCTGGAGTTCATCGCCTCGAAGATCCAGGCCAACATTCGAGAACTGGAGGGCGCACTCATCCGGGTGACGGCCTTCGCCTCGCTCAACGGCCAGCCAGTCAACCTGCCCCTAGCCGAGATCGTCTTGAAGGACCTCATCGCCGACGGCGACGAGCGACTCATCACCCCAGCCATGATCATGTCCAGCACGGCTCACTATTTCACGCTCACACTCGATGATTTGACCGGCTCCAACCGGACCGCCAACATCGCCTTGGCCCGCCAAGTGGCCATGTACCTCTGCCGCGACCTGACCGAACTCTCCCTGCCCAAGATCGGCGCCCTCTTCGGGCGCGACCACACCACCGTCATGCACGCCTACCGCAAGATCTCCGACATGATGGTCAAGGACCGCGGCGTCTTCACCACCATCTCCGAGATCACGTCACGATTGAAGCAGCAGACCTCCTGAGGGGTATGCGGTTTGCGTTCGGCGCCTGCGTGTCTTCTATCACGTTTTACACATGGACGAATAGATCCGTGACAAATGGACGAATGAGTCACGAGTCTCCAACTTTTTCGGATTCTTTTCTTCTGAATCACATCCATGTGATTTCTGTGGATAACGTGGGGATTAGTGTGGGGATGGTTGTCCCCAGGGTCGATCGGAGCGGGGATGTGCACAGGTTATCCACACTCTCCACAGGGTTATGCACAGAAATACCATGGATGTTATTCAGATCACGTACGCGGCCGACGCCAGTTATCCACAGAATCCACAGCCGTGATGAGTACGACGAGAGATACTTACATCACAAGCGTCCTCATCACCGAGGCTGTTGATTGTGGATGGCCCCACCACCATAGAGCGACAGCATTGTATGTTTCCAACCCATTCCCGGCGAGGCTCAAAATCGGTATGCTTTGCTACAGGCCAGGTCTCATCGATGTGGTCAGGGCATCAATCAAGGAGTAGGCATGAAGATACAACTCGACAAGGATGTGTTGGCCGACGCCGTCTCGTGGGCGGCGCGTAGTCTGCCGCTGCGTCCCAGTTTTCCGATCCTGGCGGGGTTGATGATCAAGGCCGAGTCCGATGTGGTCACTTTGTCGACTTTTGATTACGAGACGTCTGCCCAGGTCACCATCGAAGCCGACGTTGAGACCCCCGGCCTGACCCTGGTCTCCGGCAAACTACTGGCCGACATCACCAGGTCCTTGCCGTCCAAGCCGGTCACCTTGTCAACCACTGAGTCCGAAGTCGAGTTGGTCTGTGGGTCGGCCCGCTTCGTGCTCCAAACCCTGCCCGTGAACGAATACCCGGAACTCCCGACCATGCCCAAGGCCTCCGGCTGGGTTGACGCCGAGGAGTTGGCCAAGGCGGTCGGCCAGGTGGTCGTGGCCGCTGGCCGCGATGAGCTTTTGCCGGTGTTCACCGGTGTCAAAATCGAATTCGACGGTGAGAATCTGTCATTGCTGGCGACAGACCGTTACCGGATGGCCCTTCGGGAGATGACCTGGAACCCGTCAGTGTCGGTGGCCGACGCGTCGGTTTTGGTGCCGGGCAAGGTGCTGGCCGAGACCGCCAAGTCAATGTTGGCGTCGGAGCGTGTCACCATCTCCCTGGCCGATGTTTCCACTGGTGAGGGCCCGATCGGTTTCGAGGCTCAGATGCCGTCTGGCCTGCGCCAAATCACAACACGACTTTTGGATGGCGAGTTCCCGAAGTTGCGCCACCTGATGAACATTCCCAACGACCTGACAGTGCGGACCAGCACTCAGGATTTGGTGGCGGCCGTGCGGCGCGTCGCCCTGGTGGCTGAGAAGAACACCAGCTTGAAGATGCTGATCGAGCGCGATTCCATCACCTTGGAGGCGGCTCGCGGCGATCAGGCCCAAGCGTCCGAGGCGGTCAGTGCCATCGTCGAGCACGGGGCGGGAGACCCGCCCTTGACTGAGGCTGGTTTCAACCCGCATTATCTCTTGGACGCATTGGGAGCGCTGGACACACCCTACGTTCACGTCGCCTTCACTGGTTCGGGCAAACCCTGTCTGATCACAGCCTTGCCCGATCTCGACGGCGACCCGCTGGAGGATTACCGCCACGTCATCATGCTCATGCGGCTGTCGAGCTAGTCGCGTCGGTGTTCATCTCCCATTTACGGCTGACGGACGTCCGGTCGTACGAGTCGGCTGATCTGAGTTTTCAACCGGGGGTGACGGTTTTTCTCGGTCCCAACGGCTACGGTAAAACCAACATCGTCGAGGCGATCCACTTCTTGGCGACCCTGGGGTCCCATCGAGTGGCCTCGGATCAGCCGCTGATCAAGGCCGGCGCCACCATGGCGACGATCACTGCCCGCGTCCAAGCCGGGCTAGCCGATGAGCGGTCTTTGAGTGTGGCCATCGATATTCGGCAAGGGGCGCCCAACAAGGCCTTGCTCAATCGAGCGCCGGTACGACCACGTGAGGTGATCGGGGCGGTTCGGACAGTCTTTTTCGCGCCGGAGGATTTAGCCATCGTCCGTGGTGATCCGTCGGAGCGGCGCGACTTCATCGACGAGTTGATCACTAGCCGCTGGCCCAGGTTGGCTGGTGTCAGATCGGAGTACGACCGGGTACAGAAGCAGAAAACCACCCTGCTCAAAGCCATGTCAGGGCGTAGCTTGAGACAGGCAGGCGCCGGCGCCGAAGCGACCTTGGCAGTCTGGGACCAGCAAGTGGCCGATCTCGGTGGCCAGATCGTGGCCGCCCGGTTGACGACCCTGGCCGAGTTGGCGCCCATGGTGGCGGCAGCCTACGACGCCATCGCTCCGGTGAAGTCGGCCGCCACGGTGGCCTATCAGTCCTCGTCAGTGCCGCCTGACACGGTTCCGGACGCGACCGTTGTGTCCGAGTTGTTGGCCGCGCGCATCGCTGAGCGGTCTGGTGACGAGGTTATCCGGGGAGTCTGCCTGGTCGGTCCCCACCGCGACGACATCGGCCTGAGTTTGGGTCAGTTGCCAGTCAAGGGCTATGCCAGTCATGGTGAGGGCTGGTCGTTCGCCTTGGCCTTACGCCTTGCCAGCCTTGAATTGCTACAAGCCGACGGGATCGATCCCATCTTGATCTTGGATGATGTCTTCGCTGAATTGGACGAACATCGCCGAGCTCGTGTGGTCGCGGCGATGGAGTCAGTTGAGCAAACGTTTATTACTACTGCTGTCGAGCGGGATCTGCCCGCCAACCTGTTCGCCCATGTGTACGCCGTCACCCCTGGGCATGTGGAGAGGGTGTCGGAGGGTGATGTGGGCCGTATCGACGAGTCGTTGACGGATCAGCTCCATCCCGCCGCGCGGCAGGCAGGGCAGTCATCTTCAAGTGAGCTACTGGCGGACCGTTCTGGTCCTATCGTGGGGAGGGAAGATCTGCCGTTTTCGGTGGAGCTACTGGC
>JAITVA010000179.1 GCA_031286045.1 Propionibacteriaceae bacterium | reverse complement strand
CGTGGAGGAGAAGCCACGAGATCTCCCGCAGGTTGTCCCGTCTTGCGCTACTCTTCGGTCTTCCGATATCGCTGAGTCGTGGACTGTGGTGGCTGATGCGTTGGTTGCTGCTGAGGCGGTGTTGGCTGATAAGGGTGCCACTCAAGCCGAGGTTGATGCCGCTGAGGCTGTGTTGACGGATGCTGTCAAGGCCCTGGTGAAGGCACCGGTGGTGGATCGGACTGGGTTGGAGTCGGCGGTTGAGTCGGCTTCGGGTTTGGTTGAGTCTGAGTACACATCCGAGTCGTGGACTGTGGTCGCTGATGCGGCGGAGGCTGCTGAAGCTGTGTTGGCTGATAAGGATGCGACGCAGGCGGAGGTTGATGCGGCGAAGGCTGTGTTGACTGATGCGGTCAAGGCTTTGGTGAAGGTGCCGGTTGTGGATAAGGCTGGACTGGTGTCGGCGGTTGAGTCGGCTGGTGGTTTGGTTGAGTCTGAGTACACACCTGAGTCATGGACCGTGGTCGCTGATGCGTTGGTTGCTGCTGAGGCGGTGTTGGCTGATAAGGATGCCACCCAGGCGGAGGTTGATGCTGCGAAGACGGTGTTGACTGATGCGGTCAAGGCTTTGGTGAAGGCGCCGGTTGTGGATAAGGCTGGACTGGGGTCGGCGGTTGAGTCGGCTTCGGATTTGGTTGAGTCTGAGTACACCGCTGAGTCGTGGACTGCGCTGGCAGACGCGTTGGCTGCTGCTAAAGCAGTGATGGCTGACGAGGATGCGACGCAAGGTGAGGTTGATGCTGCGAAGGCAGCGTTGGCCGCTGCTGTCAAGGCTCTGGTCGAAGTTGAGCCGACCGATCCTCCCAAGCTGCCGGATCCTCCCAAGCTACCTGAACTGCCCAAGCCAGAGGCTGAGCGCCCTGGTCCGGTGGCGGCGACTGGCGGACAAGCGGATGGTCTGGACGCCACTCCGTTGGGACTGCTGGCGTTGTTCCTGCTGGGTGCTGGTGTGGTTGGTGGCCTGGCTGTTCAGCGGCGTCGAGGCTGATCATATTGGGAGGGGGCTGTGGGTTGAGCTGCGAGGCTGACCCACAGCCCCCCCTCCGCACGACCAGAACCTGGGAGCCAACCCGGCCTACTTTGTCCAGTCAGGGCCAGTTCTATCTCACGGGCATCAAGATCATGGTGAGTTCGAGGTCCGGTGCGATGTCGGGGCCGTTGTAGTAGGCCTCGTAGGCGGGGCCGGCCGGGGCGAGCTTGTGATCGTTGATCCACGTCGCCATGTCGGCGTACACCGGTTCCACGTCGGCGTAGGAGCCTTGGAACATGCAGAAGACGTACTTGCCGGCGGGGATCTGGCTGGGCTGGATGTCGCCGTCGCCGGGCAGTGGGCTCGCCAGGGGGAATCCCATCTCGACATCCAGGTTCTGCATGTCCATGGTGTGATAAGCGACGTAGGGCACATCGGCCATGAGCCTGCCCTGAGAGTTCAGGTATGCCGCCAGTTTGCCGTAGCTCTCGCCGATCAGGGCGTGGAGCTTATCAGCGCTTGTGGTCGTGCGGATGGCGACACTGGGTTGTTCAGCTTTCTCCAGCATTTCGATGTCAGATATTCTCGGCATGGGTGGTTCCTTCCGTGGGGTACGTCGAGATGGGCGGATCCTAGTCTAGTCGGCGGGCAGTCTGGTGGTGAGGTACAGGTTGGAGCCGAAATCGCCGAGCACGCGGATGTGCTCGTTATAACCGGTTCCCATGTACTGGTTGGCGAGGAAGATTCCGTCCTCCAGGGTCACTCCGTAGGCGTCGTACTGCTCAATGGTATCTGGCAAGCGGAAATGCGGCGGTAGGACGACGTCGGGCAGAACATGTTTGATCAGAGAGCCCAGCGCGGCGACCGAGAGAGTTTGGGGATAGGTCTGGACCCGGTAGTGCCCATCGGGCGCGAGGCCTTCGACGGGTAGTTGGTCGAAGCCCTCGCTGGCTTGGGATAACGTTTGGTACAACCCAGTGATGGCCTCGGATTGATCCGGCTCCGTCATGGTCCACACCACCTTGTTCGGCTTGGCGCCACAAGCACGGTCGGTGCGATGGAGTCGACCGTATTGCAGTGTGCTGCGGTGGGCGATGTAGAACTCGATCTGACGGCGGATCTCGTCACGCTCCGCCTCGTCGAGGCGATCCAAGTCGAGCTCATACCCCAAGCAGCCGAAAGCGGCGACGTTGAAACGTGTTGCAAGAGGGGTGTTGCGGAGGGTTTGCTGGTGTGGCGCCTCTGACACGTGGGCGCCCATGGTCGACGGTGGATAGAGGAGGCTGAGTCCGGCTTGGATCGACAGGCGCTCGATCGCGTCGGTGTCGTCGGATGCCCAGATCTGGGGCGAGAAACACAGCATGCCAAGGTCGAAGCGGTTGCCGCCGCTGGCGCATGATTCGAGCAGGACATGCGGGCGGGTCCAGAAGATGCGGCGGAGCACTTCGTACAAGCCCAGCATGTAGCGATGAGCGAACTCTCCTTGGTCAGCGATTCGGGGGGAGAAGGTGTCCGTGAAGGGGCGATTGAAATCCCATTTCACGTAGTCAACTCCGGTGTCGTCGATGAGGCGGCCAACCTTGTCGACAATGTGGTCACGCACCACTGCCTGTGTCAGATCAAGGATGAGTTGGTGGCGACCGAGGGAGGGTTGTCTCCCCGGTGTTGTCACAGCCCAACTGGGGTGGGCGCGAAAGAGGTCCGAGTCAGGATTGACCATCTCGGGTTCGACCCAGATGCCGAACCCCAGCCCCAGGTCGCGGATGCGGTCAGCGAAGTGGGGCAGCCCGCGCGGGAACTTGTTGACGTTGACATCGTAATCGCCCAGTCCGGTGTGGTCGTTGTCGCGCTGGCCGAACCAGCCGTCGTCCAGCACAAACAGCTCGGTGCCGAGGTCCTTGGCCTGACGGGCCAGGTCCAGCAGGCGGTCGGCGGTGAAGTTGAAGAAGGTCGCTTCCCAGTTGTTGTACACCACTGGGCGGGGCCGACCGCGCCAGGCCCCCCGTACGATGTGCTGATTGACGAAGTCATGGAAATTGCGCGAAGCCTGACCGATGCCACTGTGCGAGTAGGTCATCACCGCTTGTGGCGACTCGAATGACTGACCCGGCGCCAACTCCTGGTCGAAACCAGTCGGGTTGATGCCGACCGTGACGCGGACGACGTCTCGATGATCTCGCTCGATGGTCGAGCGATGATTGCCGGAGTAGACGAGGTTGAAGCCATAGGCGTCGCCCTGTGTCTCCGTACCGGCACGCTCAGCCAACATGAAACCAGGATTGTGCAAGTTCGAACTGACGCCCGTGGTTGAGGAGATCACGACCGTGTCCTGGCCCAGCGGGCGGTCGTCGAGGTGAGACTCTTTGATCCAAGCGCCGCTCAAACTGAGAACACGAAGGTCTGGGGCGGGCAGATCGACCATGAGCGAGCTGAGGGCCCGAACTGAAACTGGTTTCGAACCCTTGTTCCGCAGAGTCGCCCGGCGTGCGATCACATCGCAGTCGACGAAGACGGTGTACTCCAGGGTCAGGCCGAGCCCGGCAGCGTCGTCAGCCAACTCGATCACCAGGGTCTGAGCCTGATCCGGGTCCGCCGTCGGCCCAGGCAGATCCTCGGTCACCATGGGGCCCGACTGGACGTGATGCTTGCGATAGGTGAAGTCACAGGCATACGCCCCGTCACCGCCAACCACCTGAACCGGCGAGGTGCGGTAGTCGCCCCGACCGACGCCCGACCACTCCAGGCACATCGTCTCCAGGGCGTACAGCTCATCATCTTCGGTGTATGGAATCGTGCCCCCGATCACCGCCGTACGCTTGACCGCCAGCGCCGCCGGATCCTGGGCAGCGGGAAGCCGCCGCCCATAGTGAAGGTGCTCCACGTGTCCGTGCTCGGTCACTCGAAACCAGTAGCACGACGACGCAGTGGCTAGCTGAAACAGGTTGCGATCGACAGTGATCATTGATGTGCCTCCGATTGGGTCAGGGTGGGGTGTGTCATCGGTTCCTCGGACATGTCATGGCTTCCTCAGGCTGGACGCAGTCCACTCGGCAGCTGTGAAGCCGCGAACGACAACGGCCTCCCACGGTTCCAGCCGCCCGTCCAGCCGACGACGCCCGGTGTTGGTGGCCACGATCATCGGCGCATGGACGCCGGTCTGACTGACCGTGTCACCGCCGGTCAGAGACGATGTCAGCCATGGTTGCTTGAGGCGTTGGACGCGTCCCGAGAAGTTGAGCAGGACGAGGTAGGCCGGGTCGGCCGCGACGCCGGCGCCGATCGGAGCCGTGCTGCCAGTGCCACCGGCCCCAGCTCTCACACCGTCGGGGAGGCCTCCAATCACCCCAGATCCGGCAGGCGTGCGTCGGTACATCATCACTGCCCGATCGGCGTAGACCGGCTCAAAACCGCCATCTGACAAGGTAGAGGAGTTGGCGCGCAGACGAATGAGACGACGATAGTAGTTCAGGATCGACGAAGGATCGTCCACCTGGGCGGCGTAGTTCAGCCAGGTATGGTTTCCATTGACCCCGAGCCAGGGCCGACCGGTAGTAAAACCTGTTTCAGCCGAGCCGTCCCACTGCATCGGGGTGCGGGCGTTGTCGCGAGACGCCATCCTAATCAGCCACCAGCGCACCCGGGCAGGCACTCCGTGGCGCCGCAGAAGGTCGTCCAGGCGGTGACTCTCAACATCGTCGAGTTGATCCAGCGACGTGAAATCACCGTTGGTCATACCAATCTCTTGGCCTTGATAGATGAAGGGCGTTCCGCGCAAGGTCAACTCCATGGTCGCCAAGAGTTGCGCGCTGCGCTTCCAAAACTGATTGTCATCGCCGTAATGGGAGACGATGCGCGGCTGGTCGTGGTTCTCAAAGTACACGGCGTTCCAGCTCAATCCTTGCTGCCAGACGGTCAGGCGACGCAACAACTCGTCAGCGCGGAAGGGCTTGGGGACGAAGCGGGACACCACTCGGTCGACTTCGAGGTGGTCGAAGTAGAACACGAGGTCGAGTTCGCCGCGTTCCGGCTCGGACAGGTCACGGGCCTCGTCCAGTGTCACCATGACTGTCTCACCGACGGTGAAGGCGCCGCGCGGCCCCAGCACGTCACGGTGCAGTTTCTGCAAGATGTGGTGGGTGCCAGGTTGGGCTTTGTAGTGTTCCAGCCCGCAGATCGGCCTATCGTGCCCATCCTCGAGCGAGGTCTTGTACAACAAGGAGATGACATCGCAGCGGAACCCGGCAACACCTCGATCGAGCCAGAAACGCAAGACATCCTCAACCTCGTCGACGACGGCGGGGTTGTGGTAATTCAGGTCGGGCTGCTTGCGGTCGAACAAGTGGAGGTAATACTCCTGCCGAGCGTCATCCCACTGCCAGGCTGACCCCATGAAGAAACTGGACCAATTGTTCGGCGCCTCGCCATTCGGCCCGGGTTGACGCCATATGTAATAGTCCGTGTACGGCTCCTCGCGCCGGCGACTGGCCTGAAACCATTGGTGCTGGTCAGAGGTGTGGTTGATGACAAGATCCATGATCAGTCGAAGGCCGCGGCGACGGGCCTCGACCACCAGGCGATCGAAGTCGGCCAGCGTGCCATATCGCGGATCGATGTCGCAATAGTCCGAGATGTCATACCCATTGTCAGCGTCAGGCGAGCGGTACAGGGGCGACAGCCAAATGGCGCCTGCGCCAAGCGCGGCGATCTCGTCCAGCCGCGAAATGATGCCCTCGATGTCACCGATGCCGTCCCCGTTGGAGTCCTGAAAACTTCGTGGGTACACCTGGTAGATGACGGTGTCCTTCCACCACGGACGCCCCGGTTGAGTCTGAGTCATGCCACCCAGTCTAGGCGCTCGGGTAGGCCTCATCTGGCAGATGGTCTGAACGTCTGACTATGGATAAAGGCCGAGGCCTGGCCCCTCACCCTGGGTGATGACTGGGTCGATAGCGACGGGCTAGTGGCTGAATTCTCCGTGATATAGTAACGAGCGAGGTCCGGCGTGCTGTTGGGGGAATCATGGGCGGGGAATCGATCAATCGGTATCGGGAAGCGTTACGATCGGCCCTGCGCTTGGTCCAGTCGACTGAGGGCCCTGATCTGCGTGATGCGACCGACCGAGTGGAGCGCACATGGTCGGCACGCCCATGGCAGGGTGGCGCTGCCCATGTCCATAGCGAGATGGTGGCTGACATTCGAGTGGGCGCTTCTCGTCTCATACACAACTACGGTGCGGAGCTGGAGCATCGAATCTGCCTGCAACCGACGACCGTCAGCGAGGATGATTGGCAAGCATCGTTCATATCTTCGACGACGGAAGAGCGAGGTGATCGTAGTGGCCCATGTCGGCGTCAACATTCCCGCCCTGCGCGATCATGTCGAGGCGTTGCGGCGCCTGGAGGTTGTGCTGCTAGCAGTAGCCGCGAGGCTCCAGTCTCTGGCATGCGACTTGCGATTGGCTGGGCATGTGCCAGATGTGACGCGGTGCCTAGAGCGTGGCGACCTTTACCTCCAGGTGGTGGAAGCCAGGCGACAGGCTGAGGAAGTGCTGACGAGAGCGGAAGCGATCGCGCGTGATCAAGGGGTGTCGTGGGCGACCGCGGCGGTCACTCCGTTGGTTTTCCCGCTTCCACCGATTGTGCCGGACGAGCGTTCCATGAGTCGAGCGACTCGGAGCCTTGGCCCGGTTGGGGATGCCCCTGGAACTGAGGGAGAAACCTATTCTGGTGTGTCTGTGAGTGATGGCGTGCCTGGCATGGTGTGTGTGGAGTGGCCGGAGGCCCCAGCGTGGACATCGGATGACTCCGACTCGGGACAATATGGCTCACGTGCGCCGAACCCGGGTGATATTGCGATGTGGGAGGTGGTCGCCACAGCGGCTCAGGCCGTGTGCTTGGTGTGGCCCGATGCGGCCAGGAATTTGATGCACTATTTGAGGGGAGTAGGGTCCGATCTGGAACAGGCAGTGGACTCGATGGTTGAGGACATGCCAGCGTTTGAGGCCACTATCGGCATAGCTGAAAGTGTCGTTGCGACGGCGGCTGTTGAGCGGGCTCGGGCTGAAGGTGTGACAGGTCCGACGACCTACGCGGTGAACAGCGACTGGACTACCTTCTATGCGACTCCAGAGATGAGTAGAAACTGGTATTACGCCACGGGAGGGTTCTCCTTCAGTGTGTCAGGCCAAGTTGTGGTTTACCCTCCTGACTCTCTTGAGGGTAAGTGGCGGTACGAGTGGAGCCGCGTTGTGAACTATCGTGATCGATATAATTGGGATCTCGGCAAGAGTACTGAGATTCTCGGAATGACGGTCACTGATGAGCAGGTGAATGAATTGCGGGAAGCCGGGTTGGCGCAGAATTTCACGCTGGTGTGGCGATCTTCGCCGAGGGGGTCGTCTGGTGAGGTTTAGGTTTGTAGCGGTTCTTGTTTTGTGTGTTGCTGTGTGTGGGGGGTGTTCCTTGGATGATGCGGTGAGGCGGGATACATCGGTGGTTCCGTCGGCGGTGGTGCCACTGCAGGGGTTGACAGATCCCGATGAGGTATTGGCGATTGCGGGTGTGAGTGTTCCGGAGGGCGCGGCTGGTGCGCATGTTGACTCGCGTCAAGATTGGGTTGACGCTGGGTTCTACTATGCCTACACGGTGTCGTGGGATGCGCCGAAGGAGGTGATGGAGGGTTTTCTAGTTGACTTCGGCACGAGTATTGATCATATGCTCCCTGCGCGCGAAGAGCAGTTCGAAGGCCAGCACATTGTCATGGCGATTGATTCGGTGCCGGAGGGCTCTCTTTGCGCGAATTTGGGTGTCTTCACGTCGACGGCGGGGAAGGGGTACACCTCGAAGGCTGTGCTTTTGGATGGACCAGACTTCACCACGATCCATGTTGGGATTTGGAGTATTCCCAACTGATGACGTGTCCGAAATGCTGATTGTCTGTGGGGTCGTCGGCGCCCGACATGGGACCGACCGCTTGGCAGCCTGGGAGACGGTGCGACCTACACTGGCATAGTTAACATCCCTCACTGATTGGGTTGCCGACTATCGTCCTCCGCTGGTTGAGGGTTGCCTACGGGATCGCCTACTCGTTTGGAGGTGTTGCTGCCTGTGTGATGAGATCGCACGCTGCGAGCGCTGCCTTGCGAGCGTCACCAGCCGCGCCGACCAAGCCGACCACGCCCAGCAACTCCAGAGTATGGGCCATGGGAGGGCCCATGTGACCGGTGACAACCGCTTCGACCCTGTTCTCCTTCAGGAACCGGACGATACGGGCATGATGGGCGCCATGATTGTTGTGCTGGCCGCCCGCAGCATTCGCGGCGGGACTGGGGGCGTCGTGCAACACGTCCCAGCCGACCTCATGCACGGTCCATGATCGCATCTCACCCTGCTCCACCTCGGCCACCGCCATGGAGTGGGCGCGACCCAAACCGCCACCCACCTGGTCGTCTATCACATTCACTGCCAGAATCATGGCTACCATTCTGCCTCATCGGCCGGTGTTGGTGGGCGGGCTGGGGGAGGGTGGGTATGGTGCGGAGATGGATGACCCGGCTCGGGCCGTTTCCGCCAAGTAGTCAGGGGTTTGGGAGTAAAGGGGGTAGTCGGAGGCGTCGGGGGTAGTCGCGGTTCGCTGGAAAGCTCGTTCAAAGACTCACCCATCTTTGATTCCCACCACGGCGACCGGTCCATGGCTCGTCTGAAGGTGGCCGATCTTCCGGGCCCACGATGGGACCGGGACGGTCCAGAAGTCGCTCGTCTGAAGATGGCACATCTTCGACTCCCACGGTCGGGGTGGGACGGCACCGCTGGTAGCTCATCCGAAGATCACCCATCCTCAAGTCCCACTGCGGGCCGAGGCGGCGCGGGCATAGCTGAGCAAAGTATGAGGCTTTTGAGTCCCTGATTCATACTTTGCCTCAGTTATGTCACCAATTCGTACCCCAGAGGCGACACAACTATGACCCGCAATGATGACCGACCCGCGAACGGCCAGAGGTTGCTCAGTTATGTCGACCACTCACACTCAACCGACTCACCTGTGTCGTGGAGTCGGACCCCTCGACGTCGTACCTGGTCGAGGTCGGATCGGTCGACCGAGCCGGTGGTCGCTGACAAGGCGGCAGCGGTGGCGACCGTGACTGCGTCGACTAAGCATCGGGCCCAGTGGTCCGGTGCTGACGCCCCGGCATCCTCCAACAGGGTTGCCCCGGTGCCCCCCGCCAGGGTCGCCCCGGCCCGCCCCAATAGAGCCGCGCCGCGCCCTTCCACCAGAGCAGTACTGAGTCCAGCGACCAACGCATCCCCACAGCCGACGGTGTTGAGGGGCTGGATGGTGGGAGGCTCAGCCCACCATGCCCCCTGGTCACAGGCGAGCACGGCGCCGTTACCACCAAGGGAGCAAACGACTGCGGCAATGCCATGGTCACACCCCAGGGTGCGGGCCAAGGCGGCGGCGTCGGCAGGGCTGTCGATCTGGCGGCCGGTCAGGGCGCTGGCCTCCTCGGCGTTCGGTTTGATGACATCGGGGTGGGCTGTCAGTGCTTGTCGCAGGGGTTCTCCTGAGCTGTCGAGCACTGTCAGTGCGCCCGCTGCCCGAGCTGCCCGGATCAATCGGGCGTAGGTGTCGGGCGGACATCCGGGTGGAAGCGACCCGCTGAAAACCACCGCGTCACCAGGGCTGATCAGACTCACGACCAGGGATTCCAGCCCGGCTAGCTGATCGGGGGTGATGTCCACCCCTGGTTCGAGCACCTCGGTCGACCGCCCGCCGGCGTCGATCAGATTGAGGCAAGTGCGCGATTCACCCTCGACCCAGACGAAGCGCTGGTCGATGCCGGTGTGGGTCAGTTGCTCGGAGATGAAGCGACCGGCGTGGCCGGCTAGGAACCCGGTCGCCAACACCGGCGCGCCCAGTTGGACGGCCACCCGTGCGACGTTCAGGCCTTTGCCGCCGGGACTACGCTCGCCCCGACTGGCCCGCGTCACGGTACCTGGTCGGATGGCCTCGACCGTCAGCCGGGTGTCGATGGCAGCGTTGAGCGTGACCGTGATGACACGTGGTCGCTGGATCGGCGTGGTGGGTGTGGTGGGTGGTGGCGCCCAGGTCGTCGTCGCCCCTTGGTTGGTCCCACCCACCTCAGCAGGCCCGCCCGACGCATCCGATGACCTGCATTCGGGCCGCCACTAGGTCGGACACCGCCGCTCTGGCCGGCTTGCCCATCTTCTTCGGGTCAATGGCGGTGGCGTCGGCCTTGAGGAACTCGCGGGCGGCGGCGAGGTAGGCGGCCCGCAGTTCCGTGGCGAAGTTGACTTTGGCGATACCACGGCTGACACAATCGGCCACCGCCTCGTCGCTCAATCCGGACGACCCATGTAGCACCAGTGGTACGGAGACCTGGGCGGCGATGGCGCTGAGTCGGTCGACGTCGAGTTGGGGCACGCCCTTGTATGGTCCGTGGGCGGTGCCGATGGCGACCGCGAGGAAGTCGGCTTTCGTGGTGGCCACGAATTCAGTGGCCTGGTCCGGGTCGGTGTACTGGACGTCGGTGCTTGTCAAAGTATCTTCTTTACCGCCGACAGTACCCAGCTCCAACTCGACCGGCAGGTCCATGGCGTGGCACATCTGGCAGACTCGCTGTGATATGTCGACATTCTCATCGTAGGAGCGACGGGACCCGTCAAACATGACCGAGGTGTACCCCGCCCGAACTGCCGCAGCCGCCAACTCGAAGCAATCACCATGGTCCAGGTGGATGGCGATCGGGACGTCGGTCGTGGCCGCCTGGGCCGAGATCATGGCTGCGAACATCGACAAGGAGGCATAGCCTAGTGTTCCAGGCGTGGTCTGCAGGATGACCGGCGCGCGCAGTCGGTCTGCGGTGGCGACAACGGCTTGGACCATCTCCATGTTCTCAACATTGAAGGCCCCGACCGCGTAGCCGCCCGAGCGGGCCTGGCGCAGCATGGTGGCAGTGGTGACGAGTGTCATTGTGATTCTCCTTGTGGTTGTGGGGGGAAGGCTGTGGTTCGGGGGATGACGGAGTGACGGCCGGGGCGAGTAGTGGCCGGGGCGGGCCGAGGGGTGTGCGACGGGTGGGGTGACGCGTGGGCCGAGGGGCGTGCGACGGGTGGGCCGGGGGGTCGGGGTGACGCGTGGGGTGACCCGTGGGCCGAGGGGTCGGGGTGAGGAGCCGGAGCGAAACTAGTTCCACAGGACCTCATGCCTCCGGCCTGAAGAGGAGCTTCCCATTGATGGCGCCAGGCCGGCGGTACAACTGGAAAGCGCCTCCGACAGCGCTCAATGGCAGGGCGTGACCGTCTTGCAGCAAGGCGGGCGACCAGCGCAGCGCGCCACTGGCGAAGTAATGGACAGTGTCGGTCCACTCAACGCCGGGGAAGGGGGCCGAGTAGGACATCCACGACGCGGTCAGGTGGACCTCGCGGCGGTTGAGTAGTTCGAAAGTGGCGGCGGGGAAGTGCGGGTCGTCGTGGGCGTTGCCGATCAGTGTGATGGCTCCGGCGCGGGCGACCAGTCGCAGTGCCAGATTCTGAGTGGCGACCTGACCAGCGGTCTCGAAAACATGGCTGAAACCCTCGCCTTCGGTGAGTTGACGGGCGGCTTCAACCGGATCGGTCAGGCGCGAGTCGATGGTGTGGCTGACGCCGAGGTCGCGGGCCACGCTCAGTCGGTGGGGGTCGACGTCGACCACGGTGACGGACTTGGCGCCAAGGATGCGGGCCCATTGGGCAGTTAAGAGTCCGACGGTCCCGCCGCCGAGGATGGCCACATGCCCGCCGGGGCGGAAGTCACCGACGCGAATGCCGTGTAGCGCCACCGTCGAGGGCTCGATCATGGCCGCCTGGGGAAAGTCGATGGAGTCGGCCAGTGGCACAAGATTGCGGGCGGGCACGGCGACGTACTGGGCCAGGGCTCCCATCCGCGACGAGCCGATGAAGGAGTAATGCGTGCACATCGAGTAGTGTCCACGCTGGCATTGCTCGCAAGCATGACAGGGTACCAGTGGGGCCACCGTCACCCGGTCGCCTAGCGTCCATCGTGAGTCACTCCCGGCGCTCGCCACCGCTGCGCCGACCGGCCTTGCCCCGACACCTGCGGCGCCGGCCCCCGCCCTAAGACTGGTGTCTCCCGCACCGGTTTGCCCGGTGTCGCCCGTACCACCGCTATGCGCGCGGACCTCTGCCTCACCCCGGCCGACCGGCCTTGCCCTGACTCCCTCCCCGAAACCGGCGATGACACCGGCGAACTCGTGGCCCAAGATGAGCGGATAGAAGTGGGCGGCGTCGGCGAGCACCCGGGGCACGTCCGATCCGCAGACCCCGACGGCACGCACCTGGACCAGGACCTCGCCTGGCCCGGGTTCGGGAGTCGGACACTCCTCGTAGCGGATGTCATCAGGGCCATGAAGCACGGTGGCGAGCATGTCAGTTGTCCTTTCGGGCTGGGTTGGTCGGGCAGGCGCCCGTCGATGGGGAAGACTCCTGTGCCCAGCATCCCGCCGTTCGTGCCATGAGCGGGGCGAGGGCGCGGTACAACTCGCGGTAGACCTCGAATCCAGCGACGTAGACCGTGCGATCCTCGCCGGGAATATGACTGCGATCGACCTGACCGGTGACCCCCGCCGCTTCGGCGAAGCTGGAGTAGGCCCCGACTCCGACTCCGGCCAGCAGGGCGGCCCCCAGGCTGGCAGGTTGGCGTACGCGGGGGACATCGATGATTCGACCGGTGACGTCGGCTTTGATCTGGGTCCATACGGCTGAGGCGGCGGCGCCGCCGGTGGCATGCAGCCGGTCGCAGTCGGCTCCAGCCTCGACTGCGACGCTGATGTTGTCGATCAGTGAATAGGCCACGCCTTCCATGACGGCTCGCAACAGGGCGGCTCGGCTGGTGTCCAGTCGCAAACCGTAGAAGACACCGCAGGCTGATGGATCCCACAAGGGACTACGCTCGCCGGCCAGATAGGGCAGGTACCACACGCCTCCGGCTCCGGCTGGAACCGTGGCGATGTCGCGGTTGAGTGTCTCGAAGTCGTGGTCGGGGTGCCCCACCTGGTCGCGGGCCCAGGCCAGCGAGGCCCCGCCGGCCACGGTGCCGCCTTCGAGTAGCCAGGAGCCGGGCACGACGAAGCGGGAGGAGATGAGGCGGGCGTCTGTCCGAGGCTGATCGGTGACGATGGACACACCCGCTCCGGTGCCGCCTTGTTCTTGGGCGTCGCCCGGTCGCCAAACCCCTGCTCCGAAGCAGGCGCAGGAGGCGTCCAGCCCGCCGGCCACGACGGGGGTGCCCGCCAGCAGTCCGGTGACCGCTGCCGTCTGGGCGGTGACAGTGCCGATGACCTCATGACAGTCCACCAAGGGTGGTAGTTTGCCGATGTCGATACCCAGTCCGGCGGCCAGGTCGGCGTCGTACTGGCCGGTTCTGGTGTCGAAGCAATGCAAGCCGTAGGCCTGGCAGCGGTCTTGGCTGGCGACCCCGGTCAGACGTTGGCCGATGAAGCCGTTCGATTGGAGGAAGACGACGGTGCGGCGGTGGTCGTCGGGCCGCTCCCGGGCGAAGCGCACAATCTTGGCTGTCGAATAGGCCGGGCGCAACCGGTTTCCGCACACCCTCAGCAGTGTGTCGGCGCCGACGCGGTCCTCCAATTCCTCGGCGATGGCGGCGGCGGATGAGTCCATCCAGATGGGACTGTGCGCCAGGACCTCGCCGTCGCGCGACAGTGGCACCGCGTTCCAGGACTGACCGGCCAGACCGATCCCGGCGATTCGACCAGGATCGATCTGGGCTGTGACTTCGCGTGACGCCTGAGCGACTGCCAGCCACCACTGGTCGGGGTCCTGTTCGACTCGACCCGGTCCTGGCGTCAGCAGCGGGTACGAGCGCTGGGCGAGAGCAAGGAGCTTGCCCCCCAGGTCGAAGGCCGCCACCTTGCATGACGAGGTGCCTAGGTCAATACCGACAATAACAGTGGTCTGGTTCACTGCTGGTTCACCCCTTCATTCCCGAGGTGGCGATGCCCTCGATAAAGAAACGTTGCCCAAGGAGGAAGATGATGGCGATGGGTAGGACAGACAGGGTCGATCCGGTGAAGAGCAGGGCGTCGAGTGACGAGGCGTTGGGATCGGCCTGGAAGGTTTTCAGACCGATTTGAAGAGTGTAATTTGCCTGGTCGCGCAAGTAAATCAAGGGCCCCATATAGTCGTTCCAGGTACGCACGAAGGTCAGCAGAGCCAAGGAGGCCAGGGCCGGACCCGACAGTGGCAGCATGATCCGCCACCAGATGCCGTACTCGGTCAATCCGTCGAGGCGGGCCGACTCCGACAGTTCCTCCGGGATGGTCTCAAAGAACTGTTTCATGAGGAAGACGCCAAAGGCGCCGAAGGCCTGCAGCACGATCATGGGCCACAGCCACTTGCCGGTCAACTGGATCTTGGTCATCAAGATGAATTGCGGGATCATGTAGGCCTGCCAGGGCACGGCCAGGGTGGCGATGTAGGCCAGGAAGAGGACATCTCGGCCGGGGAAGCGTACCCGGGCGAAACCATAGGCTGCGAAAGACCCAGTCAGAACCTGTAATGCCGTCACCACGACCGACAGGATGACGGTGTTGACCATCCAGGTGCCCATGTCGGCTTGGGTCCAGATGTCGGCGTAGTTGCGCCACTGGAAGACCTCGGGAATCCAGCGGATCGGAATCGAGAAGACGTCGAGGTTCTTTTTGAGGCTGGATGAGATCATCCAGAAGAAGGGGAGCAGCAGGAAGGCGGCGAACCCGATCAGCACGATGTACACCGCGATCCGTCCGACCCGCCGGGCCGGGGATGGGTGGGTCGTCTTGTGTGGGACTCCACCGTGACGCGCCGGGTCTGGTGTGCTCTTGGCGACCGCAGGTGGTGTCGAGGGTGTTGTCGATGAGGGGCCGGTGCTGTCCATCGACCGGGTCGGTGTGGTCAGTGTGGTCATTTCACGATCCTCTTTCCCCAGACGCTGGTCATGGCGACCATGAAGCCGAAACAGATGACGAAGGCGATGGTCCAGCCGACCCAGCCGAGCCCGAGGTCGATGCGGGCGCAGAAGGCGATGATCGCGATGATGAAGCAGATCAGCCCGGCGACCAGGGGCAATGGCCACCAGCGAGGCTTTGCCACAATGTCGGTTTGATGGTTGACGACGAACTGCAGCACGGTCATGGCCAGGCAGATGAAGAACAGGATCAGTGACGCGGCTGAGGCGTAGCCGAACTCACCGGTCGAGTCTTGGCCCAGAGTCTTCTGGAAGATGAAGTAAGAGATGGTGTAAGTCGATGTGCCCGGCCCGCCGTCGGTCATGACCTGGATCAGGTCGAAGACCTTGAAGGAGTCGATCGCCAAGATGACGGTGACGAAGAAGGTCGTCGGTCGCAGGCTCGGCCAGGTGATGTGAAGGAAGCGGTTCCATGCACTGGCGCCGTCGACCTTGGCGGCCTCATAGAGTTCGCGTGGAATGGTCTGCAGTCCGGCCAGGAAGAGGATCATGTAGTACCCCATCTCGCGCCAGGTGCCGACGATGATGACGGCGGGCATGGCCCAATTGGTCGATGTCGTCCATCCCGGCGGATCCGCCACCCCAAGCAAGCCGAGGAGCTGGTTGATGGGACCGTAGTCAGGCGAGAAGAGCAGGTTCCAGACGATGGCGATGGCCACGATCGAGGTGATATAGGGGAAGAAGGCGGCCGCGCGGAAGAAGGCCACCCCTCGCAGTTTCTGGTTGAGCAGGATGGCCAGCCCCAAGGCCAGGATGCCGGTCAAGATGATATGGGGGATGGCGTAATAGAAGGTCTGCGCCACCGCCGCCCGGAAGGTTCCGTTGCGAGCCAGTCGTTCGAAGTTGTCCACTCCGATCCAGTTGGGCGTGCCCAGTGCGTTCCAATCCGTGAAGGCCATGTAGAACAGCAAGATGATGGGCACCATCGTGACCACCGCGAATCCGATGAAGTTCGGCGCGATGAAGCTCCACCCCAAAGCGGTATTACGTCGACGTAAGGTGTTGGTGCGGTGCCGTTGACTGTGCTTGTCGGTGCGGGTGGCCGCTTTCGTCGTCGGTGGTGGAGTGGGAACATCCGTGAGTGTCTGCGTCATTGGGTCGCTCTTTTCGGTGGGGGGTAGGTCGGTGACGGGTTGGACGGTGGGCTGCCCGCCCTGTCATGGGGTCGGGTGGTTGGGTGGAGAATCTGCCACTCGCGGGTGAGCTACCGGCGGGCCGTACCACCCCGACTGTGGTAGTAGAAGATGGGCCATCTTCAGATGAGGCGGCCATAGAAGTACCCACCTCTCGCATGTGGCGTTCAGCTCCATGAGGGACGGTTGGATGGTTGTTTCCCAGGGGATGGCAAACCAAATCGTGCAACGGTTTGGGCTTGTCCTCAGTGAGCGCGGGTGTACCTTTTGGGACACCCGCAGCGAACGGCCCTGGGGAACAACCATCCAACCGTCCCGACCTCTCACCAGTCCTTGTCCTTGACCTTCTGGCTGGCCTCAGCCAAAGCCGACTGCGCGTCCTGGCTCTCAGTCATGATGGCAGTATGAGCAGCGTTGAGGATGGTTGCAATGTTCATCGTATCCTTGCCCGGGGGTTGCTCCTGGAAGGTCTCATGTGTCTGGAAGGCCGTCTTGCTGCCCTGGTCCTGGGGCATTCCGTCGACTGCGAAGAGGGCCTTGGTGACACCCTCGGACGACATGGCTGGTGTGATGCCGACTGCGGCGATGGCTTTGGCGGCGTCTTCGGTCCAGATGAAGGAGAGGAAGTCTTTGGCGGCTTGGATTTTGGCTGGGTCGATGGAGGTGTTGATGCCCATGCCGGTTGGTGAGCCGAAGGTGACGGGGTTCTTCACGGTGGAGGAGTCGATTTGTGGTGCTGGTGCGATGCCCCAGTCGAAGGTGTCGGCGTCGCCGTTCTTTTGTTGGGACATGAGGGTGGCGATGTACCAGGATCCCATCAGTAGCATGGCGGTGGATTGTTTGCCGAACTGTGTTTGGTAGGTCAGTTTGTTGGTGGTGATTTCACCGAAGTTGACTTGGGCGCCACTGTCTTGCAGATCCAAAGCCCGCTGATAGAAAGGCAACATGTAATCAAAATCACCCGAGAAGTAGGGGCCGTTCGGATCGCCTTCCTTGCCCGCCTGCGCGTTGGCGAAGCCTTGGAGGGTGGACTGCCACTGGTGCTCGTAAGTCCCCTTGGCGGACGAACCGGCGGCGGCGAGTTTGGTCGTCAGCTCTTTGGCGGCCTTGGAGTAGTCGTCCCAGGTCCAGGTGCCGTCCGGCGTGGCGACGCCGGCCTTCTCAAACAAGGCCTTGTTGTAATACAGGAACCATGAGTCTTGGCGGTAGGGCACCCCGTAGTACTTGCCATCGACATCGTAGGACACCGCGCCGACGACGTTCTCGGGTAGCGGCTTGATCAGGTCGGACACATCCATGAGTTGTCCGCCGCTCGCCCACTGGGGCACGTACTTGGAGTTCTTGAAGGTGATGATGTCCGGCGCGGTTTTGGCGGTCATGTCAGCCAGCAAGAGAGGTTCGAGCTTGTCGGCGGCGTATTCCTTGATCGTGATGGTGATATTTGGTTGGACCTTCTTGAAGGCGTCGATCAGGGCTTGGAATTCCGGGGTCGTGCTGAGCGACCAGGCGGACATGGTCAACGAGACAGGAGTGTCGATTGTGGCCGAGGATTGTCCGGCCGGCTCACCTCCAGTGGAACCCGGGCTTGAGCCGCAACCGGCCATGCTGCAAGCCAAAGCCGACGCTGCGGCGACGGCGGTGATTGACCTACCTACTTTCATTTGGTGCTTCCTTTACGTCCTTGTCAGATGAAGTTTTCTTGGACGATGCTTTCCCTTGTGCGGGGAGTTCTCGCCCTTGTTGAGTCCTTAGCTTGGGCGCGCTGGGCGGGTGGCGTCAACCGCTACAATCGATTCGGTCAGAGTCGGTCTCATTCGGTCAGATCACCGATGGATAGCCACTCAACTGACGAGACTAGATGGGGCGGTGACGGTGGAAGCGACGCGATTCAGTCAGGACCGGCGGCGGCTGATCTTGGATGAGGTTCGGCTCTGCGGCTCGGTGTCGGTAGGTGACCTGGCAGGGCAGCTGGGCGTCAGTGTGGAGACGGCCCGGCGTGATATCAATGCTCTGGCCGCGCAAGGGTTGGTCAACCGCGTGCATGGCGGCGCCATCGCTCGCCGTGGCGTCGATCGTCCCGCTCACGCCACCTTGCCGACCTTGATTGGCAAGCGAAAAGTGGGCATCGTCACGCCCTCGACGGACTACTTCTGGCCCAAGGTGGTGAACGGGGTCCAACTCGCAGCCAACAATTATCGTGGCCAGGTGACCTTGCGAGAGTCGTCCTACCGAGTGGAGGATGATCGTCTGCAGACCCAGCGATTGGTGGAGAACGGCCAAATCGAGGGACTCTTGGTGGCTCCGGCGCCGACCAAGAAGGAATCCAGCCAGATGTTGGCGTGGCTGGACGCCTTCGATCTTCCCGTGGTGCTGATGGAGCGGACCGTGCCTGAGCAGATGCTGTCCGGTCGGCTGGAGTGGGTCGTGACTGATCAGGTCCACTCGACTGAGGTCGCCCTGCATTACCTGACTGACTTGGGTCATCGCCGGATCGGGCTGCTGGCGGCCGCCGGCAAGCCACTGTTCGGTGCGGCCACCGACGCTTGGTCACGGGTGGCCCGTACCTTCGGCTTGGATATGACGGGCGTGGTGTGCGAGCAAACGGAAGCATTCATGGCGACTGACCGAGAGTCTCAACTCGATGGTCTCATCGAACGATTGTTGTCATCCGGCACGACGGCGGTCATCGTCCACTCAGACGCGGAGGCCATCATGTTGCTGCAACGCTGCCAGGAGCTGAAGGTGCGCGTGCCCGGTGAACTGTCGCTGATATCGTACGACGATGAGATCGCGGCCTTGTCCGATCCGCCCCTGACGGCGATTCGTCCACCCAAGCGACAGATCGGCTATGAGGCTGCGTCCTTGCTGTTCCGTCGCTTGGCCGACCCGGCCATGCCAGTGCATCGCCTCTTGCTGACCTCGCAACTGGAGGTGCGCTCCACTACCGGTGCGCCGTCCCGGCGGTGAGGGTGAGTTGACCAGACTCGTCAACCCCGACCGGACTGTGTTCCACGCCAGTGCGTCGTCCCGACGGTGAGGGGTGGTCGGGGGATGGGGGTTGACGGCGCGGTGTCGTCGCGTCGGAGACGGTGAGCTGGCCGGACTCGTCAACACCAGTCTGACTACGCTCTACGCTAGTGTTCCGTCCCCGGCGGTGAGGGGTGGTCGGACCCGGTCGTGTCTGACGTTGTGGAAGCTGGTTTGTGGTCCGCTGAGTTTTGCCAACTGATGGAAATCGTCTGACATGGTTTGGTGGACCGGCCCTGGGCTCGTCTACTGTTGGGTGCCAATCGAGGGTATGCCCCCACCAACGAGTCGAGGATGATGATGACCACCACACCAGCCAACTTCAACAGCGAGATCCACCGTGTCGATTTTCTGGCGCCGTATGCCGAGCCCCAAGCCAACGCGGAGTCCTTCTTCGACCTGGGTACCCGCCCGGTGGAGTCGCTTGATGGGCCTTGGCATTTCGCCATCGACCCCTTCGACACCTGCCTGCGGGCGCGTTGGTTCGAGGAGAAGTACGCCGACCAGGCCGGACGCCCCTGCCCGACTGATTTCAGTTTCGATGAGTGGGAAGAAGTCCCGGTGCCGTCATGCTGGAATGTGTTGAAGCCGGAGTGGAAGTGGTTTGAGGGGTCTGGTGTCTACGTCCGGAATCTCGACTTTCACCCGGGTGAGTCGGGCGAAAGAGTCTTTTTGGCTTTTGCTGGCGCGGCGTACGCGGCCTATGTCTTCCTCAATGGCGACTATCTTGGTTGGCATCGAGGTGGGTCGACGCCGTTCCGCTTCGAGGTGACGGGCAAGTTGAAGGCTAGGAATCGTCTGGTTGTGGTCGTGCGGAACGCCCGTGAGGTCGAGAATGTGCCGACGAACAACTTCGACTGGTTCAATTATGGGGGTTTGCATCGGGGTGTGGGTTTGGTGCGACTGCCCGCGACCTTCGTCAAAGCAGCGTCGGTGACGCTGGTTCCTGACGGGAGTTTCTCGACTGTCGCGGTGAGTGTGACGGTCGATGGTGCCGAGCGTGATGGGCAGGCCCGGGTTGAGATTCCTGAATTGGGGTTCGCCGGGTCGTTGACTGTGGCTGGCGGTGTGGGCAGTGCAGAGTTCGATGTCACCCCGCAGTTGTGGAGTCCAGACAATCCGAAACTGTATGACGTTGTCATCCGGTACGGTGTCGACGAGTGGTCGGATCGGATCGGTTTCCGCGAGATCAGGGTCGATGGCAACGAGGTCCTCCTCAACGGTGTCCCAGTGTTTCTGCGGGGTGTGTGTTCTCATGAGGAGTCCGATCTCCATGGACGCAGCCTGACCGATGAGGAGATTCGTGAAACCTTCCGGATCGCGAAGGAGATGGGCTGCGACTTCATGCGCTTGGCCCATTACCCCCATTCCCGGGCGACATCGCGGATCGCGGATGAGGTGGGGGTCATGCTGTGGGAGGAAGTGCCGGTGTATTGGGCGATCATGTTCGACTCGCCCAGCACTCTCAACGATGCTGACAACCAGTTGCGTGAACTGATTCTGCGGGATCGTAACCGAGCCAGTGTCATCATCTGGTCGGTCGGCAACGAGAATGCCGACACCGACGCCCGCCTGGCCTTCATGTCCCACTTGGCTGACACCTGTCATGACCTCGACCCGACTCGGTTGGTGTCGGCGGCCTGTCTGGTCAACCCCGTCATCCCCGCCATCTCGGACCGCCTGGTCGACAAGCTCGACGTCATCGGGCTGAACGAGTACTACGGCTGGTACGACCCCGACTTCGACAAACTACCCGCCCTGTTTGCGAACTCCCATCCGTCGAAACCCGTCATCATCACCGAGTTCGGCGCCGACGCCACCCCCGACCTGCGTGGTGATGCTGACGAGTTGTACACCGAGGACCACCAGTTGCAGATCTACCAACGCCAGATCGAAGTCCTGTCCACCATCGACTACATCAAAGGCGCCACACCCTGGATCTTCTACGACTTCCGCTGCCCACGCCGCACCCATGTCCTCCAGGGCTACTACAACCGCAAAGGCCTCCTCTCTCCCGACAAGACACACCGCAAGTTGGCCTTCACGGCCATGCAAAACTGGTACCAATCAATGATGTGACAAGCCGCCGATGGGCCGGTTTGAGACTAATGGATTCGAGGCCAGTCGCGGTGGAACGGCCCCGCCAGTAGCTCATCCGAAACGGTAGCTTCCCCCGCTCCACCGAAGGGCCGACCTGGCTCGTCCATAACTGAGCAAAGTATGAGACTTATGAGTCCCTGATTCATACTTTGCCTCAGTTATGTCACCACTTCGTACCCCAGGGGCGACACAACTATGATCCGCCGCAGCGATAATCAGCCAACAAGTAGCTAGAGATTGCTCGGTTGTGGTCGTCCGACCGCTCAGTATTCAAGCCTGAGTGATATAAACAGATATATCGACATTGTACCTGTCGCGGTGTAGTGTCGTTGCTGTGACCCCTCACGATGCCCCCCGACACCACCGTCAAGCCTCACGCGCCCTCTCGCCCACTGCCTCCCCCGCGACTCGAACCACCACCCAGTCTCCTCCGTACTCACCGACCCCCCGTGCTCACCGACCACCGCGCTCACCGACGCCCGCTCATCGACCCCCGCGCGCTGCCCTACCCATCCTCCACCACATCCGCACCTTGATGGGCTGGCTGACGGACAACCGCCGCTTCGCCTGGACGGTCTTCATCATCACGGCTCTTGTCTTCTCCCTGTACGGAATCCAACGCGTCAATGTTTGTCTCAGCGCCGGGTACGATCTGGGCATCTTCGACCAGGCGATCGGGCGAATGGCGCATTTCCAACAGCCGATTGTCACCCTCAAGGGGGATGACTACGATATTCGGGCTGATCACTTCCATCCCATCCTTGCCCTGTGGGTGCCCTTGTACTGGATTTGGGACAATATCCGTGTGCTCTGCATCGGTCAGGGATTGGTTGTGGCGGCGACCGTCTTCCCCTTGTGGCGTTTCGCCCGGCGGCACTTCACCAGTTCGCGCTGGGCCAAGCTCTTCGCCCTCGCCGTCACCTTGTTTTGGCCGATCCAATCCCTGATTGACTACGAGGTGCATGAGATCGCCTTCGCTGTTCCATTGCTGGCCTTGGTCGTCGACGCTCTCGACCGCCGCGACGACCTGACCCTCGTGATCTGTTCCGGCCTGCTCCTCTGCGTCCGCGAGGATATGGGAGTCGTGGTGTTTATGGTCGGGCTTGTTCGTTTAGTGTGGTCAGCCAGGCGAATCGCCGCCACCGCGGCGGCTACGGCGGTTCTCGGCAGGGGCTCCTCGGACACAACCTTGGTGACAAGGGCTATTGATGGTGGTGGCGCGG
>JAITVA010000178.1 GCA_031286045.1 Propionibacteriaceae bacterium | reverse complement strand
CTGACCATCACACGGGTGCCGATCGAGTTCATGGAGATAGAACTGGCCATCCTGGAGTCGATGAAGCTGAACTACTCTTTGACGGACGAGTACACCTCGCGCAACGGACGGACCCGGCTGGTCGATCTGACTGTCAAACCCTCCGAGTTGGAGGCGCCGGTCGACAAGATCCACCCCATGCCCTTCCCCGGCCTCAACATCGACAACCTGCCCTTTTTCGCGGTCATCGCCGCCTGCGCCAAGGGGACGACCACGATCTTTGACTGGGTCTACGACCATCGCATGATCCATATGACCAGGTTGGACAAGCTCGGCGCCAAGGTCTCGCTGCTCGACCCGCACCGCATCATGGTGACGGGGCCGACCCGCTGGCGTGGTGGCGGGGAGATCGTCTGTCCACCGGCGCTGCGTCCGGCCATGTGCCTCTTTTTGGCCGCACTTGGCGCCCGCGGCGTCACCGTGCTCGAAGACACCTACGTCATCACCCGCGGCTATGAGGATCTGCCCACCCGGCTCAACGCGCTGGGTGCGAACATCCGCTCCTACCTGGAGTGAGCGGCAGTCTTTCGTCAGGGCTAGTCCGGCAAGCGCGTGACAGCGAAAGTGTGGCGGGGGTGGACGATCTGGTCCTGATCAGCCACCAGGGTCAGTTCACGGCTGCCAGCCCTGGCGGTAGCGTCTAGGAGCGAGAAGACCACGCTGGCGGTGTCTTGCAGCGCCGTCCCGATGTCGCTCGTCTGGAGGTAGCGGGCCAGGAAGACCGCTGCGGTGACATCGCCTGAACCAGTGAAATCCTGGTGAATGCGCGGTGTCGACACCAACCAGGCCTCATTCGACGTCGCCGCCACCATCGAGATCGAGTCCGCAGACATGTCGTCAGCCATGGCGGAGGTCACCAGCACCACGCGCGGGCCCTGGGCGATCACAAGGTCGATCGCAGCACGCAGATCCGTCAGGCTGTGGGTGTCACGTCCGGCCAAGTAGTTCAGTTCATACTGGTTGGGCGTGGCGATGTCGGCGTGAGGCAGCACCTCGTCTCGAAGGAACTCGGGGATGCCCGCCGCGACGTACATGCCGCGCCCGACGTCGCCCATCACAGGATCGCAACAGTACAGGGCCTTGGGATTGCGTCGCTTGACCAACTCAGCCGCCGACACGATGGTGGCGCCCATGGCGACCGAACCTTGGAAGCCGGACAGCACAGCGTCCACCCCGGCCAAGGCGCCACGCTCGTCGACACCGGTGACCACGTCCATGACTTGGTCGGACGAGAGGTTCGGGCCGCGCCAGGAGCCATAACTGGTCGTGTTGGAGTAATGCACGGTGTACACCGGATAGGTTTCGACGCCCATACGCATCAGGGCGAAGGCGGCGGCGGAGTTCCCGACATGGCCGAAAGCGACGGACGACTGAATCGACAAGATAGTGGTCATATAGGCCATTCTTCCATCTGGAAGCGGACGCCGGCCGCTCGCGCCCACCCCGTGACCGTTGATGGGCTTGACGGGAACGCTGCGATAGCGGCGCGCTGATGAAGGCCGTGGCACGGGGGCTGACAGTGCCTCAGCTGACACTTCAGCACACTCTCCCAGATCGCGTGCACATATGTGCAGGAATAGGAGACGACCCACCTCCACCCGACCAAACCCCTCCGACTACGGAATATGCCGATCCGCGACGTCGTTGTCACCAGTGCACAGAGAACCGAGTCACGCAAGGAGGAGCATATGAGTCCGACTCACGTCACCAACGACAAGGCCGATCGAATCGAAGTCACCTACGCCTGCCCCGCGAACCATCAGTTCGTCATGATATTCGCCGCGGGCATCACCGCGCCAGCGACCTGGGACTGCCCCCGCTGCGGCAAACTCGCACAGCTGGACGCCTCCGACCAGGTCACGGTGACTGACACCACGGCCACGGACATCGCCAAGAGCCACTGGGACATGTTGCTGGAGCGACGCAGCATGGCCGAATTGTCCGACATGCTGTCTGAGCGCGCCAGCAACCTGCGCTCCTGAGATGTGACGGTCCGGCGCACCCCCACTGCTGGACCGCACCGATTGGGCGCCCATGGCCCGATCACGCGGAGTGGGTCCAGGGCTTGGTCCCCCATCCGAATCCGACGTTCACGTCACTTTCGGAACAGGCCCGAGACCCACTCCACAAACTGCTTCACCCGATAAGACAGGCCCCAGGCGGTGGTCTTCGCCAGCGCCTCAACCACGATCCCGCCACTCATCTTGGATTCACCACGCTCGCGCTCGACGAAGGTGATCGGCACCTCCACAACCTTCAGGCCTGCTTGTTGGACGTGCCAGGTGAGATCGACCTGGAAGTTGTAGCCGACCGACGTGATACCGTCCATGATGACGCGCAGGGTTTCGGCCCGGAAGGCGTTGTAGCCACCGGTGATGTCATGAACCGGAATGCCAATCATCAAACGAGTCCAGAGGCTGCCGCCTCGGCTCAAGAGCTCACGTGACTTCGGCCAATTCACCACCGAACCACCGGGCACATAACGTGATCCCTTGACCATGTCGGCGTCCTCGAGCGCAGCCAGCAACCTCGGCAACTGCTCCGGCTGATGCGAGCCATCGGCGTCCATCTCGACCAAGACGTCGTAACCGCGTTCCAGACCACAGTGGAAGCCCGCCAGGTAGGCCGCGCCAAGACCGTTCTTGGCCGTGCGATGCATGGCATGGATGTGCGGGTCAGCGTCGGCCATGCGGTCGGCCAACTCACCAGTGTTGTCCGGTGAATTGTCATCCACAATCAGAATGTCCGCTGTGTCGACCGCTTTGCGCAGACGGTCGCAGATGATGGTGATGTTGTCCTTCTCATTGTAGGTCGGAATGATGACAAGGACCTTCTCAAAGGCAGTGGTCATGGGGTGTGATCCTCTCGCGGCTGACATGGCGACCTCCATACTATGCCACGCCGCCTCGTCAATGTCTGACCAAGCGCCTAGTCGCCACAACCGCTGCGCCCAGCAATGGCAGCACCACACTGGCCAGATCGAACCACAGCCGGGCGGCGACGGCCCAGGTCACGGTCGATCGGGTGGGCACGGTGAACACCTGAGCGTCGGCGGTGCGCAGTCGCGCCTCGTAGACGATCTGGCCGTGGGAGTCAATCAGTCCCGCCAGCGAGTTGGTCGTCGCCACTAGAATCTCGCGGCGTGACTCCAGGGCCCGAATGCGGGTGATCTGGTCTTGCTGCGCCATCTGGTCAGAGCCGGTGAACATGGCGTTCGATGTCTGCACCGTCACAATCTGCGCGCCACCGCCGCTACTGTGGTCGCCGAGGATCATCTCATCGAAAGTCTTGTCGTAGGAGACCTCGAAACAGATGACATCACCGACCCGCAAGGGGCCGCTGGCGACGGACACGTCCAACACACCCGGCCTGGTTCCCGGAACTGACTGTGCGCCGACCATCGTCAATTCCGGGATCATCGAAACCAACCATGATCGCCCCGGTATCCACTCACCGAACGGTACCAGGTTGCGTTTGGCGTACTCAGCTTCGACCTGACCCTCAATCGTCCACCACAAGCCGACCGTCTGGCGTTCCTGCGGGCCAGGGCCCGCGATGATAGAACCGACCAGAATAGGCACGCCGACCAGGTCGAGCGCCTGCTCGATGACGCCAGCGGTGGTGGCGTCGGTGAACGGATCGGTCGCTGTCGAATTCTCTGGCCAGAGAACAAAATCAGGCTGCGCCACTTGGCCGGTACGAATCTTGGCGGCCAGCATGATCGTCTGGGCCAAATGGTTGTTTTCCACCGTGTAGCGAGGGCCGAGCGCTGAGGTGCCCGTCCCAGGCACGTTGCCCTGAACGACCGCCACCGTGATCTCGCGACCATCGGGAGCCGGATCATAGGTCCGGCCAGCCAAGCCGAGTGCGCCCGAGCCGACCACCACTAAGGCCAGCGTGACCACTGCTGCGGTCCGCACTCGAGTGGCCACCGGCACACCGAGGCGGGCGACCAAGGGCCAGACCAACCAAGCGATCAGAAAGCCGATGAGGACGATCACTGCTGACACGCCCGTAGCCGAGATGAAGGGGAAGAGTCCGTTGAGC
>JAITVA010000176.1 GCA_031286045.1 Propionibacteriaceae bacterium | reverse complement strand
AAGAGAAAGGACACCACCGCAGCGATGGCCGCCTAGAATGAGCCCAGGTGGTACCAGAACAGCCCGACGAAGACTAGGACCATCATGGGGCGCCAAAGATGACCATGAGGAGGCTGGCTCGCCACCAATTGTCTTTGAAAGCCAGGAAGTAGTCCTTGATGAGGTAGCCACGCTCTTCATCGGCGTACCGCATCGTCACCTCGAACAAACTACTCGTCGCCACTCCGATCGTGATGATCGGAAGACAGGTGACAAGGTAGATCAGGTTGAGCGAGATGAATTGGACGAAGGTCATGAGTCCGCTCGCCGTCTTGCCTTCTGGATTGATTCTCATCACTGTCCGTTCTTGTTCGACCGCTGTCATGGTAGGGCGCGCGCCCGTCGGTACGTGAGAACATGGGGGGATGGACAAGACATCAGAAGGGGGACGACCGGTGGCGGCGCGTCCCAGGCTCAGCGACCATCAGGTGACAGTTCGATCAGTGACGGATTTCACGCCGTGGTACCGGCGGGTGGAGTTTGACGCAGAAGGATTGTTTGAGCAGTATGAATCCATGCCCGCTGGGTATCTGCTTGTCAACGTGCCGAGTCTGGACGGTGCGAGTTCGGTTCAGCGGGCTTATTCCATCGACGGGGTGAGCGCTGACAACTTCTGGCTGGAGTTCGTTCTGCACTCGCCCGCTGGTCCCGGCAGCGCCTGGGCGGCGGCGGCTGAGCCTGGGATGACGGTCACCGTCAGCGAGCCGGCCTACAACCTGGCTGTCCCGGCGCTGTCGTGTGCCTTGCTGATCGCGGATCCAACGGCCCTGCCTGGTGTCAGATCTTTGGTTGACGCGCTGTCGCCACAGATGCGGGTGCTGGCACGGATCGTCGACTCGCATCACGACCATGACCTGGTCCCTCTGGTCACTGAAGGCAAGGCCGACATCGATTGGCTCGACGAGGTGACAGGCCAGAAGCTAACCGAGCTGACAGCGGGGATCGACCCGAGTGACTGCTTCGTCTGGGCCGCCGGTGAGCGTCAGTTGGCAAAACAAGTGCGCGAGTTCACCCGCACCACTTTGCCTGTGCCGCGTTCGTCCCAGCACATTCAGACCTACTGGATCGCAGGGCGATAAGACCTGAGGCGATGGGCTCACCGGTGCTTCCTCTGGCGACTCGTCGTGTCCCACCTCAAGAACTGTGGCCCGTCACCAGGAGCGGTGACGGGCCACAACTGACGCGTGGGCGGACTACTTGGCCCAAACGCCGCGGCGCATGACGCGGGTGACGTTGAAGTCGGCGTCGAGGCAGGTCAGATCAGCGAAGTTGCCCTTGGTGATGCGACCGACACCTTCCAGGCCGAGGTAGTCGGCTGGGTTGGCGGTGGCGGCTTGCAGGACGACTCCGGGATCGACTCCGGCGCCGATGGCTGTGCGCACAGCCCGGTCGAGGGTCAGAGTCGAACCGGCGATGGTGGAGGTTCCGGCGATGCGGGCGACTGAGTCGCGCACCTCGACGGGCAGACCGCCCAGACTGTAGTCCCCATCGTCGAAGGCGGCCGCAGCCATGGCGTCGGTGACGAGGACGGCGTGGTCCGCCTTGGTTTGCATGACCTCGGCCACCAGAGCCGGGTGGACGTGCACGCCATCGCAGATCAACTCCACCCAGACGCGAGGATCGCGCCACAGTGCCAGGGCCGGGCCGGGTGAGCGATGCAACAGGTCGGGCATGGCGTTGAACAGGTGGGTGGTGCCACGCGCGCCTGCGGCGATGGCGGCTTGAGTCGTGTCAAAGTCGGCGGCTGTGTGACCGATCGCCACCATGACGCCGTGGTCGGCCAGGTAGCTCACCGCCTCGATTCCACCCGTCTTCTCTGGCGCCATCGTCACCATCTTGACGGTGTGATGGGAGGCTTCAAGGATGCGGGCGATGTCGTCGATGCGCGGATCGAGCAGCAACTTCTCAGTGTGCGCGCCCTTGTACTTCGTGGCCAGCCAGGGGCCTTCCAAATGGGTGCCCGCCAGGCGACCATCGGCTACGAAAGTAGACATGACTTCGACTTGATGGGCCAGGTCATCCAGTCCAGCGGTGACCAGCGATCCGACCATCGTAGTGGTGCCGTGGGCCAGGTGAGTGGCGAGCACGGTTTCGATCTGGTCGGGGTCGTCGCCGAAGTTGGCTCCGCCGCCGCCATGGGAATGGACATCCACAAAACCGGGGCTGAGAACGCCTTCGATCCGAATGTCAGGCTCACGTGGGGGAGTCGAGTCCCCCCAGACCTCAATGCGATCGCCCACCACCTCGACCCAACCGTTGTCGATCAGGCCGAAGGGGGTGAGCATTGAAGCCGCTGCGATCAGGATCGGCTCGCTCATCACACGTCCAGTCTTTGCCAGTCGGGCAGGGAGGCGTAGACCGTCTTGTAATAGCCGGACATGGTCAGTTTGGAGGCAGCGGCCTCATCGATGACGAGCGTGGCATGCTGATGCAACTGAAGAACTGATCCAGGGCACATCGCAGTGACAGGACCTTCGACGATGGCGGCCACGGCATCAGCCTTGCCCTCGCCTGTGGCGACGAGCACGGCGTTGCGAGCGTCCAGGATCGTGCCCAGACCTTGGGTGATGCAGTGGACCGGCACCTGGTCGATCGAGTCGAAGAAGCGGGCATTGTCTTCGCGTGTGCGAGAGGCAAGGGTCTTGATGCGGGTGCGGGAGGACAAGGATGAGCTTGGCTCGTTGAAACCGATATGTCCGTTCGAGCCGGAGCCGAGGATCTGGACGTCGACGCCACCAGCCGCCTTGATCGCCGCCTCGTAGCGCTCGCCCGCCGTCTGCGTGTCGCCGAACCCATCGGGCACGTGGACGCGGGCCGGGTCGAGCCCGAGCGGCTCGGTGACGGTTCGACGAATGGTGTCGTGGTAGCTCTCGGGGTGGGTGTAGGGCAGGCCGACATACTCGTCGAGGGCGAAGGCTGAGGCCTGGGACAGGTCAAGGGAGCCTGACTTCACCAGACGGGCCAACTCCTGGTAGGTCGACAGGGGAGAAGAACCGGTGGCCACGCCGATGACGACGGCGGGTCCGACTTTGGCGGCGATCTGAGCGACTTTGGCAGCGCCGACCCGGCCCACCTGAGCCGCGTCGGGGCAGATGATAACTTCCATTGTGTCCTTCCTTCTGGGCCAGAAATGGCCCCTTGTTTCTCCTTCACCCTACCTCACTGATGCGATCGCATCGACGCGACGCCAGCTTGCCTTTGTCACGGTCGGCGGCATCGGCGATGGTTCGGATCATGCCAGGTGAAGAACCTCTTCCAGCGGCAACTGAGTGATGGTGGCGACTGTCTCGGGAGGCAGGCCTGAGTCAAGCGCGCGTCCTGCCGTCTCTTGTGCACCCTTGGCCAGCCCGGCAGCTTCCCCGCGGGCTGATCCCCGCCGCTCGGCCTCGGTCTCTGTCTGTTTGGCGTCGAGTTCTCTTTGGATTTGATCGCGTTCAGCGCGGTCTTCAGACAAGTACGCCAGGTACATGTCGCGTCGCTCATTGAATGAGAGCACTCGGTCGGCGGCATCGACGATGATGGGGTGGAAAGCGGCGACCATGTCCAGTTCCTCTCTGGTTCGAACGGAGATAAAGCGTAATCGTTTCCATAGTAGCGTGCCATCATCGACTGTCGGGAGCCAAGGGTTATCCATGTAGCTGCAGTGGGTTTGACTCTGGTGAGGATGGTCGAGGGGTGGCTGCCGTCAGGGTCGGAGGGGAGTCGGGGAGGGCCTTTGTCATCGACAAGGGCCCTGACGGTGGCGGTGGTAGGTCGGGGCGACGGTGTGGTCGCCGGAGCAGACACTGGCGGCTCGATGCCCCATGTGACGCGACCCTATCCCGGGTAGGGCGACTGGACAACCGGGCGGGGCGACTGGACAACCGGGTGGGGCGACTGGACAACCAAGCGGGGCGACTCGACAACCAAGCGGGGCGACTGGACAACCAGGTGGGGCGACTCAGCACCCAGGAACGGCGATTCGATGCCCCGGTAGGCAACCCTCGCCGGCAACTGGCGGCAACTAGGCAAAGAATGTCCTTGCGTACCCCTTGATGCATACTTTGGTCTAGTTGTGTCGCTGTTTCCGGTGCTTTCGGTGACACAACTAGGGCAATGTATGACGGTGGTCGCTTGAAGACTCATTCTTTGCGCAGTTATGTCACTCTGACGTCGAAAGGGAGTCGTCCGTGTCATTGTCGTGGTCGGTGGGCTGCTCGCTGACGACACTGCACTCCCATCAGCGCCGTCGTTAGCCGCGCCGCATCGCCATCACGGCAGCGACATTGACAACCCACCGATGAACAGCCCCTCGGTCCCTACCTATCGCCAGCCCCTGATGCCTTCGCGACGAGTGATGGCCCATCCAGGTGACTGCCGATAACCAGCCTGACAAGCCGAGATGGCATGACAAACGCCCATGATGAGGGGCACCGCATGGGTGATGTCTCCACATTTGACAAGATGGGACAGTCAATGCGAACTGCCATGGCCGGAAGTCTCGGCAGGCACATGGATAGGCCTTCGGGAGCTTGGGAAGCTCCAAAGCGTCCGCCTGGAGGATGCCACTCAGCTATTGCTATGTGGGTGTAGAGGTGTTTTTTGCGGCGAAGTCGTCAATCTGTGGATAACTTCTTCGGTGAGAACAATCCTGCCGGTGACGCGCACAGTGGCTCAGAGCCGCCTTGGTGCAGTTTTATGAAAGGTCACGATTCGGTCACAATTGCCATGAATGGGCGGATCTGGCTTGAATTTGAGAAGTTCGTAAGGTTTACTAACTTCTATGACAACGGCAACGCAGCCCATCGGGCTTTACCAAAACGGGGGTGGATCGAACCTGATCCAACGCCCGCAGGACGGTCGTCGTGTCAACTTGTCTCTGGTCCTTCAATCGCTGTATGACGAGCCGCAACTGACCAGGGCGCAACTGGCTCGTCAGACCGGATTGACCAAGGTGACGATCTCTGACCTGGTGTCTGAGTTGATCGATCACGAGTTGGTCCAAGAGACGGGCATCACCGCTGGTGTGCGACCGGGCAAACCGGCCGTGGCTTTGGCTGTGCGGGAGGACTCCTACGACGTGCTCGCCCTAGACCTGAGCGCACCGGCCACCTGGCGTGGCGCGGTCTACAGTCTGCGTGGTCACAAGCAAGCGGAAGCCAGCGTCGAACTGGACGGGCGCACCGGGGCGGACGCGGTCGAGGCGGCCTACGAGTTGGTTCAAGCCCTGATCGAGCGCTCCACCCGACGCATCCTCGGTGTCGGTGTCGGTTCGCCGGGCACGGTTGACGCCGACGGTATGGTTGTGGCGGCGCCCAACCTCGACTGGAGACATGTCGAGTTGCAGAAACTCATCTCGCGGCGCTTCTCGTTGATGACCACAGTCCTGAACGACGCTAACGCCGCGGTCATCGCGGAGTCGGCTTTCACCGATTCTGCCAGCGACTTGGTGCGGGTGCAGATCTCGCGCGGTGTCGGCGCAGGCGTCTTGTTGGACGGATCTCTGGTCATCGGCAACTGTGCCGCCGGCGGCGAGATCGGCCACCTCGTGATCGAGTATCAGGGCGCGCTGTGTGCTTGTGGCAAGCGCGGCTGTCTAGAGACTTGGCTGTCTGTTCCGGCGTTGACCCGGCGACTGGCCGCCAATGCGCGGGACGGTGTCGAGACTCTGGCGGAAGCCGGTCGTCGTCTCGGCATGGCCCTCGCGCCGATCGTGGCCACCCTCGATCTCCCCGAGATCGTGGTCGGCGGCCCGCAAGACCTTGTCAAGGGTCCACTCATGGACGCTTGCTTGGCCCTCATCATTGAACGTACCCACACTGAGTTTCGTCGAGACATCTCGATGAGACTGTCTGATCTTGGAGACGAGGCCGTCCTTCTCGGGGCGGTGTCGTTTGTACTGAGAACAACCCTGGGAGTGTCATAAGGCACTGCCATTCTCTCCCCTCATATAGAAAGGAAACATATCATGAAGGGAAAAATCGCAGCGGTGGCGCTGGTTGCGGCGTCAGCACTGACACTGGCCGGTTGCGGCGGCAATCCTGGCGGTCAAACGTCCGGCGGAAGCACGGATTCCAGCGCTCCAGCGGCGTCGGCCGCCCTGCGCGTCTGGCTGGTCGGCACCGACACCCCGCAGGAGGCTCGTGACTACCTGAAGACGACCTTCGAGAAGGAGAACGCCGGTTCGACTCTGACGATTGAGGAGCAGTCCTGGACTGGTCTGGTCGACAAGTACATGACCGCTCTGTCCGGCTCGAACTCTCCCGATGTGGTCGAGATCGGCAACACCCAGGTTCCCGCCTTCACAGCGGCTGGCGCCTTCCTCGACTTGACCGACAAGTACGAGGAACTCGGTGGCGACGACATGCTCAAGGGCTTCGTTGACGCTGGTTCGGACAAGGGCAAGTTCTATGCCGCTCCGTACTACTCCGGCGCCCGTGTTGTGACCTACAGCACCGATATCGTCTCCGGCGATGTGCCGACCACCTGGGACGCCTACCTGACCGCCGCCAAGGCCGCCAAGACTGACACCGTCTCCGGCATGTACCTGACCGGCAAGGACTGGCGCGACATGATGACCTTCGTGTGGGTCAACGGCGCCGAGATCGCCACCCAGGATTCCAGCGGCAAGTGGACCGCCGGTTTCAACACACCTGAGGGCATCAAGGGTCTGCAGCAGGCCGCTGACACCTACAATGCGGCCAGCCTCTTCCCGAAGGACGCCGTCGAGGGTGACCAGCAGATTCCGTTCTGCGAGGGCAAGATCGCCTACCTGCCGGCTCCGAGCTGGGTCGCGGGCATGATCTCGGCTCCCGAGGACGCCAAGACTCCGGGTTGCGCCTCCACCTTTGGCGCCAAGGAGAAGCTGCATCAGTTCGCCGCTCCTGGCCTGACCGCTGGCACCTATGCGCCAGTGCTGGCTGGTGGTTCGAACATCGCCGTGCCGGCCAAGGCGAAGAACACCGATCTGGCCTACAAGGCGATGCAGATCATGCTCTCCGACGGCTATCAGAAGATCCTGGCCGAGGCTGGCATGGTTCCGGCCCTGACCTCGCAGGCCCAGTTCATGGCTGACAATGAGAACTCCAAGGCTGCTCAGGCCGCCGCTTCGGCTGCGATCTCGACTCCGGCAGCTGAGAAGTGGGCTGACGTCGAGGCTTCCCAGATTCTGGAAGACTCCTTCTCGAAGCTCGTCTCGGGCACCGCAGACGCCGCCACCATCGCCAAGGAACTCGACGACAAAATCAACGCCACGTTGAACGGCTAATCGCCAACGATCAACTAGCATAAGGGGTGGGCTTGGTGTCAGACCAAGCCCACCTCGCTAGGATCAACAATTCCATTCACACATTCAACGAGGAGACGTCGTGTCTACCATCACATTGTCTGCGGGAGGGGCGGCGGTCAAGCCGCGCAAGGCAAATAAGAAGAAAGCCCAGCCGTTCCCGTACATCCTTCTTCTACCCACTCTCATCATCTTGGTGGTCATGGTTGGCTACCCGGTGGTGAGTTTGATCATCACGTCCTTCCAACATTATGGACGTGAGCAGGTCTTCGGCGCCCCGGCCACGTTCGCCGGGCTGGAGAACTACCAGACCGTGCTGACTGACCCAAGTTTCTGGATGATGCTGCTGCGGTCCTTCCTCTTCATGATCGCGGCCGTGGTCGCCACCATGTTGCTGGGCACCCTTCTGGCGCTACTGATGATGCGTCTCAACAAGGGCTTTCGTCTGCTGGTCACGGTCGGACTCTTGCTCGCCTGGGCGATGCCGGCCCTGGCCTCTGTGGCTGTGTGGGGCTGGTTGTTCGACACCTCCTACGGCATCATCAACTACCTGCTCACTCAGATCACCGGGTCCGACTGGACAGGTCACTCCTGGCTGGCGAATCCGATCTCATTTTTCCTCGTCCTCGGTTTGGTCATCGTGTGGCAGGGCGCTCCATTCGTCGCTTTCACTCTTTATGCCGGTTTGACCCAGATCCCTGGCGAGGTGCTGGAAGCCTCGCAGATGGACGGAGCCACCCCCGTCAGGCGCTTCTTCCTCATCATGATGCCGTATGTCCGCTCGATCTTCACGGTGTTGATCGTCTTGTCGATCATCTGGGACATCCGAGTCTTCGCCCAAGTCGTCGCCCTGCAATCAATCGGTGGTATCGCCGAGCAGACCTCGACCTTCGGCGTCTGGGTGTTCATGAAGGGCACGGCTGGAGGCAATTACGGTGTGAGTGCGGCCGCCGCCCTCATCATGGTCGTGGTCATGCTGGTGATCTCGTTCTACTACGTCCGTCAGACCCTGAGAGAGGATAACAACTGATGTCTACAACAGCTGTGGCGCCGGTCAAAAAGAACAGTGTTTCGGGCCGTAAGCGCACGTCGAACATCCTCTACTCCATTGTGGGTGTCATCGTCTTCTTCTTCTCGGCCTTCCCGGTCTATTGGATGATCTCGTCCTCGTTCATGAGTAACAACAAGATCCGGGCCGCGACACCGACCTGGTTCCCCGGCCCCGGCGATTTCACCTTGGAGAACTATCGCACTGCCATCTTCGACGACCACCGAGCCCAGTTCCTGCCGGCTCTGTGGAACTCCATTCAGGTGACATTCCTCACTCTCATCATCTGCCTGGTGGTGGCTTTCTTGGCCTCGGTCGCGGTCGGACGATACTTCTTCAAGGGCCGTAAGGCCTTCATCGTCGCCATCCTCATCATCCAGATGATTCCTGGCGAAGCTATGATGATCACCTACTTCCGCATGATGGACGGGGTGCACCTGACGGAGAATGTGGTCGGTCTGATGCTGATCTATCTGGCCTCCGTCTTGCCCTTCACCATCTGGACTCTACGCGGCTTCGTCACCTCGGTGCCCGCTGAGTTGGAGGAGTCGGCGATGGTGGACGGCTGTTCGCGGGGCAAAGCCTTCTGGAAGGTCACCTTCCCGCTGCTGGCTCCCGGTTTGGTCTCGACTGGTGTCTTCGCCTTCATTCAGGCGTGGAACGAGTTTAATATGGCCCTGATCATGATGACTCTGCCACAGAACATGACCTTGCCGGTCTGGTTGCGAACCTATTTGCTGGCTGAACATGGAATCACCGACTGGGGTGGCCTGATGGCTGGCTCAACTCTCGTTGCTATTCCGGTGGTCATCTTCTTCATGATCGTCCAGGGGCGCATGACCGGTGGCTTGACTGCTGGCGCCGTCAAAGGCTGACCTTCACTCAGAGTCAGTAATGTCATGTGGGTCCGCTCGGTTCTGACTGGGCGGACCCCACAAGAAAGGGGAAGCCATGCTGAGTTTAGGAATTGACATCGGCGGCACAAAGGCTCATGCCGTAGTGTTGGATGACGACAACGCCGTTGTCGCTGAAGACGCCATCTTCACTCGTCGGGGCCTTGAGGGAGTGCGCCAAGTCACCTTGGAGGTGGCTCAGCGCGTCGCTGACAAGGTCGGAGTCGGCCTGCGTGATTTCGGGGCCGTCGGTATCGGCATCCCAGGGGTGGTCGATCGTGACAAGGGTGAGATCGCCAGTGCGGTCAACTTGAGGATCGAGCGGATGCCGTTGCGGGAATTGTTGGCCGATCAGTTCTCGGCGCCGATCAGTGTGGACAATGATGTGAAGGCCACGGTGGTGGCCGCCGGCATGTTGCTTGACTCCACCTCCGTTACGTATATCAATTTTGGCACTGGTATCGCCGCAGCCACTCTCGACGGCACACTGGTGCGAGGCAAAGACAACGCTGCTGGTGAGATCGGCCATTTGGTGCTCAACCCGAACGGCGATCCTTGTCGCTGCGGTCAACGCGGCTGTCTGGAGACCGTCGTCGGCGGCGCTTATCTGGCGCCACGCATGGACATGTTGGGTTTGGATTGGACCAAGCTCGACGCCGCCGACACGCCTACTGGCTGGGCGGCGTACGACCAAGCGGTGCGCTGCATCTCACAGATCGTCGGCATTGTCGCGGTCGCCTACGCCCCTGAGCGCATCGTCTTGGGCGGCGGCGTCATCGGCGCGGCGCCATGGGTGATCCCCGCCGTGAAGAGTTTCTTGATCGATCGTGGCCATATGGTCACCTTTCCCCCGTATGCCGAGATCGCCGAACGGGTGACGACTCTCGACCACGACAACCAAGCACCCGCGATAGGCGCGGCCCTCATCGGTCGGGTCTGACAAGAAAGGGATAACACGTGAGTAGGGCATGCAAAGCGGTCGTTCTGGCGGCCGGACATGATGAGGCGACGCGGCGACTGCTGCTGCACCCCTTGGCGAATTCGACCGTCATCCAGCAGTCGCTGGCCAACGTCACGGCAGTTGTGGCGAAGACTGATGTCATCATCGTGGTCGACGAGCACGACGACTCGGTTCGTCAGTTGCTGGGCGACTCCTGGACCTACGTCAATCAATCGGTTCAGGCGGGCACTGGCGACGCGGTGCGCTGCGCCCGTTTCGAGCTGGAGGGCTTCGAGGGTGACGTCTTGGTCGCTTACGGGGACACCCCCATGCTGCGCGGATCGTCCCTGCGTGGTCTGAAGTGGAAGCACGAGTTGAAGGGGGCCCAGTTCTCCCTGCTCACCGCCAGGTTGGCCGACGGCGGGGACTACGGTCGAGTTCTGCGCGGCGCCGACGGTCGGATCACTGAGATCGTCGAGGCCAGCGACCTGAAGGCCTCAGACGCGACCGTCCATGAAGTCAACGTCGGGGCCTACATCGTCGACAACGCCATTCTCATCCCGGAACTGGACGATCTGGCTGCCACAGGGGAGCACCGTCTGACCGAGTTGGCGGAGCATTTGATCGAGGAGGGCCGACCGGTCGCGTCGTACTCGATCCTGGACCCGGACGAGGTTCAGTGCATCAACAGTGCCGCCGAGTTGGAGAAGGCCGCCGATATCGTCCTGAAGCGTCTGTTCGCGCCCAGCCACGCCGTCGAGACCGGCGAGATCGCTTTCGGCACTGGCGGTTGGCGAGCCAAGATCGGCGAGGGGTACACCATCCATAACGTGCGACGCCTGTGCCAGGCGGTCGCCAATGAGGTGACCCGCAACGGCCAAGAGAAGATGGGTGTCGTCATCGGTGGCGATCGCCGCTTCCTGTCAGCTGAGTCTGTTCAGGCCGCGGCCGAGGTCTTCGCGGGCAACAACATCGCCGCCAAGGTGCTCCTGGAGGACGTGCCGACACCGCTGGTGACCTTCGCCGTGCCATACCTGGAGTGTTCTTACGGCTTGATCTTCACCGCCTCGCACAACCCGCCGCAATACAACGGCCTGAAAGTCTTCCGCGCTGACGGCTCCCTGCCACTGGAGGACGAGACCAATCGTTACCAGTCGGAAGCCAACGCTTTCACCCAAGCCGATGTGGTGGCGCTGGACTACGACCTGGCGAAGGCGGCCGGACTGGTCGACGAGATCGACCTGGCCAACCCCTACGTCGAAGCGGTCGAGGCCCTGCTCGACATTCCCGCCATGCGTCAAGCCGGGCACCCGCTGCGTGTCATCATCGACCCGATGTACGGCACCAGCCAACTGACCTTGGGTATGATCCTGTCCGACGCCCGGGTCCGGGCCGAGTTCATCCACGAACGCCATAACCCCTTGTTCGGTGGCCATTCGCCGGCCCCGAGCCTGGAGGCTCTGTCGACCCTGATCGAGATGGTGAAGTCGCGTGGAGTCTTCAACCTTGGCATGGCCACTGACGGCGACTCCGACCGCATCGGCATCGTCGATGAGAACGGACGCTACGTCTCCACCAACGAGCTGCTGGTGCTGATCTACTGGTACCTCCACGAGGTGCGCGGTATCAAGGGCGGAGTCGTGCGCAACCTGTCGACCACTCACCTCTTGGATCGCATGGCTGAGCATCTGGGGGAGAAGCACATGGAAGTTCCGGTCGGTTTCAAACACATCACCGCCGGTATGCAAGAGATTGACGCCCTGATGGGTGGTGAGTCTTCCGGCGGTTTCACCATGCGCGGCTGGATTCTCGGCAAGGACGGCATCTTCGCTTGTGCCCTGGTCTGCGAGATGCTGGCCAAGACCGGTAAGCCGCTGTCGCTCTTGCTCGACGAGGTCTTCGCCATCACTGGGCGCCTGACCCAGATCGAGACCGGTGTTCCCGCCACCCCGGCCATGCGTGTCGAAGTGCCTCGCCGCATGACCGCCGCCGCCCCGACCGAGGTCGCAGGGGTGGCTGTTGAGCGGATCGACAGCTATGACGGCATCAAGATTCGTTTGGTCGATGGCTCCTGGGTACTGCTGCGCTTCTCCGGCACCGAGCCGGTCCTGCGCATGGTGGCCGAGGCCGAGACTCAGGAACGGACCCAGCAGCTCATCGATTGGGTCAAGGGCTTCGCCGGCGCATAATAACTGAACTGACGGAAAGGACTTCTCCACACATGAAGTACGGATATTTTGACCAAGCCCATGACGAGTATGTGATCGACAAAGTGGACGTCCCGGCGTCGTGGATCAACTACATCGGCGTGGAGAACTGGTGCACGGTGATCAACCAGAACGCTGGGGGCTACTCCTTCTATCGTTCCAGTCAACAAGGCCGTGTCACGCGGTTCCGCCCCAACGGGGTGCCGATGGATCGACCGGGGCATTACCTCTATCTGCGTGACGACTCCGACGGGGATTACTGGTCGTGTTCCTGGCAGCCGGTCGGCAAGCCACTCGACCAGGCCACCTATCGCACGCGCCACGGCCTGTCCTACTCCATCTTCGAGTCGGAGTACAAGGGTATTCAGGCCTCTCAGCGCATCTTTGTTCCGCGTGGCGACGACGTTGAGCTGTGGGATGTCACGGTGACCAACACCACCGATCAACCTCGGCAGATCTCGCTGTTCGGCTATGTCGAGTTCTCCTTCCACTCCGTGCAGATCGACAATGAGAACTTCCAGATGTCGTTGTACGCCGCCGGGGCGGACTATGAGGATGGCATCATCGAGTACGACTTCTACTACGAGCCCTGGACCTACCACTACTTCACCTCGACTCGTACGCCCGAGGGCTTTGACTCGATGCGCGATTCCTTCATCGGGTCGTACCACACCGAGACCGATCCGGCGGCGGTTGTGCGAGGGGAGTGCTTCGGATCCCAGGCCACGACGCAGAACCATTGTGGCGCGCTGCAGCACAAGCTCGACCTAGCGCCGGGCCAGTCGGTGCGCATGACCTATCTGTTGGGCTATGGCAACCGGTCGGCCGGTCGTGGGCTTCGGGCCAAATACTCCGATCCGCGCGTGGTCGACGCCGCCATCGCCGACCTGGCCTCGTACTGGCAGGCCAAGAAGGCTGTCTTCGCTTGTCAGACCCCATCTGACGCGATGAATACGCTGCTGAACTCTTGGACCCTCTATCAGGCGGAGACCTGTGTGGTCTGGAGTCGCTTCGCCTCCTTCGTCGAGGTCGGCGGTCGAGTCGGATTGGGCTACCGCGACACTGCCCAAGACATCATGAGCGTCGTGCACACCAATCCTGGCAAGGTGAAACAGCGCATCATGGAGTTGCTGCACGGCCAGATGTCGCCCGGTTACGGCTTGCATCTGTTCGATCCCCTGCTCTTCGCCGAGAATCAGCGCCAAGACATTCCAGTCGGGGTGAAGTTGCCGACGATCGTTCCGGGCAGTGCTTCGGCCATGATCCACGGGCTGGCCGACGCCTGCTCCGACGACCACCTATGGCTGGTCCCCTCGGTGGTGGAGTACATCACAGAGACCGGTGAGACCGACTTGCTCAACCAGGTCGTGCCCTTCGCTGATTCCGACGCTGACGCGGGGCTTCGTGCCAACGTGCTCGGGGCGGGCTACGCCGCACGGTTCGACGAGAAACCCGCCAGTGTGCTCGACCACCTGATGCGCGCCTTGGAATTCTCGGCCGAGCAGGTCGGTGAGAACGGCATCGCCAAGGGCTTGCGTGCCGACTGGAACGACTGCCTCAATCTCGGTGGTGGACAGACTGCCCTGGTGACCTTCCTTCATGTCTGGGCGGCCAAGTCGCTGCGCGACCTGCTCAGTTGCGTCGACGAGTCGGTCGTGCCAGCGGTCCAGGTCCAGGCCTTGATCACGCGACTGGATGAGATGATCGACATCGTCACCGCTGCCGCCAACCGCGAGTTGTGGGACGGCAAGTGGTACATCCGTGGCTACACGCGCGACGGGGTCAAGATCGGCTCCCATGAGTGCGACGAAGGCAAGATCTTCTTGGAGCACATGCCCTGGGCCACCATCGCCGGTGTGGCGGATCAGGCGCACGGCGAGTCGTCGATGGATTCGGTCGGGCAGCTTCTCGCCAGCCAATACGGGACGCATCTGTGTTGGCCCTCGTACACCAAGGTCGATGACACCATCGGCTACGTCACAAGGGTGTATCCCGGTGTCAAAGAGAACGGCGCCATCTTCTCTCACCCCAACGCTTGGCCGATCATGGCCGAGACCATGCTGGGGCGCGGTGACAAGGCCATGCAGTAT
>JAITVA010000119.1 GCA_031286045.1 Propionibacteriaceae bacterium | reverse complement strand
CACTAGATGAGGGGGCAAAATCACCGAGGCATCCGCAATGAGGGGCACGATGGCGGGCGTGTAGCTTCCTCGAGCCTTGCGTCGCTGTGTTTGTGACATATATGAAAGGTCAGGTTGCCACCAGGCTCGTTCGGATGTCACAATCGGCCAACGACCCATCGCTCCTCCTCCCGTGGGTCCTTAATGGGAAAATTCTACCTAGATATTCCCATTAGGGCGTACGGTCTGGGTCGAGTCACATGTGCAAACACCACAATAAAGCCAATGCCACATCGTCGACCGGGACGTTTTCTGAATGATCATCGTCACCTTAGGGACTTGCCTAGCATCCATGACAAATGTCATCCCAGCCCCTGCCAAAGTCGTGACTGTGGTCACTACCGACGCCGAGAGCGGGCGGGAAGAATGGGGTTGTACGGAAACGACTGAGCTGAAGGACGCAGGAGGGGCAAGTGAGCACTATCGAGGTGAAGGGGCTGGTCAAGCGGTATAAGGAACTGATCGCGCTGGACGATTTCAGCCTGAGTGTCGAAGCGGGGGAGGTCTTTGGGCTCTTGGGGCCGAATGGGTCGGGCAAGACGACTGCCATCAACTGCATCCTGCAGTTGTTGACCTATGACCGCGGAGAGATCAGGCTCTTCGGGGAGACCATGTCGCCGACACGGTACGACCTCAAGCGTCGTATCGGGATCGTGCCACAGAATGTCGCCGTCTTTCCCCAGCTGAGCGTGGAAGAGAACATTGGTTACTTCTGCTCGCTCTATGTCGACTCGGCGGTCGAGCGGCGCGGGCTGGTCGATCAAGCCATCGATTTCGTCGGGTTGGAGGAGTTTCGGCGCTTCCGTCCACGCAAGCTCTCCGGTGGCCTGTTGCGGCGGCTCAATATCGCTTGTGGCATCGCTCATCGCCCGGAGTTGATCTTCTTCGACGAGCCGACGGTGGCGGTCGACCCGCAATCACGCAACGCCATATTGGAGGGCATCCAACGCCTCAGCGCTTCGGGATCGACCATTGTCTACACCAGTCATTACATGGAGGAGGTGCAACAACTGTGCAGTCGGATCATGATCATGGATCATGGTCGAGCCCATGCCACCGGCACGACCGCCGAGTTGACCAGTCTGGTCGGGCTGGATGATCGGGTCGAGATCGAGTTGCCCGCCGATCCTGAATTCGCGGACAAGGGGCTGGAGATCGCCCGTGTCCTGCCTCATATCACGCAGGCCAGCCTCAATGGCAACACTCTGCGCGTCAGTTGTGCGCGCGCCAGTCGTGCTTTGGCCGAGGTTCTCGCCGCCCTGGATGACGCACAGATCACTTATGGCAAGGTCTATTCCGAACCGCCGACCCTGAACGATGTTTTCTTGGAGATCACCGGCAAAGAGTTGAGGGACTGATGCGCACAGCCTTCGTGTACACGGTCAAGATCCTGGTCCGCGACCGGGCGGTGCTCTTGTGGGCGGTGGCTTTCCCACTCATCTTGTCGTCGATGTTCTACGCCGTCTTCAGCAACCTCGATCAGATCTACACCTTGGGACGGATGCCTGTCCTGGTGGTGCAAGACGACAACTACGCTGGCGCGCCCCAGTTCGCTACCCTAATCGACCAGCTCGGCGTCGACCGATCCAGTGATCCCCTGCTCGAACCGACCTTCGTCCCAACCGAGGCACAGGCTCGCGACACCATGGCTGACCAGGACTTTCTCGGCTTCATCCAGGTCACATCGACGGGGAAGCCGACCTACGTCATGGATCCGGGTCGCGTCGACGGTTCGGCCGATGTGATGGACCCGACGCGGCAGAGCGTCATTCTGACCCTGCTTGACCGCTACAGCCAAGACGCCGCCTATGTCGCGGACCTGGCGAAGACCGATCCGTCAAAGTTGGCGGATCCGGCTCTCCTCGCGGCGCTCAGCGGGCACACCGATTTCACTCAGCCCATCTCGGCCACCACCAACCCGGTGAGCGACACAGTGCGATATTTTTACGCCGCCCTGGCCTTCTCCTGCATCATGATGATGTCGTTCGGTTTGTCGGCTGTCAGTTCATGGAAGGCGGACGCTTCCCCGGTCGGCGCCCGCCGCAGCCTGGGAGGGCAGTCGTGGACCCGGTCTTTGGCGCCGACGCTGGCCGCCGCCTGGCTGCTGAGTTTCATCTGCGTCCTCATTGGGTTCTGTTACATCCGTTTCGCTTTTGGGATCAGTTTTGGGGGTAAGGAGTGGGCCTGCGTCGCCGTGCTGGCCCTCAGTACCCTGGTGTCCACCCTTGTCGGAGCCCTCATCGGGGCGATCAATGCGCCAACTGGCGTCAAGTCGGGGTTGACTGTGTTGATCACCTGTGTCTTGTCCGCCTTCGCCGGCTTGTACGGTCCGCCCTCCCAAAAGCTCGGTGACTGGGTGGCCGTCCATCTGCCGGGACTGTCCGTGATCAACCCGGTGCGCCAGGTCTATGAGGCGTTTTACAACCTCTATTACTACGACTCTTACAGTCGTTTCACCGAGAAAGTCATCATCCTTGCTATCACCGCAGTTGTCGGCTTTGTCGTCTGCGTCGCCGTGATGCGTCGCACCCGCTATAGGAGCCTGTGATGCCCGTCTTCCGCACCGCCTTGCGCGTCATCTTTCGCCACCCGGTCCAACTGCTCGTCTACATTGGACTGATCTCTTTGTTTGGCCTGGTCATCATCCAGTCCTCTTTCGACACTGCGACCCCTTCCTTCTCCATGTCCACGGTGCCTGTGGCCGTGATCGACCGTGACCATTCCCCCGTCTCTGAGTCGCTGACCGACTTTCTCGGCGACAAAGGGACGTTAGTCGAGGTGGATGACAGCAGTCAAAGCATCCAAGACGCTGTGGCTCAGGGCCAGGTCGCCCTCATCGTGATTGTGCCTCACGGGTACGGATCGGCCTTCATCGCGGCCGCCCGCGACGGCGCGACCGCACCCGAGGTGGAGACGATCACCAGTTTCGCAGTCGCTTACGCGACCCTGGCCCAATCGCAGGTCGACAACTATCTCAACGGCTTGCGTCTGGCCGCTGTGGCCGAGCCGGTCTGGGATGATGGTGATCTTGTCGCCCAAGCTCGTGCCATCGCTTCGGTCTCGGCCACCTTCGAGGTGCCCCACGACAGTGCCGCGGTCAGCAGTACGACCACATTCGATTTCTTCTTCGTCTGGTCGTCGTATCCCATGACGCTGGGGATCACCGCCTTGGTCGCTATGGCCTTCACGGCCTTCAACCTTGGAGAGACCCGTCGTCGACAACTTGCTTCGCCGATGCCGTCCACCCGCTTGAACCTCCAGATCATGGCGGCCAGTCTGGTCACCGCCGGGCTGACATGGGTCTACCTCTGCCTCCTCGCCCTGCTGCCGATCGTCGGCGGAGCGCCCCTGTGGGTAGCCGATCCGAGTCACGCGGCTTTGGTCAGCGTCGCTGCCCTGGTCTTCACATCGGTTCCGCTGTCGCTGGGATTCCTGCTGGCCCAATTTCAGGCAAGCAGTATGGTCATCAATGCGGTCTCCAATGTCGTCGGCCTCGCCATGATGTTCCTGTCCGGCCTCATCCTTGGCAGCGGCTCCTCAGTGTCGCTGGGCGGACCCTTGGACACGATCAAGCTGTTCCTCCCCAGTCATTGGTACGCCCAAGCGATCGCTGCGGCTGGTGGCGTTGGTGGAGCGGGCGGCGTGACCTGGGGGACCTACCTGGCCAGCCTCGGCATTGTCGTATTGTTCGCGGTCGCCCTGCTCTGTGTGGCGCTGGCCATCGGACGTTTTCGGGTTCAGTCTTCGGATGGGAATGTCGTGATCGAGTGATGGGTGGTGCGAGTCAGTTGGCGGAGTGAACCAGGGGTATGCGCTGGGCTGTTGTGAACGGTCTGCGTGTGACCTGGGTGAGGTGTCCGTGTCAGCCGGTCGCCGCAGGGATGGTCGACTGTGGGCCCCGACCGCTCCCGACCGGCGGCCCCGTCAGGTCATCACAGCAGGTCGTGCACCACGATGGTCTGCTCGCGGCCCGGGCCGACACCGATGCCGGAGATGCGCACTCCGACCATTTCTTCGAGGCGACGGACGTAGGTCTGGGTGGTGGCGGGCAGGTCGTCGAAGCTGCGAGCGGCCGAGATGTCCTCGGTCCAGCCGTCGAGGTACTCGTAGATCGGAGTGGCGTGGTGGAGTTCCGTCTGGGTCATCGGCATGGCGTCGTGCCGCCTACCGTTGATGTCGTAGCCCACGATGACGGGAATCTTGTCCCAACCGGTCAAGACGTCCAGCTTGGTCAAGAAGACATCGGTGAGGGCGTTGATGCGAGCGGCCTGGCGCACCACCAGTGCGTCGAACCAACCACAGCGGCGCGGACGCCCGGTCGTGGTGCCGAACTCGCCGCCCGCCTGCCGCAGACGTTCGCCCACTTCGTCGAGCAACTCGCCGGGGAAGGGGCCTTCGCCGACACGGGTGGTGTAGGCCTTGGCGATGCCGATGATCCGGTCGATCCGAGTCGGCCCGACCCCCGAACCCGTGCAGGCGCCCGCTGCGATCGGCGAGGATGAGGTGACATAGGGATAGGTGCCAAAGTCGACGTCGAGGTGATGGGCCTGAGCCCCCTCAAACAAGACAACCTTGCCGTCGTCGAGGGCATCGTTGAGGACGGCGGCGGTGTCGGTCATCATGGGGCGGACGCGCTCGGCGTAGCCCAACAGCTGATCGGTGACCTCGTTGGCCGAGATGGCGGGTCGATTGTAGACTTTGACCAACAAGGCATTCTTCTGTTCGAGCGCGGCGGCTACTTTCTGACGCAGGATCGACTCGTCGAAGATGTCCTGGATGCGGATGCCCATGCGATTGACCTTGTCAGCATAGGCGGGCCCGACTCCACGCCCGGTCGTGCCGATCTTGCGCTTGCCCAAAAAACGCTCGGTGACGCGGTCGATGACCTGGTGGTAGGCGGTGATGATGTGGGCGTTCGCGCTGATCAGAAGGTGATCGATGGACACACCGCGAGCCGCCAGCCCGTCGATCTCCTCGAACAGCACGCCGAGATCGACCACGACGCCGTTGCCGATGACCGGGGTACAGTTCTTGTTCAAGACCCCTGAGGGGAGCAGGTGAAGAGCATACTTCTCATCGCCCACCACCACAGTGTGTCCGGCGTTGTTCCCGCCGGAGTAGCGCACGACGTAATCGACGCGCTCACCCAATTGGTCGGTCGCTTTACCTTTGCCTTCGTCGCCCCACTGGGTTCCGACGATGACGACTCCTGTCATGATGGCCTTCCTGGTGCCGCACTGAGCGCGGGCAACCCGTCCATTCTAAACCGTGATGCCACATCGGGGTGGACTGACCAGAACGGTCTCCGGGTGGATGGTGGGTGTGGGGTCGGAGGCGGCGAGTTGGGTGTGGGGGGGTGGAGGTTGGGGAATCTTCGGACGAGCTGCTTCTGGACCGTTCCGGTCCCATGGTGGGGCGGGAAGATCGATCACCTCGGGGCGAGTTTCACGCGCTCGCCCCCGAGGTGATCGACGCCATCATTGGGGAAGTGCCATTTGGGGCGACTCGGCGAGGGTGAAAGACTGGGGCCATGCGATTGTTGGACAGTGAGACCTACCGACACGATGTCATGCTGATAGCTCGGTTGCCCTTGGACTGGGGAAAGTTGGCGGGGGCACGGGTGGTCGTGTCGGGTGCGTCCGGGATGATCGGGAGTTTCCTGATTGACGTGTTGATGGCGCGTGACGCGCAGTGCGGTCAAGGGTGCACCATTCATGCGTTGGCGCGTGACGCGCGTGCGCTGGAGGAGCGGTTCGCGTCGTACGCGGGGGATCCGAGGTTGGTGGTGACATCGACTGATGTCACCCGCGGGCCGATTGAGCTGTCGCCGGGCACGGGAGGGGTTCCGGCGGGCGAGCGGGTGACTGACGAGTTGGTCGACGCCGGTGCGCTGACGCGGCCTTGTTACATCATTCATGCGGCCAGCAACACTCACCCGGTGGCGTACGCGACCGATCCGATCGGCACCATCACCGCCAACGTCGAGGGGACACTGTCGATGCTGCGTCTGGCACGGAGGATGGGCGCTCGACGGGCAGTGTTCTTGTCGACCGTGGAAGTGTACGGCGAGAATCGCGGCGATGTCGAGCGGTTCGGCGAACAGGATTTGGGCTTCATCGACTGCAACACTCTGCGGGCGGGGTACCCCGAGAGCAAGCGTACCGGCGAGGCCTTGTGCCAAGCCTTTCGGGCGCAGTATGGCCTGGAGGTGGTGATCCCGCGTCTGCCCCGGGTGTATGGCCCCTCAATGCGAGTCGACGACACGAAGGCCCTGTCCCAGTTCCTTGTGCGAGCCGCGCGCGGGCAGGACATTGTGCTGAAGTCGGAGGGGACTCAGTTTTTTTCCTACTGTTACGTGGCCGATGCTGTGGCGGCGGTGCTGACCTGCATGCTGGCAGGCGAAGATGGCCAGGCCTACAACGTGGCCGATCCGAGCGGCGACATCCACCTGAAGGACCTTGCTCGGCTGGTCGCTGACGCGGCGGGCACGCGGGTCGTCTTCAATCTGCCGGACGAGGTTGAGCGTCGGGGTTATTCGACGGCGACACGGGCCTTGATGGACGGTGGCAAGATGGCCAGTCTGGGCTGGCGGCCGATGTACGACATGGAGCAGGGTGTGGAGCGAACTTTGCGGGTGCTCAAGGAGACGATGGGTCTGATCGCCGACCTTCGGCCGACGAGACCCAGTTCCTCATAAGTGGTTCCGCCGATAGGTCATTCGTCGGCGGGGTGGCGCTGACTGTTTCGGGTAGCCAGCGCCGGCGACACGGTGCGCGTCATCGACCTGTCATCAGGTCGATGACGGTGGTGTGAGGGAACTCTCCAGCCGGTCGAGGAAGGCGTCGACGTCTTCGGGTTCGTAGGCGCGCTCGGTGGACATGTGGAACCGGGCTTGGCGCACAGCGGCGACGAGTTCGGTCGGGTCACTCGCCGCATCCTCGAAGTACTGTTCGACGACGTCGAGGAAGGCGTCGACGTCAATGATGTCGTACCCCATCTGTTTGGATGAGCGGAAGGTGGTCTGGCGGATC
>JAITVA010000112.1 GCA_031286045.1 Propionibacteriaceae bacterium | reverse complement strand
AGCATCGGGTAGGCGGCGAAATCCTCGTCCGTGAAGGCAACCGCCTCGTCTGGACTCAGGGCCGCCTCCAAGCGCTTCTCGTCGACATCCCTGTCCCCAGGCAAGCCGATGATCAAGGGGGTTCGCTTGCCCCCAGGCGTCACCCTCATGAAGACGACGTTCTTGAGCGTGTCGGCGCTGGTCCAGGCACGGTCCTGACGCGCCGCAGTGGTGTTGAGCTGTTCGATCAGCGAGGCGATGGTTCCTGCCCCTGGTGTCGCGACCGTGACAGGCGCCGGCTCTTCACTGGCGTCCTGGGCCGCCGGAGCCGCCACTGTGACCGCCTCGACATTGGCGGCGTAGCCAGCAGGAGAACGCACGAAGGTGTCCTCGCCATAGGGTGTCAACGCCAGGAACTCCTCCGAGCGGGAACCGCCCATGGCGCCAGACATAGCCTTGACAATGACGTAATCCAGGCCGAGCCGTTCCATGATTCGCTGATAGGCGCCACGATGCTTGTCGTAGGCGGCCTGCAGACCAGCCTCGTCGACGTCGAAGCTGTACGAGTCCTTCATGATGAACTCACGCCCACGCAAAATCCCGGCGCGGGGTCTGGCCTCGTCGCGGTACTTGGTCTGAATCTGATACAAAATCAAGGGCAGGTCCTTGTAGGACGAGTACAGATCCTTCACCAGCAAGGTGAACATCTCCTCATGGGTGGGACCCAGCAGCATGTCCACACCCTTGCGGTCCTTCAGACGGAAGAGGTTGGGGCCGTACTCGGTCCAGCGGTCAGTCGTCTCATAGGGCTCACGCGGCAACAGCGCCGGAAAACGAACCTCTTGGCCGCCGATGGCCTCGATCTCCTCACGGATGATGGCCTCGACTTTGGCCAGCACCTTCAAACCTAGGGGCAACCAGGTATAGACACCTGGGGCGGCACGTCGGATGTACCCGGCGCGCACCAGCCACTTGTGACTCGGCACCTCGGCGGCGGCAGGATCCTCCCGCAAAGTACGAACAAACAACTGGGACATCAACGCGTACGACACCGCATCACTCCTTGGACGAAAACAGACCGTCACAGTCTATAGCGCCCCACCGATCGAGGGTCATCCCGGCCATGAGGGCCGGCTAATACAAGATCGTGGCGCACTGACCGACATGGCGGAAGCCGACCGCTTCGTAACAGCGGATGGCCGGTCGGTTGTGGTGGTTGACGTACAAGCAGACGGTGTCCCAGCGCTGCCGGCAGTGCTCCACCACGGTGGCCAGCGCCGGTTCAGACAGGCCGCGTCCGCGCAGCTTCGGCATCAACCAGACCCCGCCCAACTGGCAGACCTTGTCTGAGGCGGCCACGACATCGGCCTTGAAGACGACCTGGTCACCGACCATGGCGCCGAAGGCCTGACCGCGCATCATCAAGGTGGCCACATGATCGCGATAGGCGCCATCGGCGCCCATCGGCGGGGATCCCAACTCCTCGGTGTACATGGCCACAGCCGCCTCATGGTAAGCCTCGAGGTGGCGACTGGGCAGCGCCACCACGTGCGGATCGCCCGGCACGGTCGGCGGACATGACACCGCCATGACGCGTTGATGATCGCGCACCTGGCGAGGCCGTGACCACACCGTCGAATCAAGCGCCGACAACTGTTGCCACAAGCCGATGGCGTCGTCGGGGCGCCCGACAATGGACCCACAATGACGGTGGCGTTGATGGATCCAGCGGGCGAAAGCCTCCAGAGCGGCCGGAACGCCGTTGGCCACTTGGAGGTTGTACCCGTCCAAGAGCAGGGACACCAGCTGCGGTCCCTCCCAAAAGCCCACGAGTTGGTAGCCCGGCCCGGGCCACTCCACCGAACCGACACCGACACGCGACCGGATCTGGACATTGTCGATCTCGCGAGTGTCGAGCAGGCGGCGCACGACCGAGGTGTCACGCCGCGTCACGACTCTGACTTCACCCATCGCCTACCTTGCCGTTCATCGCCATGATTGGTCATGTGGCCATCGCTGAACCTAGAAGCCGATGATAGCCCTATTCGCCGCTCGCGCCCACCATGCACGATCCATCATCGACTCATGGTGACCAGTGTAGGCCAACAGAACAGACAAGGACTCACGAGTGGTGTCTTCACGCGGTGATGACCTCGACCGGCCCTCCGTCCCCAGACTCAGCGGCGATGCGCCGAGCATGCCGCAGCAGTGTGGCGACGATCTGATCTTCGGGCACTGTGTCGATGACCTCACCGTGGACGAATATCTGGCCCTTGCCGTTGCCTGCGGCCACTCCCAGATCAGCCTCACGAGCCTCGCCCGGCCCGTTGACGATGCAGCCCATGACAGCTACTCGCAGCGGCGCGGTGATGTCTTTCAGACCCTCGGTCACCTGATCAGCCAAGGCGAAGGCGTCGACCTGGCAGCGCCCACAGGTCGGGCAGGAGATGATCTCCAAGGTGCGCGGGCGCAGGTGCAGGGCCTCCAACAACTGGCAGCCGACTTTGACTACTTCGACCGGCGGGGCGGACAAGGACACCCGGATGGTGTCACCGATCCCCTCGCTCAGCAGGATGGCGAAGGCGGCCGAGGACTTGACCGTCCCCTGCATCATCGGGCCCGCCTCGGTCACGCCAAGATGCAGCGGGTAATCACACTGAGCGGACAGCAGCCGGTAAGCCTCAACTGTGGTGAGGACGTCATGATGCTTGACCGAAATGGCGAAGTCATAGAAGCCGACCTCTTCGAACAAGCGGGCCTCGTTGAGGGCCGATTCGACCAGGGCTTCAGGTGTGGCCCGCCCGTATTTCTCCAGCAGGCGGGCATCCAAAGACCCGGCGTTGATGCCGATGCGCACGGTGGCGCCTCGGTCGGTCGCCGCCTTGGCGATGGCGGCGATCTGATCATCGAAGGCCTTGATGTTGCCGGGATTGACCCTGACCCCCGCACAGCCCGCCTCGATGGCGGCGAAAACGTACTTGGGTTGGAAGTGGATGTCGGCGATGACCGGGATCGGCGACTTTGCGGCGATGACCGCCAAGGCGTCAGCGTCCTCCTGACGTGGGCAGGCCACTCGGACGATGTCACAGCCAGCGGCCACGACCTCAGCGATCTGCTGCAAGGTGGCGTTGACGTCATGAGTCGGCGTGGTCGTCATCGTCTGGACCGTGATCGGCGCGTCACCACCCACCGCGATCGGCCCCAGCGCCACCCGACGAGTCGGCCTGCGCCGAGCCAACACAGATTGTGGACTGTCGGGCATCCCCAGATTCACCGTCATAAGCATCCTTCCATCGTCACCATCATAGAGCGCGGAGCCAAGGCGATGAGGGCAAGATCTCTAGTGCTCGCCCGAACTCACCGATGCGTGGACCCATCAGTCAGACCGCCACGCCTCCGATGTCGGCCAGTTTGCGGCGCGCCTGACGCCGACGCGCCTGTTCACGTGGATCAGGTGAAGGCACCGCGGCAAGCAAACGAACCGTATACGCCTGCTTGGGACGAACCAGCAGGGACGAGGTCTGTCCCACCTCAATCAAGCGGCCCTGCCACATGACGGCCACACGGGTGGACATCTCGTGGATGACCGCCAAGTCGTGCGAGATGAACAGGCAGGCGAAGCGGTACCGGGCTTGGAGCGCGCGCAAGGCATCCAAGACATGAGCTTGAACCGAAACATCGAGGGCACTCGTCGGCTCGTCGGCGATCAAGACCCTGGGGTTCAACACGATGGCTCGGGCCAAGCCGACCCGTTGCCTTTGCCCACCGGACAACTCGTGGGGATAGCGCAGGGCGTAGCTGGAGGGCAGCTCAACAGCGTCCAGCAATTCAGCCACGCGCGCCCGCCGGGCCTTTCGCCCTGACATGGCCTCCATACGACGCACCAGAAGGGGTTCTTCGATCGATTGTGTGATCGTCATCCGAGGGTCGAGCGAGGAGCCGGGATCCTGAAAGATGACACCGATCTGGGCCCGCACCGCCTTGTCTTCGCTAGTCAGCAAGGAGCGGGCATGGACAGTGTGCCCCAACACCGACACCCTCCCTGCGGCAGCGGGCACCAAACCCAGGGCACAGCGACCCAGGGTGGACTTACCCGATCCTGACTCCCCCACCAGACCCATGATCTCGTCTTCAGCCACAGCCAGGTTGACATCATGCACCGCCCGAAATGCGCGTCCACCCCGCATGTAGTCGATGCTCACTTGATGAAAATCCATGGCCACGGGCCGGGAGTCAACCGGCTCATGAGACATGTCCGCCACTGCTGTGGGCTCGTCTGGTCGACTCTGCGCGCCTGTCTCCGCCGCCATCAGAATGCTCTCCCAATCCGCGTTCGGCATTTTGGGAATGGCGGCGATCAGTTGCTTGGAGTAGGCCTGGCGCGGTTCCAGCAAGACCTGACTCATGGCGCCCGTCTCGACGATGTCACCTTTGTACATCACGGCCACGTCGTCGGCGATGTCCGCCACGACGCCCATGTTATGAGTGATCAGCAAGAAGGCCGTCGAAGACTCAGCGGCCAAGGTCCGAAGCAGATCGAGAATCTCCGCCTGCACAGTGACATCGAGGGCGGTCGTCGGCTCGTCTGCGATGATGAGCTTGGGCTGACAAGCCAAAGCGATGGCGATGACAACCCGCTGACGTTGCCCGCCGGACAACTCGTGGGGGTAGCCTTTCGCCCTCCTGGCCGCGTCAGGAATGCCAACTCGTTCGAGCAGGGCGACGGCGCGGGCCCAAGCCTCATGCCTGTTCGCCACTTTGTGGTTGGTGAGCACTTCGGCGACTTGGGCGCCCACTGTCATCGTGGGGTTGAGCGCCGTCATCGGCTCCTGAAAGATCATGGCAATGTCACTGCCGCGAATCTGATTCATTCGAGCTTCCCCGGCGTCGAGCAGGGACTCCCCCACCAGTTCGACCCGACCAGTGACCCGCGCCGTGCCAGG
>JAITVA010000084.1 GCA_031286045.1 Propionibacteriaceae bacterium | reverse complement strand
CCAGGTTCAAACGGGTTTAGCAATACTGATTCTGCGACACCCTCACCCCACTCCCACGCTCCCACACCGACCATCCCTTGGAATAACTCATCTAGCGGAAGAGGACTCCGTTCTGCGACTGGAGGTCGAAGGCCGTACTGATGAGAATCAGGTGTCCCTGGACGGACGTGACTAGGCGGCGGGATACCCGGCTGGGTTCTGGGATTGCCAGTTCCACGAGTCTCGGCAGGCGTCGTCGATGGTGCGCGTCGCCTGCCAACCCAGGTCTCGCGTGGCCTTGGCTGGAGAGCAGTAGCAGGCAGCCACGTCCCCTGGGCGGCGGGCGGTGATCTGATAGGGGATGGGCGCGCCGCAGGCGGCGGAGAAAGCGTGGATCAGCTGGAGCACTGAGGTGCCTTGGCCTGTTCCAAGGTTGTAGGTGGCGACGCCGTTCGTCAGGTGATTGAGAGCGGCGACATGGCCTTCCGCCAGGTCCATGACGTGGATGTAGTCGCGTACGCCGGTGCCGTCGGCGGTGTCATAATCGTCGCCGAAGACATTGACATGGTCGCGACGCCCGGCGGCGACTTGGGCAATGAAGGGCATCAGGTTGTTGGGAATGCCCGCTGGGTCTTCCCCGATCAGGCCGGATGGATGGGCGCCGACAGGGTTGAAGTAGCGCAGCAAGGTGATCTGCCAGCGTGGGTCGGTCGGCGCGATGTCGCGCAAGATCTGTTCGATCATGAACTTGGTCCAGCCGTAGGGGTTGGAGATGCCGCCACCGACGCGGCTGTCTTCGGTTAGCGGCAGGGATTCAGGATCGCCGTAGACCGTGGCGGAGGAGCTGAAGATGAGTTTGTGGACCTGCTTCTCAGCCATGACTCTCAGCAGCGACACGGTGGCGTTGATGTTGGTGTCGTAATAGCGCAGCGGTTGGGCGACGGACTCACCAACGGCCTTGAGTCCGGCCAAGTGGATCACGGCATCGGGGCCTTCCTGATCGAACAAGCGGCGCAACGTGTCAGTGTCGCGCAGGTCAGCCTGGTGGAAGCTGATTGGTCGTTCGACGATGCGTTCGACCCGTTCGATGGCCACCTTCGAGGAGTTGGACAGGTCGTCGACAACGATGGGCACGTGCCCCTGTGCGCAAAGTGAGACGATGATGTGAGTACCGATGTATCCGGCGCCGCCGGCCAAAAGAATCCGCATGTCCCCGAGTCTATCAAGCGCCGACTCAGCGAAAACAACATCCATCTGAGTGATATTTATAAGACTGAGGAAAGAATCCTCAGCGATATGTTAGTCAGTGATATATCGTGGTAGTATAATTGAAATCAGAAGACTGACCTGTCGCTGACGATGAATCCAGACCCTAGAGCTGGTGCGTTCCCCGTTGCCCTGGCTCGTCCGATGAGAATCGGATTCTCCCACCCCAGATGGTGGCGGCTTCCCCAAGCCGCCACCATCATTATTTTGATTTCATCTCGATCATGGATTCAGTGATATATTCGTGCCTCGTTGAAAATTGCTCGATGAATTATTTCACCTTGTCATAAGGTGCATGCAAGAAGGGATTATGGCAGACTCCCGACTGTTGTCGAGTCTCAACCACGCCTGAAGAGTGTGAGCGGTCAGCTTAGGGCGACCGATTTTGGATGTGGTGTATAAAGTGATCCTATATTAAGCTCATTCCCAGTGTTGAACGTCCCTTGTACGATCACTGGCGAAAGGAGCTTGCTGTGTACTTCAGGCGACTTGCCGTGGGCTTGGTCTGCGCCATCTGTTTGGCTGGTTGCGCGCGTTTGCCCTATCCGCCGAGTTCAGTCGCCCCCGGTTCCAGCGGAGCGCCGACGATGTCCCAGCACTCCTCGCCAACGCGATCGTCTGGCGCCTCCTCGACGCCGGGGCCATCATCGAGCGGCGCCGACTCGCCAACTGCGGGGTCGACTGACCCCGACGGTTCGACCTCACAGTCTGCGGCCACGACCGAGAACCCCGGAGGCTATCCCACAGCGGCGGATCCTGGCGTGGTGATCTCGTGGAACACTCAAGACGCGTCGAGTGTCTCCTTGTCAGCCTCGATCCCCGGCGTGGTAGAGGCCAACGGCCAGTGCGCGGCCACCGCCGTGCAAGCGGACACCACCCGTACGACACAAGTGGCCACCTTCGCCGACGCGCAATCAACCGTCTGCGAGCCGATCACCGTGAGCGACTTGGGGCCAGGCGAGTGGACGATCACCGTGACGTACACGTCCGCCTCCCATCAATTGACCTCAGCCCCGTTGAAAGTGAACCTGTGATGACCAGAACTCGACGACGTCTGCCCCAACTCCTTGGAGCCCTGCTCGGCCTTTGTCTGTTGGTCGGGCTGACCGGACCGGTTGGGACGCCGACCGCGCAGGCGGTGCCCGCCTCCCAGTGGAACCCCGGCATGATCATCTCCGATGAGGACTTTTACAACTCGTCAGCAATGGACGCAGGTCAGATCCAGTCCTTCCTCGAACAGAAGGGCTCGTCTTGTCACGCCGGATCGGCTCCATGTATGAAGGACTACCGTCAGTCGACGCCAACGCATGCGGCTGACGCCTATTGCGGGCGCTATGAGGGTTCAAGCAACGAGTCGGCAGCCCAGATCATTGACAAGGTCTCGAAGGCTTGCGGCATCAATCCACAGGTCTTGCTGGTCAACCTCCAAAAGGAGAACTCACTGATCACGTCGCAGTCGCCGTCCACATGGAGTTATCGCACTGCCATGGGCTATGGCTGTCCGGACACGGCCGAGTGTGACGCGGCCTACTTTGGTTTCGCCAACCAGGTCTACAGGGCCGCCCGCCAGTTCAAGCTTTACGCCGCCTTCCCGAACTCGTTCTCGTATAGAGCCGGCGCCTGGAACAACATTCTCTACAATCCGTCGTCGTCCTGTGGCTCGTCTCCGGTGTTCATCAAGAATCAAGCGACCGCGTCACTGTATATCTACACGCCCTACCAGCCGAACGCCGCCGCCTTGGCCAACCTCTATGGAACCGGTGACGGATGCTCGGCCTACGGCAATCGCAACTTCTGGACGTATTTCACCGACTGGTTCGGTCCATCGGCGCCGACACTTGGTGTCACCTATTCGGCCCATGGCAAGGATTATGGCTGGCAGTCCGCTGTGCGCAACGGTTCGACAGCCGGAACAACTGGACAGTCACGGCGCGTCGAGGCGCTGACGGCCTCGCTCACGGCGGCGCCCGCCGGTTCGTCCATCGGCTACACCGCCTACCTCGAAGGCAAGGGCTGGCAGTTGCCCGTGTACGACGGGGCAGTCGCTGGCACGACGGGGCAGTCGCGCCAAGTCGAAGCCGTCACCTTCACACTGACTGGCCCGATCGCTACGACCCATGACATTTGGTACAGAGTCCATGTCGCGGAGCAGGGCTGGCTCGACTGGGCGAGTGACGGCGACCCGGCGGGTTCAGTCGGCAAAGCCACGCGAATCGAGGCAATTCAAATGAAGTTGCTCGCCAAGGGAGAGACGCCTGGTCCCACTGAGCACCCGTTCATTGGGCTGTCCCTGTCCTACTCGGCGCATGTGGCCGAGGTTGGTTGGCAGAAGGCCGATCATGATGGCAATGTCGCGGGAACTACGGGGCAGTCGCTTCGTCTTGAGGCGATGAAAGTGGCTCTGGAAGGCGCCCCGGCCGGTTCGAAGGTGTCGTACTCCCTGTATCAGCGCGGAGGCGGCTGGCAACCGGAGGTTTCGAATGGCGGCCAGGCGGGCACCACGGGCCGGTCGCTGGCGACAGAGGGCGCGAGGTTCAATCTGTCTGGACCGATCGCCACCACGCATGACATTTGGTATCGATCGCACGTATCCAACATTGGTTGGCTGGACTGGACTAAGAACGGTGATCCCAGTGGCGCCAGCGCCATGGGCGAACAACTCGAGGCAGTCCAGGTCTTGGTGGTGCCAAAGTCGTTCCCCGCGCCTGGCGCGACCAGTCAGCCTTATCGTGACGAGTCAGTCAGCTATGCGGCCCACGTCGAGGACTCTGGCTGGCTGAGCGCTGTGACCAGCGGCGAACTCGCGGGCACCACAGGCAAATCCAAACGACTCGAGTCCGTCAAGGTGTCTTTGACGGCAGCTCCCGCAGGTTCGAATGTCAACTATTCCGTTCACGTTCAGGAGAAGGGTTGGCTTCCACGTGTGGCGAATGGACAGATCGGTGGCACGGTCGGACAGTCCCTGCGGGCGGAGGCGATCGCTATCTCCTTGTCAGGGCCGATCGCGCAGACATCCAGCATCTGGTATCGAGCCCATGTCGCTGAGCATGGCTGGCTCGGTTGGGCATCAGATGGCGCCGTCGCCGGAAGCAGCGGGTTGGGTCTGCGTATGGAGGCGATTGAGATACTGATCCTGCCGAAGGGTGTCAAGCCGTCTGGCGGTTCCGGGCCAGCGGCTCTCGGCAACGGTTCCAAGCCGTCGGCTCGTGACGCACGCAGCCTGGACGAGCCCGAGTCGACCGCTGAGGCGACCACCGAGTCGCTGGAGGCGTCGGCTGAACCGTCGCCTAGCCCATCAACGACTGTGTCCTCGGCGCCGAGCCCTTCCGACTCGGGCTCCAGCCCAGCGCCTTCACCGGGTG
>JAITVA010000083.1 GCA_031286045.1 Propionibacteriaceae bacterium | reverse complement strand
TCCTCGCTCTGACCGCCGCCATCTGGAACAACGACCGCCAAAACCTGAGACCCCTCCGCTCACTGATCGCCTACGACCACTAACACCCCTTGGAATAACTCATCTAGAGCCAGAGGGTTTCAGTGGAGAGGTCGCCCTGGTCGGGTTCAAGTCCTTGGCGGCAGCGTTCTGCGGTGGTCTGATCGGCGCATCGATCAGAACCTTGACATTCCGTGAGCGCGACCTGTTCAAGCTCTTCAAGAATCGATAGCGGAGTCCCGTCTGGGTCGCCAGCCGGGGATCAGCCCGGTGGTGCTGGCTCTTCAGGCTGATCAGCTAGAAGAGCCAGCACCGGGCAGGTTGTGACGACCTGCGGGCGGGCCGTCCCACCCTGACGGTGAGAGTCGAAGATGGGCAATCTTCAGACGAGCGACTTCTGGACCGTTCCGATCCTGCGGTGGGGCAGGAGAATCTGCCATTCTCAGATGAGCTACCGGTTGGCCGCACCGGTCCCACCGTGGGGAGAGAGGATCGGCCATCTTCAGACGAACATGTCATCCTCCCCGAGCGTGCCCGAGTCACCCTCGTGAGCTCGCCGCTCGCTGCCGGAGGCTGCGCAACCAGTAGATGAGGCCCAGGATGGCCAGCAAGCCGACCGCCGTGATGGCTCCGAAGAGGGTCGTGCGATCAAGGCAGAGCACCACCAGCATGACCACGAAGAAACCCATGACGACCCAACACATCGGAACGCCGATCGGCATCTTGAAGATCGACTCCTCATGGAGCTGAGGATGGGTTCTGCGATAACGGAGGTAGGCCACCAACACCAGGGCCCAGACGAAGACGAACATGACGTTCGAGGCTGAGCTGGCGTAGGTGAAGGCTTCCATGATTGAACTGGAGGCGTACAAGAGGCCGATGGCTGGCAGCAGGCAGATGCAGGAGAAGATCAGCGCGTTGGCTGGCACCTTCGAACGCGACAGATGCCCGAACAGCCTGGGCGCCAGGCGGGTTCCGGCCAAGCCGAACAGCATTCGAGAGGTCGAGTAGATGCCGGAGTTCATCGACGAGGCCGCTGAGGTCAGAACCACGAAGTTGACAACGGAAGCGGCCACACCCAAGCCGGTCAGGGCGAACATGTTGACGAAGGGGCTCATTCCGGGATCAATCGCCAGATAGGGTGTGATCGCCAAGATCGCGGCCAAGGACAACACATAGAAGAAGACGATTCTCACCGGGATCGCCTTGATGGCCTTCGGCAGCGCGTGCATCGGGTCCTTGGTCTCAGCCGCGGCTGTGCCGACCAGTTCGATGCCTTCGAAGGAGTAGAAGGCGATCTGGAAACCAGCCAGAAAGCCCCACAGTCCCCTGGGGAAGAGCCCGCCGCCGTCAGGGTTGAGAATGTTCCTCAAGGAGGCGTTGGCGCCGTCGGGATAGGCCGCCGCCAAAGCCTGCTTCTCGCCTTGGAGCCGGTCGATCAGGGCCTGGTTCGCCGCGACGTCGTTGCCGGAGGCCACCGCCGATCGGGCGTTGTCCAGCAAGAGCTGGCGATGGTCGCCGAACAGCGAGGCGAGATCGGAGTGGAAGGCCATGGCGACCATGACGATCGCCACGATGAGCAGAGCCCCGATGGCGACGATCTTGATGAGGGCGAACCAGAATTCGACCTCACCGAAGAGTCGTACGGCCACGATGTTCAAGACGAACAGCAGCACGATCATGACCAGGGCGGGGATGAACTTGGGACAGTCAGGGAACCACCACAGGACGTAGTTCGTCACGGCCATCATGTCGGCCAGACCGATGAGGATCCAGCACAGCCAGTAGGTCCATCCGGAGATGAAGCCGGCCCGCGGCCCCAAGTGGGCTTCGATGATGTCACGGAAGGACTTGAACTTCAGGTTGGACAAGAGCATCTCCCCGAGTGCCCTCATCACGAAGTACAAGAAGAAACCAATGACGATGTACACGGCCAGGATCGAGGGGCCAGCCAGGCTGATCGTCTTTCCTGACCCGTTGAACAAGCCCGTGCCGATGGCTCCGCCGATGGCGATCATCTGGAGATGGCGATTGGACAACCCTCGTTTGAGTTCCTCTTCCGGTGGTCCGGTTGGGGCGGCCATCAGGTCAGCGCTTCCTCCACTGAGATGGACGGGTAGCCCCAAGCCTGGGCGACGGCGGCGTTGGTGAGCTTGCCCTCATGGGTGGTCAGGCCCTTCGACAGCGCCACATTGTCGCGGCAGGCCTGCTTCCAGCCCTTGTTGGCGATCTGGGTGACGTAAGACAAGGTGGCGTTGGTCAGTGCGTAGGTGGAGGTGTGGGGCACGGCTCCCGGCATGTTGGCCACGGCGTAGACCATGGCCTGGCCGACCGGGTAGACCGGGTCGAGGTGGGTGGTCGGGTGGGTGTCTTCGAAGCAACCGCCCTGGTCGACGGCGATGTCCACCCAAACCGAGCCCGGCCTGGCAGACGCCATCATGTCATGGGTGACCAGCTTGGGGGTGCGAGCGCCGGGGATGAGGACGGACCCCACCACGATGTCGGCCTCGGCCACGGCCTCGTGGATCGAGAAGGCGGTCGAGTACAAGGTCTTGACTCGTCCGCCGAACTCGGCGTCGAGCTCAGCCAGCCGGGCCAGGTTGACGTCGATGATGGTGACGTCACAGCGCATGCCCAGAGCCATCTGGGCGGCGTTGCTTCCGGCGACCCCGGCCCCGATGATGACCACCTTCGACGGCGGGCAGCCCACCACGCCGGCGATCAGCTTGCCTGAGCCACCGAAGTGACGGAAGGAGTAGAAGGCGCCCGCCAGGGCGGACATGCGTCCGGCCACCTCAGACATGGGCGACAGCAGGGGCAGGGCGCCGTTGGGCAGTTGCACCGTCTCGTAGGCGATGGCTGTCGTCTTGGACGCCAGCAAGGCGTCGGTCTGGGCCTTGTCAGCGGCCAGATGCAGGTAGGTGAAGATGACCTGGTCCTCACGCAGATGGTGGTACTCGGCGGCGATGGGTTCTTTGACCTTGATGATCATCTCGGCTTGGTCCCAGACCGCGTCGGCCGTCGTCAGGGTGGCGCCTGCGGCGCGGAAGGCCTCGTCAGTGATGCCGGATCCGTCTCCGGCCCCCCTTTCGACGATGACCGTGTGCTCGTGTTGGCTCAGGTGGTGGACGCCGGCCGGTGTGATGGCGACGCGTCCTTCTTGGCTCTTGATTTCCTTGGGGATACCGATCCTCATATTCTTCTCCTCTGTGAGATGTCTGTGGCCCGTCTCGGTCGAAACGAGCCGAGTGGATGCGGGGACTGTCTTCACTGTGAAGTCCCTAGTCACCGCAATTTCTTGCGCCACGATCAGTCTTCTGCCTCAGGATGCGACTACGAGTGAAAAGTAGTGTTTGTCGGGGGGTCTAGGGGGTCGATGATCAATGCTGTGTCGTTGGATGGACGCTGGGGCTGGTGAGATTCGTTCCCTGCATCTTGTCCATGGACTGGACGTCCGTCGCAAGATGCAGGGGGGCGAAGATCGCCTGTCCCAGCGTTCAGGCGACGGCACAGCATTGATCATCGGCTCCCCAGGTGTCTCGGGGTGGTTCAGGCGGTTCTGCCAGGCAGACCTCCTTATACTCTCGGTTCATAATCAGCACATTCACCTCGAAACACAGTAAGAAGATGGTCGATATTTCGAGCGTATCACGGCATCACCATGGTCGTGCCGGGGTGCGTGATCGATTGTCGGGGCACAGTCATGACCTCCTCGCCGCTCGCCGCCCATCGTGCGGGCGGGCCAGACCTTGCCCACTTGGGGTCCTTGTCGGCGCGTCGGGTCAGACCAGCTTTTTCTGTACCGTGGCCGCGCCACCCTCGGGACGGAACCCGAGGCGGATGTTGATGGCGAGCATGTAGGAGTTCTGTACGGCGTTCCATGTGTAGACGCGGGTCGTCTGGGGGCGGACTCGCTGAAGCTCCGCCAGGTTGGTCGCCTTGATGAGGGCGCCAAGGCGGTGGCCTCGATGGGCGGAGGCGATGATGGTGTTCCATTGGAAGACGTGCCGGGTCGGTTGCACCGGGCAGCTCAATTCGGTGAACCCGGCCAACTCGCCAGTACCCTCGTGGACGGCGGCGCACATCAGGCGGACCCGACCCATGGCGACGGCCATGGCCTCCTCGTCGGCCAGCCGCTTCTCGTCCCACACCTCCGCGTCATGCTCCAGGCCGCCTTGGGGGGCGTCTGTGGACATGGCGCGCTGCAGATCGATGAATCCCTGGCGCCACTGTGTTGGGATTGCGCCTCGCCAGGTCACGACCCGGTAGCCTTTCGCCTGGGGAGTGGATTCGCGCATGATCTCGTCCAGAAGCTCCGAAGCCACGGGCACATCCAGCACCGACGCCCGTTCGATCTGCTCCAAGGACCACCCTCGCTTGCTGGCGAACTGCCAGCCGAGGTGCGACGCGTCGAACGACCCGCCGTCAGGGGCTGTCACCTGAGGCTGGACCTCGCGGCTGAGTTTGATATCAAACCAGGATGACAAGGTAGTTCGCTGCTCCTGGCGGGCCAGGGCCTCGAACCACTGCAGGATCTGCGTGCCCAGGCCGCGACGACGGTGCTCAGGATGCACGACGACTTCAAAGTCAAGCCTATTGAGGTTGTCGAGCAGGGTGAGGTAGCCCCATCCCTTCGCGACAACCCTGGTCGGGTTCGCCGGATCGACCATGACAACCCCAGGCTGCCGCTCGCTGCGCCTGGTGTGGTCCCGCATCCCGATGAACTCCTGGACCGTGATCGGCCAGTCGTCGTGCCCGTAGAACTCCCGCGACACAACCTTCGCCAGGTCGACCCGTGAGGCGAGCGCCCATCCGAAGGGCCCGTCCGCCGCGGCGTCCTCAGGAAGCTCGATAAGTTGATAGTCGTGAGTCACGGCTGTCATTGTACCCGTGGTGGCGTCCGGCGCTGGATCTGGACTCGTCATGGCAGTCATGCGGATAATCCACTGCTGGAGCCCGGTCATCCGGGTCGGCCTCACGGCCGCCGTGTGGCGTCTTCCCGTGGCGTCCCCCGGCTTCACCCCTTGTCAGCGAGGGTACGATGTCATCGTGAAGTTGCTGATCATTGAAGACGAAGAGGATCTGCTCGACGCACTCAAGCGCGGATTCGAGCAGAAAGGGCATGTCGTCGACACGGCCGCGGATGGGCGGGAAGGGGCGGGGCTGGCCGATGCCCACGACTACGATGTCGTCATCCTTGATCTCAGCTTGCCGAGTATGGATGGGCTCGACGTGTTGAAGCACATCCGCGCCCACGGCCTCGAACAACGTGTCCTGATTTTGTCGGCGCGCTCCACCTTCGAGCAGCGGGTCGAGGGGCTCGACCTCGGGGCCGACGATTACCTGGTCAAGCCCTTCGATTTCGGTGAGTTGGAGGCGCGGGTACGATCCTTGCTGCGGCGTGGGTTCGCCAACGACGAGGTCGTCTTCCATTTCGGCGTGTTCAGTCTGGACAGCGCCGACCACACGCTCCGCGCCGGCGACCAACCCGTCCCACTCACCCCCAAGGAGTACGACATCCTGGAGTATCTCCTAGCCAACCATGGAAATCCGGTCACGCCAGAGGATTTGATCGAGCACGTCTGGCAGTCGGATCTGTCCATGTTCTCCAACTCGGTCAAGGTCCATATGAGCGCGCTTCGACGCAAACTGGGAGAGCACAGCGACGTCGACCACATCATCCACATTCGCGGGGCTGGCTACGCCATTCCGGCGGTGCGACGGCCAGGGATGACGGACACGCAGCCGAGCCAGTCATGTGCTCGCGACGTCGGGCAGGTCACTGCGCAGGCAGGGCTAGGTGGGCTTTCGCCTCAAGGGTCGATGGCGAGCGACGAGCCCACGGTGGTCTGAGAGCATGATCATGCGAAAGCGATCTTTGCGTACCGTCCTGACGATGTGGGTGGTGCTTCTACTTGTCGGAGTCAGCGTCGTGCTCACCCTCGCCGCCATGTACAACGCCCGCGAGGTGTTCATCGTGCGCGCGCCTGACCCCGCCGCCTCATCCCTCTCCCCGGCTGGTCCCACTATTTCGTCGTCTGACTCTGTGCCCTCGGCATCCGCCCCGTCGCCTGACCCCGCAGGCTCGGCATCGGTCCCTCCGTCGGGCCTCGGCGACGGGCCATCCCTTCCCCCTCCGCGCCCCTCCGACCAGCCGACTGATGGCATTCTCATGGCGCCGGCGGGCTCCGATGGCTCACTGGGAACGCCATCTGGCGGGGTCATCGTCTCCACCCAGTTCACCCAACGTACATTGTGGGTGATGGTGGCGGTCATCCTGGTGGCCGGGTTGGTGACCTGGTTCCTACTCGGGCGGGCACTCAAGCCCTTGAGGGCGCTCAGCGGTGAGATCGCCACCAAGACCGAGAACGATCTGTCAACTCCCATCGGCGAGCCCGGCTCCAATGACGAGATCAGCAGTCTGGCCAGGTCTTTCAACACTCTCATGGCGCGCCTGGGCAAGGTCTTCGCTGACCAGAAGCGCTTCGCCTCCGACGCGGCCCATGAGTTGAAGACGCCCTTGACGGTCATGCGGACCAATGTGGACGTGCTGCGTCTGAGCGACAGTCCGACCAAGGATGAGTACGAGCACGCCATCGAGGTGGTGGACAAGCAAGCTCGGCGCATGACTCAGCTGGTCGATGACTTGTTCGCTCTGTCGGCTCAACGTGGCTTCGAGATGGACGACAGGGTCGACCTGGACGCCATGCTGGCTGAGATTGTCGACCAGCTTCGTCCGGCCATCGCCGAGAAGAACCTCACCATCGCCATCGACTCGGGTCCACTGGTCGTCCAGGTCAACTCCGTCATGCTGGGGCGGGCCATCGCCAACATTATTGAGAATGCCATCAAGTACAACACCTCGGGTGGCCGAGTGGATATCACTCTGGCTGACAAGGATGGACGCCCCACCATCACCATCGCTGACAGCGGCATCGGAATCCCCTCCGACAAGCTTGGTGACATCTTTCACCCTTTCTATCGGGTCGATTCTTCTCGTTCCCGCAAGGTTGGTGGCGCAGGCCTCGGTCTGGCCATCACCCAGGACGTCATCAAGCGTCACGGTGGTGCTATCGACGTGACCTCGGGCGACCAAGGCACGACCTTCACCATCAGGTTGCCGAAGGCGGGGTAGCGGCTCGGGATGTGGAGAGTTTCGCGACCACCGCGCGCGAGAAGTCGGGCTGACACAAATCCGAGCGGAGAGAGACCGCAAAATGCGGTCGAACAGTAAGTGCTGTCGTTGGTGGTGTGATTTGGCATAATATTCCTATGAAAGCGGATGAGCAGCGCCAAGCTGAAGTGCGGCAGGCGGTCGCGAATGAGCGGCTGGAAAACCTTGTTGTGAGCGAAGAATCCCAGCGTATCGCTGACAACTACATTGTTGGTAAGGTCGACGCGAAGCAGGTCGCGGATCAGATTCGGGCGCGCTATGGAATTTCGGTGAAATGAGTTTTGTTGATCCGTATTTTGATCCTGAGATAGGCGATTTACGCAATCTTCTTGGTGCTCAATCTACGGCCCAGTTGCGCGAGCTGGAACCACAAGCAGTCTTCGCGAACGAGTTGGAACTCTCGATCGTGGACATTCCCCGTACGAATGATCTCAAGGAGCTTCGCGCCCTGCACGCTCAATTGTTCAAGGGCGTCTATGACTGGGCGGGGCATATTCGCACGGTTGACATTCGCAAACACCGCGAGAACGCGGGGTTCTTTCTCCCGGTCGCCTTTGTTGAACGTGCGGCAGGGTTCGTTTTCCATGAACTCGCGAACGAGAATGATCTGAAGGGCTTGTCCCGCGACGAATTCGTGAGACGCCTCGCGCATTTTTATGATCAGTTGAACTACATTCACCCATTTCGCGAAGGCAACGGACGCACACAACGGGTCTTTTGGCGACGTGTCGCTGGCGGCGCGGGATTCACGATTGATTGGAGCAAGGTCATCGGCGAAGAAAACGACCTCGCCTGCCGTGTGGCGATGGAGCAACATAATCTCACACCGCTGGTGGAAATGTTCCACAGGATCACCAAGAAGACAGGTGACTGAACAAGACCGAGTTGTGCCGCCGCAACCCGGCGCGGGAAACGCGGGGACCCGCGCCGCACTCGAAGAACTGACAGCCGCCAACGTCTCAAACCGATATAGATCATTATGGAACAGAAAGTGAGAAGCACTATTTGGTGAGATCGCTGACCAGTCAGATCCTTTGACCCACTCCTCCGAATTCCTCTACTCTGAGCGAGCGCAGTCTCATCGGGATTGCCTCCGTGCTAGTTTCAAGGAAGAAGGCACTGCCATGAACAAACATCGAGTTGTCGCGTCGCTTATCGCCGGGCTTTTGGCTTTGTCGTCCGTTGGAACCGTCGTTCCTGACTCGCACGCAGATGAGTCTCAACATATTCTTGACCCAGCAATGAAGCAGTGTCTCATCACGGATGGGGTAGAGAAGTGGGGGATGACAGCGCCCGAGGATGGGGAGATTGGGGTTGATTGGCTCATGGCTTACAACCAGGCGACGAGCGACAGAGTCGGTGTCTCAGATCCTTTCTACAAGGGCAACACGTTGAAGTGTGATGGAGTGGCTTCCTTGTCGGGGCTGTCCGACCTATCGACATCGGACACCTATCGCTTGGAGTTGACCAACTCGACGGTCGAGGACTTCTCTCAGCTCGAGATGATCCCGAGTTTGCGTGAGCTTTCCGTCCAGAACTCGAGTATGGAGCGCGTCCCTGATTCGATTCTCTGGCTGCGATGACTTGGTTGGAGCACCTAGCGGTCGACCACAATCATATTCTCAATGTGGAGGCCTTGTCGGACATTGCTACCGAAGAGTGGCCATGGTATATGAGCGGTCTGATGCTGACGCAGGAGGCTGAGGCGGGCTCGACAGTGCCCTTGCCTGCGGCGAGCGGTGTTCGCGGAAATGGGCCGACGGAGTGGGTGGTCTATTCCGGTGATGCCACGATTGACTCAGATGCGGGCACGATCGCCTATGGCTCTTCGGGGACCGTCCTTCTAGGGTGGCGAAATCAGATCGGGCGCGCCGGTGACAGTATCGGGGTTCGCTTCAGCGACTGCTTTGCTGCAGGGTATTTTTGGTCGACGAGAGTTGCGGATTTCGACGGCGACTCATGGGGGAGCAGCCAAATCACGGACCCTACGGACGAGGGGGCATGCATGAAGTTCGATTTTGGTGGAAATGTCACGGTGAATGTGACTGGAACGGCGCCAACTTCCTCCCACGACGCCGCAACGGTTGCCCCGAGGGGGAGTTCGGCTGAGACCGGTGGATCGACACTGCACCGTGATGTCAGCCCCTTCGCCTGGGCGGCCTTCCTGATCCTGGCGGGAGCTGTCTTCGCCCGCACGAGGCGCGCTGCTCGCGGTTGATGGCGGCCGTCCAAGCACGTCACACGCTCACTCGACGTGGTGAGGCTCTGACCTCAAGTCACTGTGTCCCCTTTTTCAGGATGTCGAGATGTTTATGGTAGGCGAAGATGCGGTGACGGTGCTCGCCGCCGGACTGCCGGAGGATGCCCGCTTCAAGGAAGAACCTCACCCATTGCTCGTAGTCTCCGTTTCTTCGTACCTCACTCACGCGGTCGTAATACTCCGTGCGATTCGCCTTGCGGAATATGGCGTGCGCTCTTCAGGGTGCTGCCCTGACCACCGATCCAATTCTGTGAGTGTCGGAACTGACCGGGATCCTTCTCATGGCTGCGAGTGTCAGCCATGAGAATGGCGTGGGTCTCCTTGATGAGTCTGTTGCACAATGGAAGTTCGTTCAGCTGACATGTTGCCTCCCAAGCTGAAGCTAATGATCCAATCCTATGCCTCTTATTTCAGGTTAGACCACGAAGGTGAAATAAGGACCTGTCTTTCCTGCTCCCTCTTTCAGAACGACGCCGAGACTCAAGGTGGCCTCGATCAGAGCGATCTGACCCATCGCTGCCTTGATCCTTGAGCCTGGTCACACCCCGAACGCCTTATCGGCGGAGTCCCTTAACCGTCTGCTTACCCCCCTTTTCCTACGGTGGATGTCAACCGAGGAAATGAAGGGCTTTGTGAGAATGAGGAAAACAGCGAAGCGGATGGTGGCGTTGGTGGTCGCCTTGATCGTGGCCGTGGCCGCAGTGGTGGCCTGGCGGGTGGTGGCCAGCGCGCAGGCCGACGCGCAGGATCAACCGATCACTCGTGACTATCCAGTCACCAAGGGTGACATCACCGCAGGCGTCAACGGTCAAGGAACGGTGCGGCTGAACGGTGTGCCCCAGAAGTACGCTGACATGGTCACTTTGGGCGAACTCTTCGTCAAACCTGGCCAGACGGTCAACGCGGGCGACAAGCTCGCCACTGTGGATGTCAATAAACTCAACGAGGCCTTGGCCACGGCGCGCGATGAGCTTGAGAAGGCCAAGGTCCTCCTCGAACAAGCCAAGGACGCCAAGGCCCTGGGCGAGCTGAACGACAAGAAGAACGGCGCCACGGCAGACACGACCGCAGCGGACACCGCGGCTCAGATCACCCAGGCCGAAGCCCAGGTGGACTCCCTGCGACGTACGATCAGTGGCCTTGAGAGCCAGATCGCGCAAGTGGATTCGCAGCTGAGCGGGTTGGAGCAGTCCGACCCGGGTCGCCAAGAGTTGACCGGGCGTCGTGACAGTCTCCAGGCCCAGCTCGACGCGGCCCGCTCTCAACTTGAGGGCGCCCAGGCCAGCCTCTCGTCTGTGAAGGACGCCAAGGCCAAGCAGGACGAGGCTCGCCGCACGCAGAACAGGCTCGACCAGCAGATCGCCGACGCGAACTCGCGCAACCTGGCCCACGCTGTCGACCAGGCCATCATCGACCGTGACGCCGCCCAGCGCAAACTCGATCAGTTGCAGGCGGTCGCGGACCACCCCGATCTGACGGCGTCTCAGGCCGGCACGGTCTTGTCGCTGGACGCCAAGGTCGGCGACGAGGTCGGTCCTGAGACTGCGGTGGTCACCTTGGGTGATCCTGGTCACAGGCAGGTCGTCGTGCAAATTCCCCAGTCGGAGATTGGCAAGGTCCGTGAGGGCCAGGATGTCGAGTTCACCCTCGACGCTTTCGGCGACCGGAAGTTCACCGGCAGGGTCACGAGCCGGTCTTTGACCCCGGTGAAGGACTCCAACCCGGTGGCCTACGAAGTGCTTGTCACCATCGACGCGAGTGACGCCGAGATCCTGCAGGGGATGACGGCCAATGTGACCCTCATCGTCAAGCAGAAGAAGGGCGTCGTCCAGGTGTCGAACAAAGCGATCTCGACCCGTGACGGCGAGCAGTGGGCCAAGCTGAAGAATTCCGACGGCGGCTGGGCGGAGACGCGAATCACGACCGGCTTCTCGGATGGCAAGGTCTCCGAGATCGTTGACGGCCTGAAGGACGGCGACACCGTCGTCGTGGAGGGATGACGGTCATGAGATTCCCGGAGACAGCGCGCATCGTGTGGACCAACCTGATGCAGAACAAGTTCAAGGTCCTTCTCACCTCGCTCGGCATCATCGTCGGGGCGGTCACCATCGTCATGGTCATCGCCATCGGCAAGGGGGGTGAGGAGAGGATCGCGGGTCAGTTCAAGGGGCTGTCCGCTGAGACGATCTACATCAATCCCGACTATGGCAAGGCCTTCGGCTCGGATATGGACCTCACCAAACTGCCGAAGCTGACTCAGGAGCATATGCGCCAGATCATGGAGGAGAACATGTTCCTCAAGGACATCACCATCCGCAACACATATTACAAGGACACCTTCATCAACAACCAGAAGGCCAATCCCCAGATCACCGGCGTCCTGGCGAACTATGAGACGATCAACAACTTTCCTATCAGCCTCGGCTCGAACATATCGGAGGCCGATGTCGAGAACGCCGCGCGGGTGGTCGTCCTCGGTGACGGCATCGCCCGGAAGTACTTCTCCAGCCCGGAAGAGGCGCTCGGCAAGGTGATCAAGATCGGTGAACAGTTGTACCGCGTGATCGGTGTCTTGGAGCGCAAGGGCGACGCCATGCAGGGCGTCAATCCCGACGAGTCACTGTTCATCCCCTTCTCCACGGGGCAGCTGTTTCTGGCTGACGGTTTCTCGATGCCCCAGATCGTGGCCATGGCCGACAGCATCGATCACGTCGGCTCGGCTATGAGGCAAATGCGCGGCACTTTGGACTATGTCCTCGAAGACGGTTCTGACTACCAACTGGAGGACGCGGGAAGCCGGATCGACGCCGCCATGGAGTCGGCTCGCACGATGAACCTCTTGCTCATATCGGTGGCGACCATCGTCTTCATCGTCGGTGGCATCGGCATCATGAATGTCTTGTTCGTGTCAGTGAAAGAGCGGACCAAAGAGATCGGTATCTTGAAGGCGCTCGGCAGCTCCCGTGAGGACATCATGGGTCAATTCCTCCTCGAATCCGTCATCATCTCCCTGTTCGGCGGCGGTGTCGGCGTCGCCTTGTCCTACGCCTGCATGCCACTGCTGACACTGACCGGCATACCGGCGGTGGCGACGCTCGACGGAAAGGTCATCGCGTTGGGATTCGCAGTCGTGACGGGTACTCTGTTCGGCTTCTATCCCGCCTACAAGGCGTCTCGGCTCAAGCCGATCGACGCACTGAACCACGAGTAAAAACAAGAAAGGTGAATATAATGAAGAAACAATCCCTACAAAACGGCCACCTGTTCTCCCCGCTCAATCGTGTCGACAGGTCGTCGGCCTTGAGGGCCGGGCGTCCCGCCGGCTCGTCCCACCTGGCGAGGACGGTCCTGGGCGTGACGGCGGCCATGGTGATGATGGTCGGCACCGCCGCCTGCAGCGGTCAACCGGCCTCGCAGACCCCGGTCGCTCCATCGTCGTCGGCCGCTCCCGGCGCCTCCTCGACTCCACCCAAGACTGGTGGCACCACGTCGAAGGACCCGATCTTTGGCAAGGTGTCCTCGCTGGTGGGCAATGAGTTGACCCTTGATTTGGCCAACCCGCCAGAGGGGTTCGATCCGGCCCAGATGCCCGCTGGCGCTCCCGGCGCGGCCCCAGGCGGAGCCCCTGGTGGCGACGCTCCCGGCGGTGACGACGGCGGAGTCATGGTTCAGGCGGCGCCTCCAGCTGAAGGTGGCGACAGCAGTGGGGGCTCCAATGGCTCCGCAGGTGATATTAAATATATCGACGACGATGGCGCCATGCACTCCCAAGGTGACGACAAGATGTCGCTCGACTACACCGGTGCGACCAAGGATCTGACTGTTCCAGCCGGGGTCCCGATCTTCAACCTCCTCGGCAAGACGCTCAAGGTGTCGGATCTGAAAGAGGGGAACGTGTTGATGATCATGTTCGACGCTCAGGGCAAGATTACGTCCATCAAGGTCATGGAGTGAGCCATGAGTGCCTTCCTCACCATGAATCGAGTCAACAAGTCGTACGCGGTGGGCACCGACAGGGTGCACGTTCTCAAGGATGTGGATCTGAGCGTCGAGTCCGGTGAGTTTCTCACCATCCTGGGTCCGTCCGGCTCCGGCAAGTCCACTTTGATGAACATCATCGGTTGCATGGACACGCTCGACAGCGGTGAGTACTGCCTGGATGGAGAGGAGGTCCATGAGCACACCGACCGCGAGTTGACCAGACTGCGCAACCAAAAGATCGGGTTCATTTTCCAGAAGTATCACTTGATTCCACAATATACGGCGCTACAGAACGTCATCATGCCGCTGTTGCTGCGTGGAACTTCTCGGGCTGAGGCGGTGGTGAAGGCCGACGAGGCGATGCGTCTCGTCGGCCTGACCGGCCGGGTGCGGCATCGCCCGAACGAGTTGTCCGGTGGTCAGCAGCAGCGCGTGGCCATCGCGCGGGCGCTCATCACTGCGCCAGCCCTGTTGTTGGCTGATGAGCCCACCGGCGCCTTGGACTCGACTACGGGCACAGAGATCTTGCATCTGTTC
>JAITVA010000008.1 GCA_031286045.1 Propionibacteriaceae bacterium | reverse complement strand
CGCCAGTGGATATGCCGGTGACGCCGACGATCTCACCAGGGCCAGCCGACAGGGTGGTCGACGGAGCGACCGTGCCGCCAGCGGGCACGACGTTGGGATCGACCAGGTAGTTGATCGTGCCCTTGTAGGAACCGGTGGTGCCTTGGACGGAGTCGATCGAGGCCCGCATACCTTGGGTGTTTTGGCCATTGACGGCGTTGACACCGATGGTGAAAACACCGTCGACGGGGACGTTCAGTTTCACGCCGGAAGTCTGGGTGTTGACCGTGAAGGACCGCGTGCCGTCAGTCAGGGTGTAGATGACATAAGGGTTGCCACCGTTGTAGAAGTACTGGAAGGTGTACTTCATGGTGGTTCCCCACGCTCGGATGTCCTGACCGGCCGTCGCCTGGCGAGTACACATGCCGATGTTGTCGCAGCCGACGTTGTTGTTGATGGCACCAGTGGAGTTGGTGTACCGCACGCCGACGTAGGGCCCCCACATGCCGTCGTTGTACTCAGTGTTCAGGTTCATGTCGACGCCAGCGGCGATGGCGTTGGGCACCTTGTCGATGCCCAGACCGCCACCGACCGTCGGGTTGATGGTGATGTCTTCCCACTTCTGCGGAATCAGCACCAGGCCCACCCAGTCACCGTGGTTGGCCTGGTTGTTGTCGACCAAACGGTTGGGGTTGAAGTAGCCGTTGACCGTGAAGTCGGTGTTGGCCGACACCTGTTTGGTCAAGAAGCCATAGCGGAACTGAGCCTGGCCACCGTCTTGGGTCAAGTCCAGGTACTTCTGGCCGGTCGGGTCGGTGCTGGTCGACCAGGTCGGTGCGTTGGGAGAACCCTTCAGGTTCATGTTGCTCTGGATCGTGGCGGCGTCCCAATTGAAGGCGCGCGACGCCTCGGTGGAGGTGTTGGTCACCGTCGAGATGTTGGCTGGGGATGTCGTTTGGGCCGAAGCCGTCGAGGTCAGCAACCCCGAGGTGGCGAACAGCGTCACTGCTGTGACAGCGGCGGTCGCCATGGTGAGGCGCCGCCTGCCACGCCAGGCGGCGGGCGGTCGAGCTTGGGTGAGATGGTTGTGAGTCATCTGGACATGTCTCCTTACGTGAACACCGCATGGAAGGGCGTTCATATCGTTCTGATATGTCCATATACTTCCGTGATATTTCCTGGATGTCAATACGATATATATGTATTGCTGCCGGTCAGTTTTTATCCCCGGCAGACCCCCTCACCGGATCACAAGGCGAACCAGGTGTTGGTGATCTGGCGCAACTCGTCGCGATTGGAGGCGCCAGTCTTACGGTAGACCGACTGGAGGTGAGTCTCAACGGTGCGTGATGACAGACCCATGGCGTCGGCCGTGCGCGCCGCCGACTGGCCCGACAGGGCGTAACCGGAAATCTCGGCTTCGCGACCGGTCAGGTCGACGGCAGTGACCAGCCGGGCGAACAAACCGCGACAGGGACGACCGATACGGCCAGCCTCCTCCCAGGCGGCTTGGGCTTTGTCCAGCCAGCCGAGAATGTCGCCGGACTCGCGCGCCAGCAGCGCCCATGAGATCAGTCCGCGGGTGGCGTCGACCGGACCACAGGCAGCTCGCAACTCGTCGACGATCTCACCGAAGTGGTCAATGTCTTTATCGACATAGGCATCAATATACCTTGTCATCGCCTGCAGGACCCGCGCACGGCAGGCCGAACCGGCCCGAATGACGGGCCTGGCCCGTTCTGGGTCGGGGTCCGACTCGGCGGCCAACATGGCCAGATAGACCGCGTTGGCGACGTAGCCACGGCTCAAGAGGTCGTCGATCTCGTCCCACGAGGCGGCGGCCGGAGTGGTCAGATGCTGGTCGAGTCGATTGAGCATCCCTGGGAAGGGTCCGGCCACGGCGCCGAGGGCACGGGCTTGACTGGCCAGGTTTTGGGCATACTGTTGGCGGTCCTCCCACGACGCCACGAAGGCGCCAATCGAGAAGACACCAGTCTTGTAATACTTCATCAGACCGTTCATCTCCGACAGCCGGTAGACGATCTCAACCATGGACTCCAACTCGGTGAAGCGTCCCAGCATGCTCATGCCCAGCGCGGCGACGTAGGCATGGCCAGCGATGGATCTGTAGTCAGAGCGGTCAGCGGCCTGCTTCAGGTGATCGGTCGCCCACTCCACCCCACCGGACACGTCACCGTCGAGGACGCGCACCATGCCTTGGAGCACCTGCTTGATGATCGGCATACCGCCGGTCATGGGGTCGAGCGGGTTCAACAGTTCGGCCGCTCCACGGACATCGCCTTGAGCGGTCAGCGACTCAGCCCGTGCCACCAACAACATGTCATCCCAAGTGATGTCCTCAGAGGAGCGCGGCAAGCGCAGCAGTTCGTCGGAGGGGACACGGTCGCCGATCAGGGTGAGATGCGCCGCGTAGCCACGCAGGTACATCTCGTAGGCGGGATGAAGGTCACACAATCGATTCAACTCGTCCAGCGCGCCACGAAGGTTGTCGTTCCAGATGACCTGATAGGTCGATTCGAGCAGACGGAAGCGAACGTACGAGTCTTGGTCGTCGCCGACAGTCTGATCCAGCACCACAGCGATCCGCTCATCATCGACCACACCTGACAGCAGGGTGATGAGCAAGGGCAGGGAGTTGCGATGAGACTTGTCTTGCTCCCAGCGGTCCCAGTCGCGCGCGACGTCCTCACGCCACTGGACGCGGGTGCGATTGGCCAGCACCGCCGCTTCGAGCCCCGTCATGGCCAGCAACCAGTTCCCCTTATTGCCAGCCTCAAGGATGTGGACCTCACGAGGTGGCGAGTCATGGGTGGGCAGGCGCCGCAGCAGGCGGCCGAGGGCGGGCGGGTAGACATAGAGCTCCCCCGTGGTCGAGGTGTGGTCGGGCCGCACCAGTCCTCGCCACATCAACTCAGCCACCGAGTCAGCACAGTTGTGGGTCTCACTCGGGCTGTGTGGGACGTGGCCGGGGACCGTCCCAGGCGTGGCGATCTCAGCCATGTCCTCGATCTGCTTGGGATCAAGCCCGTGCAGCAAGGGTGTCAGGCTGGACTGAAGCCCGTCGTCCCACAGATCGTCGACGACTTGCCAGACCCCATCGACCACGGCCAGGCGACCGTTGCGACGGCCGATGCGAATGATGGCCTCGGCCACGCCAGGCAGACCGCCCGACAAAGCGATGATGCGTGAGACGGCGCTAGCCTCGGTGACTCCGCCCAGGATCCCGTCAGCCATCTGGGTGATCTCGCCGAACATCTTCTCACGCACCGGCACAGTCACCACCGGTTGGGCGGCGCTGATGAGCTTGGCCAAAGGATCGGCTTGGGGCCAGAAATAGTCGCCGACAAGTAACATCGGCGTGTCTCGGCGACGCCGCAGCCCGATGATGACCCCCGCCGAGGCGGGGTCCAGTTCGCTGGCGTCGTCAATGATGACGATGGCACTGCGCCGCTCAATGCTGGCCTCCAGCGAAGCCGTCACAGTGGCCAGCAAGGGCATGGTGCCGACGCTGTGCTGACTCGGATCGACCCCGAATCCCGCAGTCACCAGAGCAGACAGCGGCCGATCGGCCAAAACTCGGTCGCCGCTGAGGGAGATGATGACGGCGCCCTGAGCGCGCAACTCGTCAGTCACAGCCCGAACCAGGTGGCTGCGCCCCGACCCCGGCAACCCCGTCACCAGAACGCTCAACCCGTCCAGAAGATCGGTGATGGTCTGCTCGACCATTTCGGTCAGACTGCGGTCATGCGCCGGCGTCATATCAGTTTTCCCCTCCCGTGCTGAGACTGGAAGGCCCCGCGGACAGGTCGTTCGGGGACTGCCCATGAGTCACACCCTGGCCCGAAGCACCCATCCGCGGAACCTCAATGTTCCCGAAAGTGTACAAGGCCCTACAACCCTCGGCGTCGATCGGGCAGGCTTGCGTATCCACATCCCTCCACTGCGCAGAATCCGAGTCTGACTACGTAACCAGTCGGGGCTTTCAGTGGCTGGACAGGCAGACGGTCAGCAGGTCCGGCCGCCGGTTCGACAGGGAGGACCAGCCAGGATGTGATGATCGGTCATCGCTTCCCCGGGCTCGCACAGTACTCAATGCGGGTGGGACCCTACGCAATCTGGCGACTTGACCCCAGCACGTCGACGGACCCCCCTAACGTGGACACTACCGACTCGCCGTCACTGTGGACGGCGCCAAGGGTCGTCCCCCGGCCTGGCCGTGACCTGCGTACACGACCACGGTTCCGCGATATCGCCTCGCGCGCCGGGGGATGACCCGACCCTTCGCGGTGCGTCCCCCAACTACACCGCGAAGGGTTCGGGCCATGGCCACTAAGCCAGGCAAAGGCCTAAGGTGAGCCAGTCAACGCTCCTGCCTGCTCGGGCCACAATCAGACCAGCTGCCAGCCGACCGACGGATCGGCGCAGCATGACGCTGGTGGATCCAGGACCGGCTCCGCCCCAACCTCTTCAATGTGTGACAAGAGACCGATCAGCGGCTGGGTGACCACCCGACCGGCGACCGAGCCGACCTGAATGTCGGTGCCGATTCCCGTGTGCCGCTCGTCCAGCATCACCAGCCCCAGACCATCGGGCTGCCCGGCCCGCGGAGTCTGGACCACCACCCAGCCGATGACTTTCCCGTCGACGACTGCCAGCGAGCCCACCGGCGGGCAGTCGACGTCTTTGAAAAACACCGGCACACAGTGGTGAGCGACCAGATCGAGCGCTTGGGGCGGCTCGACAACCAAAGAGTCCGCCGGATCGGTCGTTGTGCTCACAGGCGTCGCTGTCAGGGCGGCGCCGATCCACTCCTGGGCGCCTGGCCTCACCTGGCTCAGCACCCCTGACTGACCAGTCTGCGCCGGGTGCCCTGACTCAAGCCAGACGCGCGGGAGCACCGCCGGATCGATCAAGCCGCCGCCGACCTTCTCCGCCCTAGCCGCCAAAGTGGCGAGACCCGTGTCATCTGACATCAGAACCAAGTAACCATGCTCACCGGTGGTTCCCGTTCGGGCGAGCAGGGCGGGCGTGCCATCCACCTGAGCCGCGACGCACTCACGCTGGCCCAGGTGGCGGATGTCGCGCCTGCCGATGTCAGCCACCACCGTCCAGGCCCGTGGCCCCTCGACCTGGACCGGCGTCGCACCATCCTCACCCAAGGTGACGTCATAGTGCGACGAAGCGGTGACCACCGCGTCGAACCATTCTGATGGCGCCTCGACGACCAGATCGACCTGGTCGTCACCAATCAGGACGACCGCCAGGCCGAGAGGTCTGCCCTGGTCGCTCACCACCGCTGACTCGACACAGACATCCGCCGCCGCAGTTGAAAGGTCGGTGTCGAGCAGCGCTTGGACGAACTCCATTCGCTGCCGACCGCCGACCCTTAGCGTCCGCCCCGATCTTCGATACACTCCGGCGGTGATTCGGACCGCCTCGTAACTAGCCTGTAAATCCAACACTTTCTTCCCCCAAGTGAGAGTCGATTCATGATCGACATTGTCATTGCCCCCCCATTCTCACGATCTGCTGGCCGGATTTGGCGCCCCCGCAACCCTCACCCCAGACAACATACCGTCATGATTGCGCGGCCCCATAAGCTCAACCCCGCAGTCAAAACATCTCTCCCAAGACGTCACAATTTAAACAAGTACCCTATTGAATAACGCAGTGCCTACCGCATTAGTATGATTCCACTAAACAAACAAGTTATATCCGCCAATGGAACTAGGATAAGGCCAACCTACGCTTGTGGCAACTAAATTTCCACAACGTTCACATCGAGGACAATACGCGGTGCACGGACCAGCCACCGAGACGGCGCCAGTGGCCGGTCCGCGACGGGTCCACGGGTGCTGCGACGAGCGGAAATGAGCCACCCCCGACCAGCGCAGACGCGGATCTCCGCTGTGGCCCAGTCACAGGCCTCGCCAAGGGGCGGCCAGTGGCGATGAGCCACCCGCCGCCCTGCCCAGCCGCTGGTCAGTCCAGCGGGGCGACCCATCAGGAAGGAGAGTCGCTCGGCTGGGTCGACGCGCTGGCGGTCGAACTGGCGTCCGCAGAGGCGTTCACATCGAGGTACTGCGGAAAAGCGGGCTGCCCCTCGGTGTACCCACACTCAGAGAAGCCATACATGCTCAGTCGGCTCATGCCTGACGCCACCGCCTGAGCCACAGTGCCAGAGACAACCGGATTCTTGTCCAGATCGCCACGCGCCAGAGGTGCGATGGTCGTGCCCTCAGGGTACTCGGCGCACAGGTGATAGACCGACCCCCCCTTGACCCAGTAGACCTCATCCTTGCCCGTGTATGCCCGAGCCGTGGCTGACTGAGTGTCCATCTGCTCGACCGACGGCGGCTGGGTGTCGATGCCGAAGTAGCCCGCGACCACAAGGGCCACGATGCCGACCACTCCAGCGATCGTCTTCTGAGACTGGGACATGTTCTTGTTGGTGAAGATCAGAATGATCAGCGGCAAGAAGGCGATGATAGCGATGATAGCGCCGAGTTGGTTTTGAATGAAGAACCGTATCGGCTCCTTCTCTGAGGCCGGATCGAGTCGATTGGCCCGCTTCCACAACATCGAGCCCGCGATGGACAGGCCCGCGATGACGACGATCGAGCCGATCAACCACACCATGAAGCCGTTGATTTCGGTGTGCCGCAAGAGGAAGAAGATGGCGAAAGCCTCCAAGCCGATGGCCACGACCCAGCAGGCGGCCGCGATCAACCGGAACATCGTGGCCTGCTTCTTCGCTTCAGGTGTGGGCGTGAACGTGGAACGGGGCGCACCCTCGTCCCCCGCGCCCGAGCCTGGCGCCCCCGTGGACGCGCCCTTGGCCTGCTTCGGCAGGCTGGCTTCCGCGCTGACAATCTTCTTCGTGGCCATCATTTCCCCCTTGACTGGGACTCGGCGCGATGCCGAGGCGTCATCGAAGTCGGCGTCTGACAACCGGCTCCGCCCTCACACTTGCGAGGTGGCATCAATTTATCACATGGGGAGGCAGCCGTCGAGGTGGGGTTGTCCGTGGTCCGTGTCAGTGTCACAGGGTCGTGCGCGCTCGCTCACGACTACGCTTCGCTGCGTCTGCGCTACCGCTTGATGCGCGCACGACCCTGTGACACTGACACGGACAAGTGCGGTCGCTCGTCAAGGATTCACCACCCTTTGACTCCCACCGCAGGGCCGAAGCGACCGGTCCACAACTCGTCTGAAAGTGGCCGACTTTCTCCCCCCACCATGGGACCGGAACGATCCAGAAGCAACTCGTCCAAAGATTCACCCATCTTTCGCCCCCACCGCAGGGCCAACCCGGCCCGTCCATAGCTGAGCAAAGTATGAGGCTTTTGAGTCTCTGAGTCGTACTTTGCCATAGTCATGTCACCGATTCGTGCCTCAGAGGCGACATAACTATGGCCAACAATGATGACCGACTCACAAAGGGCAAAAGATTGCTCAGTTATGTCGATTACCCAGGCACAGGCGACCTGCGGACTGTCAGTCCCATGCGGTGACGCCGGTCGACTACCCTCGCGCCATACTCAACGCGCGATCACGCCAATAATGCAGCAGATGTAGACGTCTTTAGGCCGTGTGGCTGCGCAACTCCTCGGGAACGATGAAGCCCTGAGTGGTGTTGCGCTCACGCTGGAAGCGGTTGATCCACTCACGCTCGTTCGGGCCGGTGTAAATCTGACGCGGACGATAGATGCGGGAGTTGGCCGAATCGTGGATCTCTTTCCAGTTGGCGATCCAACCGGCGACGCGACCGATCGCGAAGATGACGGTGAACATCTCCGGCGGGATGCCCAGGGCCGTCAGGATGGTGCCGGAGTAGAAATCGACATTGGGGTAGAGCTTGCGCTGGACGAAATAGTCGTCCTCGAGGGCGACCTCTTCGAGCTCACGGGCGATGGCCAGGCGCGGATCGGTGATGTGGAGCGACTCCAACAAGTCGTCACACGCCTGTTTGAGAATCTGCGCGCGCGGGTCATAACTACGGTAGACACGGTGGCCGAACCCCATGAGCTTGATACCGGCGGTGCGGTCCTTGACCTTGGTGATGTACTCCCGCGTCGACATACCGGACTCTTGGATCAGATCAAGCATCTCGATGACAGCCTGGTTGGCGCCACCATGCAAGGGACCCCACAATGCACACACCCCGGCTGCCACCGAAGCATACAAATTGGCCTGCCCGGAGGCGACCATACGCACCGTCGAGGTCGAGCAGTTCTGTTCATGGTCCGCATGCAGGATCAGGAACAAGTTGAGAGCCCGCGTGGCCTCGGCCGACGGCACATAGTCACGGTAGGGACGGGAGAACATCATGTGCAGGAAGTTCTCGACGTAGCGCAGATCGTAGCGGGGGTACATGATCGGCTCACCGATCGAGGACTTGAAGGAGGCGGCGGCGATCGTGCGCACCTTCGAGATCAAGGTCGCGCTGACCCGCTCAAACTCCTCATCAGAGTCGATTGTCATGCCCGGCAAGTCATAGGTCTGCAGAGCGTTGACCATGGCCGACAGGATCGACATGGGGTGGGCGTGCGGCGGAAAAGCCGAGAAGTGTGGCAAAAAGTCCTCCGGCAAAGCAGAGTTCTCCGCCAGAATGTCGGAAAAATGATGGCGCTGCTCAGGCGTGGGCAACTCGCCCCAGATGACCAACTGAGCCGCCTCGACGAACGAGCAGCGCTTGGCGATCTCCTGAATGGGGTAGCCCCTGTACCTCAAAATCCCCTTCTCTCCATCGATGAAGGTGATGTCCGACATACATGAGCCCGTGTTGGTGTACCCATCGTCAAGGGTGATGTAGCCGGTGGTGGCGCGCAGACGGGCGATGTCGACCGCCTTCTCCCCCTCCGATCCGACCACGATCGGCAAGTCCGCCGTCTGCCCGTCAGGCAAGGTCAGCGTCGCGTGCTGCAGGATGTCAAAGGGGATCTCATTGACCGGTGGCTCGTTCATGGTTGTGTCGTCAATAGGTGTGTCCGTCATATTTGCCTCCCTCTCCGATGACGCTTCATCATTTCCCCAAGAGCCAAGAATACTGGGAATGGCGTTTCCACGGTGTTTCAGGTGATGTTGTGAGGGGAGTCTACTATGGTCAACAGTATGAGCAGCACGAACGATGACACAGAAATGACCGAGACACGGCCCCACGGGTCGGTCCACGCCGTCGAGCCGGGGGCGACCGACAAGGTGCCGCCCGCCGTGGCCGACGAAGAAGCCTTCCTGGACGCGGTCGTCAGCCACATCGACGAGGACGAGTCAGGCCTCGAACACCTGCGTGACAAGGTCAGCGATTGGTACGACGGCTGCGATGGAGTCTCCCGCAAGCCCCCGGCGGATCAGTGATCCACTGGCGCTGGCGGGTTCCCGCCGGGTGATGGGGTGAGCGGTTTGTCGAGTTGCCATCCGACCGAGGAACTCGCGACCGCGACCCGGCTCGGGCGGCTTCTCATTGGCGACGGGGCGACCCCGTGCCCGGAGGAACCGCGTGAGGCGATGTGGCTCGACGGCGACAGCGTTCCGGCCTCGTCATCGGGTGTGCGACGACCCCGCGCCCTGAAGAAGCGGGTGAGACGACCCTCAGCGCACCTCAGCGAGCCGACGACCCTCAGCGCACCCCGGCGACGGCCACCCTCACCCCTGAAGAAGCGCGTGAGGCGACCCTCAGCGCACCTCAGCGAGCCGACGACCCTCAACCCTGGGGTGACCGAGTCGGAGATGAGGCCTGAGCCTGATGCGCGTACCAAGCCGCTCCGACGATGCCGGCCTGATTGCGCAACTGCGCAGGCACGATTGAGGCGTTGAGCTTGAGGAAGGGCAGGAACTTGTCCGCATCCCGACTGATACCACCACCAACAACAAACATGTCGGGAGAGAAGAGGAAGTCCAAGGTCTCGTAGTAGCGCTGCAACCGCTTGATGTAGGCCTTCCAACTCAAATCCTCATTGGTGCGGATCGACGCGGCGGCGCGTTTCTCGGCGTCAAACCCATCAATCTCCAAATGTCCAAGCTCAGAATTGGGGATGAGGACGCCGCCGTAGATCAGCGCCGACCCGATGCCGGTGCCCAAGGTCGTGACAATGACCAAACCCTTATGCCCCTTGGCTGCCCCGAAGTACACCTCCGCCAAGCCAGCCGCGTCCGCGTCGTTGAGCAAGGTGATCGGTCGCCCGACCACACTGGTCATGACGTCGGCCGCCGCACAACCGATCCATTGCTTGTCGAGGTTGGCCATGGCCGGGGTGATACCGTTGATGACCGGACACGGCACCGTGATGCCGATCGGCATGTCCTTGGCCTGATCCCCGAACTCATCCAAGAGCTTGGCCACCGTCTTCGCGACCGCCTTCGGTGTGGATGGTTGTGGCGTGGGGATACGTACCCGCTCCGTCGCCAACTCCCCAGTCTCCAGATTCACCGGAGCCCCTTTGATGCCCGACCCGCCGATGTCGATTCCAAATGCCTGTGCAACCATGCGACGATTTTAGCGCGAGTCGTGCACCAATAGACGACACTGCATAGGTATTGAAACAGGCGCTGTTCGGGGTCCTCAAGGGAGCGAGTGGGAGCAGTGGCGGACAGTGGCCGCGCCGACCGCCATCCACACCCGAGGCCTTGGTCGACCGCGCTGGTCCCATCGTGGGGCGGGGAGACCGACCATCTTCGGATGAGCGACCGGCGGGCTGATCAACCCCGACCGTGGGAGTCGAAGATGGGTCATCTTCGGATGAACTGCCCGCGGAGCGTACCAACCCTGACCGTGGGAGTCGAAGATGAGTCATCTTCGGATGAGCAGAACCGTCGCTCTCGCCCGTTCAGTTCGGCCGGTCGATTTCCCATCCCCGATGCTGGCAACCAGGATTGGTATTGGCGTATGTGGGATGAGATACCGCGCATTTGAGGTCTGAAATGAGGGGGTTTGTCATCCCCGATGCTGATGAGCGGCGCGAAAACACCGAGTTGGGGATGGCAAATGTCACTGCAGGGCGAGGCCTCCCACAAACCTGAGTCTTGCACAAGCGGTCGGACGACTCGACGGTTCACCCATCAGGCCATGACTTCCGTCCATGGGGCTGTCGTCGAGCGACATGGGGTCGGACGACCTGACGGTTCGCCCATCAGACCATGAGGTCGCGGGTCAGGGGAACGAGGTCGTCGAAGGTGCGAGCGTTATAGACGGCTGCCACGCGGGCGGAGTAGTCCCAGTCGACCAAGCGGGCGTCGGCTTTGGCGGCCACCAGCAGGTTGAGGACGAGTTGGCGGTCGGAGTCGAGGACGGGCTGGTCCCCGCCGAAGAGTGGCCCGACATCCGTGGGTTCAAACGACATGACTCAAGGCTACGACGCCGGTGGGTTTTGGTCCACCGAACCCCACGCCGACAATGTGACGAGCTACTGGTGGACCGTTCCGGTCCCATCGTGCTGAGAGAGGATGTGCCATTTTCAGGCAGGGAGAACCGCCCGGCCCCACCGTAGGGACGGGAAAGTCTGCCAGTTTCGGACAAGGCAGGGCACCGACCCCGCCCGTCCTATCGTGAAGAGCCTGCCGGATGGTCAGGCCACCAGGCCCATGGCTGACTGGTGACCAGTCAGGCCTGCTTCTTCAGGTTGTTCGCGCCGACCATGTACAGAATCGGCAAGGCGAAGCCGAAGATTCCAGAGACGACGTTTTCACCGGTGACGATCGTGATGATCAGGCTGATCAGAGAGATGCCACACAAGCCGATACCGATATTGAACAGAAGAGAGGCCTTGTCTCGGTTCGCGGCGTGGCGGATGCCCATGACCCCCGCCACCAGCCCAAGAATGGCAGCGACAATGGCAAACACTCCGGCAGCAACCAGGATGCCGGCTGAGTCCACGTCACCCCCAGCCGCTCCCAGAAGAGCCAGGACACCAAATCCTGCGATGAAGTTGATCAGCGCTCCGATGAGCATGAGAATCGACACCACAAAGATCAGTGTGTTGCGTTGGGGTGCGGCGGGCGCATAGGCCATGGACGGAGGTGGGTAGGCCGATGGAACTGGTTGACCGGGGTAGGTCGGCGCCGCCGGGCCGGAGTAAGCGGGAGCCGCCTGACCGGAGTAAGTGGGCGTTGCTTGAGCAGGGTATGCCTGCGGCGCTCCCTGACCTGGGTAGGTCGGAGTTGACTGGCCTGCAGTGGTCGCCGCCTGGTCGGGGTACGCGGGCACCGCTTGAGCGGGGTAAGCCTGCGGCGCTCCCTGACCTGGGTAAGTCGGAGTTGACTGGTCGGGGTAGGCCGGACTTGCCTGGCCTGCAGTGGTCGCCGCCTGGCCGGGGTAGGTCGGCGCCGCCTGGCCGGGGTAAACGGGAGCCGCCTGAGCAGGGTAAGCGGGAGCCGCTTGAGCAGGGTAAGCCTGCGGCGCCCCCTGAGTTGGGTAAGTCGGAGTTGACTGGTCAGGATAGGCCCCTGGCGTCGGCTGCCCGGGATTGGTCCCTTGCACCGGCTGACCTGGATACGTGGCCGGAGGCTGATTCTGATCAAGGGGCGGCACGGAGGCCTGGCCTGGCGCGTCGAATGGGGGGCCTGCCGGAGGGGGTGTGTAACCGGACATAATGATCCTTTCAAGAATGTTCACGACTAGCTGATCTTCCCTGAAGCGAGACCCCACAACGAGATCGCCCCTCTTGTCAGCGCGGGATCAGTATAGTCGCAAGCACCCTCGCTAGTGAGGCGTTGTTCTGGGCCCGGTCTCGGGGAAGGACTCGTCGAGGGCCTTGTCGAATTTCTTGGCGGCATAGTTGTAGAGAGCGGAGATGCCGAAACAGATGGCGGCGCCACCGAGGAAGGCGGCCACTCGGGTGATCGAATCGACTGAGCCGATATCCAGTGTGACAAGCTTCAACACAGAGGCGATCACGACCACCAGGCCGTACAACCGCAGGGCTTTGACCCTCGACCAGAGCCCTAGTCCGACAACGAGCAGAGCCACCGCCATGGCGATCAAGGAGACCGAGAATGTCAGGAACCACCCCGGGCCGCGATCGACGAACCAGTCGTACGGCACGAACAGGCCCATCACCGCCGCGGTCAGCCCAATCCCTGAGAGCACTTCGATGACGCCGCTGGACAATACGGCGCCGGGAACACGCAGGATCGCCGCGTTGACGCGGGCCGCCTGGCGCACACGATCCAGCAAGACAACGATCAGGGCGATGAGCGCCAGGCTCGCCAAGACGATGGTGACCAGATGGCCGGTGGTCCACACCGAGGACGCGCACGCCTGACCATGGGCACAAGGCGACTGCCATGAGGACAGACGCCCGGTCTCGGCATTGACGCCGGCCGCGAACACGATGGTGGCCAGTTCGACCAGCCGCCAGAAGGGCGACCACTTTCCCGGCGTGCGCCGCTGCCAGACCAGGTGGATGGCGACCAGCCCGACAGCAGTGCTGAGGGCATACAGGCCGCCGGCGTAGACCGCGCCCGACTGCGCGCAGATCACACCCACCGAGAGACTGGCGCCGCCGAACATCACCAGAATGAAGGTCGGCCTGTGATGCGTGCGCGCTTCAGGTCGGACCTGCCTCCACGCCAGCCAGGCCAGCATGGCCAGGAGCAGAAGGTAGCCCAAGCTGGCCCACACAGTCCACCGGCCGGTCATCGAGGCATACCCGACATCAGAAACGAGCATGGCCAAGGCGTCGACCACCAGCAGGACAGCGGCCAGCCACAAGAGGGTCACCGAGCCTGAGAGTCTCGAGACGACAAGGTAGAACGCGGCGGTGAAGATGAGGTAGGCACAGATCGGCGCTGGCCCCGCCAGATCAGAATGCTGCCCCCGCACAAACATTGCCACAACTGCCACAATCGCGGTGTGGCTAGCCAGCGGGATGGCGAGCCACCGTTCCAGGTCCGGCTTGAGGTTCACCCGCGGCGCGCTCAGGGCCCACCCGACGGTGGGCAGGCAGGCGACAAGCCCGGAGACCAGCGCGGCCCAAGCGATGGTGCGCGGGTCGTTCCAGACGGCGAGACTGTCCAGACCGAGGGCGGTCGCCTGAAGCTTGGAGATCAGAATCGAGCCACATTCAGTCAGTGTGACCAGCCATAACACGGTCAGGAGCGCTACCAGACCACCCGCCAACAAGGGCTGCTTGACTCGCGTGCAAGAGACGAACAAGAGGTAGGCGACCACCGTGCCACCGAGGAACTGCACAGCGAAAGCGGCCACGATCCAACCAGTCGCCAAGGACGAGTCAAAGCCCACACCGACACCCATGAAGCGGCTCCACATCATGGTGGTCGACACGACGACCATCACCTGCGATGCGAACAGGCCAAACCGGTACATCTGCCTCATCCACATCATGCTGCCGACGAGGAGGGCGACCGTGGCGACGATCTGATAGACGACAACGAGGACCAGCACATCATCCGACAAGCCGAGATAGCCGTACCCGATCGAAGCGACCATGCCGACGTGAGCCAGGATGGCGACCAGCAAGGAATGAAGACGCTTGGCCGACCAGAGCGAGCCGACGATCCAGCAGGCCAGCAGACCGAAGGCCACGACATCGGGCAGCACCCGGAAATACACGTGGGTGACAAGGATGGACACAAAAACTCCACCCACGCCCATACCGACCAGAGCCTGAGTCAAAACGGAGTCGCGCCGCCGGTGCAGCAGGTAGCCCAGGCCCCCGACCCCGCCACTGATGACGAACATCAGAGCGATCCTGGCGGCGCTCGGCAGTTGAGGTACCACCAAAATCCCCAAGAACACGAGACCGACAAGGCCTAACACTGCCGCGATGATAGGCAGGAGGTGACGGCCGAGAAAGCTCTCGTCCACCTGGAAGACAGCCGGGCTGGCGGTGGTCGGCGCCGACGACGGTTGACCTTGTGGGGGTGGGAACTGTGGGGGTGGCGATGTTTGTGGGGGTATCGGTGCTTGTGGGGGTATCGGTGCTTGTGGGAGTGGCGGGGCCTGCGGGGGCAGCGGGGCTTGTGGGAGTACCGGACCCTGCGGAGGCAGCGGGGCTTGTGGGAGTACCGGACCCTGCGGAGGCAGCGGGGTTTGTGGGAGTACCGGACCCTGCGGAGGCAGCGGACCCTGCGGAGGCAGCGGGGCCTGCGGGAGTGGCGGGGTCTGCGTCGGCGCCGGATGCGTCAGGGGTTGGTGCTGTTGGAGCACCTGGCCTTGCGAAGGCAGAGAGCATGGAGACAGCGGCTGGGCTTGTGAGGTCGCCGCCTGGGTCGGCGGTTGGCACTGGAGAGGCGTCGGGGGTATCGGTGCTTGTGGGAGTGGGAATTGTGGCGCTGGCGGGACTGGCTGCTCCCGCAGGGGAGCCAATTGGGCCTGCCCCTGTGATGGGGCTGCCTGCAGGTGTGTTGCTGCCGGTAACGCAGGAGAGTACTGCGGCGACGCGGGTGGTACCGGCGGGGAGAACTGCGGGGCGAGAGGCATCTGCGCCCCCGGTGGGCGCTGCGCGGTCGGGAGAGCGGATCCCTGCGTCCGCATTATCGATATCAGCATCGCCTGCATCCGTCCCATGCTGTTGTGCATCTGGCCGACGCGAACAAGCACGACGACAAGAATCACAGTGGGAACCAGACCAAACAGCGCCAGAAGAAGTATGTACTCCATCATTCATCCCTCGTGTTTGCCGTTGAAGATGGGGAGGAGGTCATCGATGTCGAACGATGAGCCCACTTTGAACCGTCGCTTGCCCAGCAAGCGGTAGTGCTGGGAGATGAGGTTCTGCTCGATCAGGTACTCCCCGTTGGCCACCACCTCAATCCACCACCGACTGGCGCTTTCTCCAGTCGACTGGGAACCAACCTGACGAGCGAGCGACGGGACCAGGTCGATCGCCGCACCGCCGAACTCACTGACAAGGACTTGTGACTCAGGGAAGACGGCGCACAGACAGACGGCGCTCGCCCATCCCAGGCTGCGCCGACCCTTCTCAATGTCAACCACCGTCTTCTTCGAGAGACCGACCGCGCGGGCCATCTCCTCTTGGGTCAGGCCAGCCTCGGCGCGCACAGACCGCAGCTTGGTGTCGCAGGCCACGATGAACTGGGTCCGCTGCTGAGTCATTCTTTCCCCCAATAAGTGTACTTTTACACCTTTGTCGAAGAGTATCACCTTGATCAGCTGATGTCTATCACTAAAACTTCCCGGAGTTTTGTCCATGATGCAAGGCTCGATCGCTTCACCACCCTGGCCGGAAGCGGTCGGATTCTCGGTCAGGACTGGCGTGGCCGGATGACGTAACCACGCGGAGTGATGTAGCCGGGCGGCAGAAAAAAGGTGTGCTGATCAGGGTCGACGGTCTGAATAGAGTAGGTCAGCTCGCCCCGCCCGAGGGCGCGGACGCCACGATGCTCGACGTCGGTCGGCAGTGCCGTCGACTCGCCGATTGAAGGCATGGCGTTGTCAGGCGACGCCAGCGCGCGCTCTTGGTTTGGCAATATACCCCCGTCATTGCTCACTGCTGGATCGTAGCACACATTATGCGCGACACGGCATTGAAAGGCTATGTTGCTCCCATGGGTCTGACTCTGGTGGGGATGGTAATGGGGGCTTGCCGCCAGGGTCGGTGAGGGTAGGGGCAGTGGGGCGGTGTTCGGGAAGAGTCGGTGAGACGTGGGGCGATGTTCAGGAGAAGTCAGTGAGACGTAGACTTCCGTCAGTGGCAGTGATGGCGGGACGAGGTTGACATCGAGAGCGAGACCGGCCATGGATGACGACGCCGACTTTGACCAGGATCTTGTGGCGACGCGACGAGTTTTGCGCCGAGGTCAAAGCGAGGTCTTCTCATCGACCATGACAGTGGCGGTGGCCGGCCGGAGCGTTGGCGTGGTGGCCAGAGCAGACGCTGGCGACTCGCCACCAAGGTAGGCCCACTCAGCGCTCACGCTTCGGCCTCCAACTCCGGCAACCTGGGCGAGTGCGACTCGGCGGCCCAAATGACACGACCCGATAGCCAAGTAAGGTGAGCCCATACCCAAGTGGCGCGATTCGACACGCATGTCAGGCCACTATTGATGACAACTGGCGGCAACTAAGCAAAGAATGCCCTTTCGGCCCCCACGCGCCATCTGAAGACTCGTTCTTTGCACAGTTATGTCACACCGACGGTGAAAAAGCGTTATGCCTTTGTCGAGAGCGTCCGCCTGCTCGCTCATGACAATGCACTCTCGCCAGCGCTACCGCTTGACAGGCCGCACACTTCCGCAGCAACGACGCGGGCAACCCACCGACATTGCGCGGGTCACCCACGTCAGGGCTGTAGACGTGGCCGGGAGGATAACGGGCGAGGCGGGACGTGCAGGGAGGCGGGACGTGCAGGGAGGCGGGACGGTCGGGGAGGCGGGACGTGCAGGGAGGCGGGTTGGTCGGGCAGGTGTGGGCGCTACGGGTGGGGCGCCTGAGGCGGATGGCGGGAGGTAGGGCGAAGCGGGTTGGTCGGGGAGGCGCGAGGAGGCACGGGTGGTGCGGGACCGACGGGTGGGGCGGGACCGACGGGACCGACGGGTGGTGCGGGACAGCCGGATGAGACGGCAGGGCAGCCGGCGCCAAGTGCTCCCCTGCTACAGTGACAAGGTGATTGACCAACTCCCCCTCATCACAGTACTGGCCTTGTGCCTGGTGGCGTTCGCGGCAGGGTGGGTCGATTCCGTCGTGGGGGGCGGCGGGATCATTCAGATGCCTGCTCTCATGATCGGCCTGCCAGTGGAGACGCCGGTGGCGACGATCGCCGGAACGAACAAGATCGCCGCCATGGCAGGCACGGCGACTGCGGCTGCGACTTACCTGACAAAAGTCCGAATATCCTGGCCGACGACTATCGTCACCATGCTGACAGCGTATGGCGGGTCGAGCCTGGGGTCTCATCTGGTGCAGTACCTTCCACGCACGGCCTTCTCGCCGATCATCGTGGTAGTGGTGGCGGTCATCGGCGTCTACACTTGGCGCAAGCCGCAGCTGGGCCAAGTCACGGCCCTCAAACACGTCGGCACCGCACACTGGCTGTTGGCTGGACTCCTGGGCATTGTTGTCGGCCTCTGGGATGGTGTTGTCGGACCAGGGACAGGCGTCTTCTTCGCCATTGGATTTGTCGTCATCTTGGGCTACGGCTTTCTGGAGGCGACCGCCATGACCAAGCTGGCGAACCTAGCAACCAACGTTGCAGCCATCGTCGTTCTCGGGATCTCGGGCCACATCCTGTGGGCCGTCGGCGGGTGCATGGCCGTGTGCAATCTCAGTGGCGGTTTCATCGGCGCCCGCATGGCCATCCGGCTCGGCAACAGCTTCATCCGGCGGGTCTTTCTGGTCGCAGTCGTCATCGTCGAGGCCAAGCTGATCTACGACACCACACTGCTCTTCGTCTGACCCCCCCACCAGGATCGCGACCATTGCAAGCGACGGCATGGCCATTGATCAATACCATCTCACTGCGTAAAATGAATCAAGCCAGTGGGGCGTGACGATTCGTGCCCTGGTGTGTCCCTGGTCAACCCCCGGCCAGAAGGGCACCAACAACGAAGTGAGGCTTATTCACTGTGCAAACTCGTACAGAAACAGATCTGATCGGCACCCGAGAAGTGCCAGCGGACGCCTATTGGGGCGTCCACACGTTACGCGCGGTCGAGAACTTCCCCATCTCCGGGAACACGACCAGCGCCAAGCTGCCCGATCTGATTCGGGCCTATGCCTATGTCAAGAAGGCGACTGCGCTCGCCAACCAGGAGTGCGGCGTCCTCGATGACACCAAAACCGAGGCCATTGTCTGGGCCTGTGACGCCATCCTCAACGAGGGACGCTGCATGGACCAGTTCCCGATCGACGTGTTCCAGGGTGGCGCCGGCACGTCCATGAACATGAACGCCAACGAGGTGGTCGCCAATTTGGCCCTGGAGCACCTCGGCAAGGCCAAGGGTGACTACGCTGTCATCCACCCCAACGATGATGTCAACATGTCGCAGTCGACCAATGATTCGTATCCGACTGCCTTCCATGTGGCCGCCTATGTGGCCCTCAATCGCTTCGCCGACACCCACCTCAAGAAGCTGGAAACTAGTTTCGAGGCCAAGGCCAGCGAGTTCGCATCGATCATGAAGATGGGTCGCACCCAGTTGCAGGACGCCGTGCCGATGACCGTCGGCCAGGAGTTCCACGGGTTCGCCACCATCGTCGCCCAGGAGCGCCGCCACATCGCGGCCGAGTCGGCTGGCCTGCTGGCCGTCAACCTGGGAGCAACCGCCATCGGCACCTCCATCAACACCCCGCCTGGCTTCGTCGCCGCCGTGGTCAAGCACCTCGCCCAGGTGACGGGCCTGCCCATCGTCAGCGCCGAGGACCTGGTCCAGGCCACCAGCGATTGCGGGGAGTACGTCTCGGCCCAAGGCTCCTTGCGTCGCCTGGCGGTCAAGCTGGGCAAGGTCTGCAACGACTTGCGTCTGCTCGGCTCCGGTCCGCGCGCGGGTCTGGGCGAACTCCATCTGCCCGAGAAGGCGGCGGGCTCGTCCATCATGCCGGCCAAGGTCAACCCGGTCATCCCCGAGGTGGTCAACCAGGTCTGTTTCAAGGTCATGGGCAACGACGTCACTGCCATGATGGCGGCTGAGGCGGGTCAGCTTCAACTCAACGCCATGGAGCCGGTCATCATCTCATCCCTGTTCGAGTCGATCACCCTGCTGGGCAACGCGGCCGACACCCTGCGGATCAACTGTGTCGACGGAATCACCGTCAACAAGGAGGTTTGCGAAGGCTACGTCCACAATTCCATCGGCTTGGTCACCTTCTTGGTGCCCGTCCTCGGCCATGGGGTCTGCGACGAGATCGGCAAAGAGTGCGTGGCCAGCGGCAAATCCGTTCGCCAGGTGGTCGAGGAGCGCGGCCTGCTCAGCAACGCCGAGTTGGACAAACTCCTCAGCTTCGACGCCATGACGGTTGGCTGAGAAGGCTTGAACCCATGGACACCTTTCTGTTTATCCTCCAAACAGTGATCCTCTTCGGAGCGATCTTCCTCGGCGTGCGCATGGGCGGGATCGGGATCGGCTTCTGTGCCGGCCTCGGCGTCCTGCTCCTGGGCATCACCGGCCTGCCGGTGCGCCCTTTCCCTGTGCTGATACCGGCCAACGGAGACACGGCGGCCAGCCTCGGCTCGGGCTACATCCCGTTCGACGTGGTCGCCATCATCATGACGGTGATCGGCGCCATCGCTGCCATGCAGGTGGCCGGTGGTCTCGATCTGCTGGTCCACTGGGCCGAGAAGGTGCTGCGCAAGCACCCGAAACACATTTCAATCTACGCGCCGGTGATCTCATGGCTCCTCACCATCATGTGTGGGACCGGCAACACGTCGATCGCTTTGTGCCCAGTCATCGTCGAGGTCGCGAAGGACTCCAACGTGCGCCCATCGCGCCCCTTGGCAATCTCCGTCGTCGCTTCTCAGATCGGCATCACCGCCTCCCCGATCTCAGCCGCCGTCGTGTGGCTGGCCGGGCAGCTGGAAGACAAGACCAGCATCGGCTACGTTCAATTGTTGGCCGTCTCGATCCCGTCGTCACTGGCGGCTGTGATCCTCATCGGCATCATCATGAGCGTGACCGACAAGAAACCGCTCGACGCTGATCCTGAGTACCAACGCCGCCTGGCCGCAGGCACCGTGACACCGCCGACGCACACCCAGTTCGTCGCCAAGAAAGGGGCGCTGGCTTCGGTCGTCGTCTTCCTCACCGGCGTCGTCTTGATCTGCGTCTACGCCATCCTAATCTCCGACAACATCGCTGTCATCAAGAGCCCGACCATCGACCGTACCGCTGGCATCATCGGCATCATGCTGGCCGTCGGCGCTGTCATCGTGTTGGTCTCGAAAGCGAATGTGGCCGAGATCCTCAACGTCTCGACCTTCAAAGCTGGCATGAACGCAGCCATCTGCATCATCTCGGTGGCCTGGCTCGACACGATTTACGTCAACGGTCACATGGACGCGATCCAGGCGGCTTCGTCGTCGGTGTTGAACTCCTACCCCTGGTTGTTGGCGGTCGTGTTGTTCGTGGCGTCGGCTTTGTTGTACTCGCAGGCGTCAACGGCCAAGGCCATGATGCCGATCGCGTTCGCGGCCAGCATGTCGCCCGTCGCCATCGTCGGCTCCTTCGCCGCCGTCTCCGGCCTGTTCGTCCTGCCGACCTACCCGACATTGTTGGCGGCGGTCCAAATGGACTACACCGGCACGACCAGGATCGGCAAGTACGTCTTCAACCACCCATTCTTCATCCCAGGCGTGGCCACCATCGCGGTCGCCGTCGCCCTGGCCTTCGGTTTGGGCGCCTTGATCTTGTAGCAGGCGGACGGTGCTGCGCGTCGATGGACACGAAGGTGTTCCCCCAGGTGGCGCTCCGGTTTCGACCGGGGCGCCACCTCACGTTGAGGCTGCCGCTCACACTGATTGAGGCCGATTCAGCCGCCTGCCGAGGGGTGTCTGCACCCGCTCACGACGACGCCACACGGCCATCTGCGCGACACTCAGCAAACACGCCGATGGTCTTTCATTTTGCGTACACTAATGCTACGCACAGTGCCGCTAAGCAGGAGACTCTTATGCCAACCGTCGGAGTGCGTCAGTTCCGCGATGACCTGGCCAGTTACATCGATTCCTCATCCGTCGTTCGCGTCACTCGCCATGGACAGGTGGTGGGGGTGTTCATCCCCCAAGAACCCAGACGACCGTTCAACAAGGAGAGGTTCTTGGCAGCAACGGACTCGATCCGGACAACAATGGAGCGGGCAGGGATCACAGAAGATGACGTCCTGCGAGACTTCGAAGCCATGAAGAAGGGCGATCATGGCCAGTCGGTCCCTCGTTCTTGATGCGAATATCCTTATCAGAGCAGTACTGGGCAAGAACGCCACCGGTCTCTTGACGACCTACTCAAACGCTATGTCCATGACTACGCCGCTGTACGCCTACGCTGAGGCGGAAAGGAACCTACCGAGCATCCTCGCCAGACGCGGAGCCGAGACACGCGACGACGTGTTTTCTGCGCTAGATGATCTCAAGTCTCTCGTCACACCGATTGACGAGAGCGACTACGAACCATGGCGCGATGAAGCACTGGCCCGGATAAATCGCTGCGATCCCGATGACTGGCCGATTCTGGCGGCCACCCTCGCCATCGACTGCCCGATTTGGACGGAGGACAAGGACTTTTTCGGTACCGGTGTGGCGACTTGGACGACTGATCGGGTGGAGCTGTACTTCCTCAACGCCACCCTTCCCGCGCCGGTAGCTGAGTGAGGTCGAACAAGATCCTCGGTTGGCGGGGCGGGCAACGGGACAGCCCTGGGACATGAGTGATCATCGACTCGACTCACCCGTGGATACCGAAGACAGGTTTCAACTCCTCATAGCTGACGATATGAAGATCAGGAGTGACCGTGGCCATGGCGTTTTCCTCTCTACTGACCGAACTCAACGCAGACCATCATCGAAAGGCCTACCATGACGAATCTGAGCCAACTCAAGATCCGTCACCCACTCAGCCTGAACATACACCGTCAAAGAAGACTGACCCCTCAAAAGATCAACCTGACCACCACGCGGCTTCGGCAAATCCCACGTCGACCCAGGCAACCCCCACGGACGCTCCCGCGTAGGCTCAAAACCAAGAATCCGAGACACAACATCCCTCATCACCGGAAAAGCCCGCTCAACCGCCCGTTTCCACGAAGCCTTCGAACCGTCATATAGCGTGTCACTCACCAAAAAATCGACACTCACCAACTCGCGGCTACCATCCTCCATGTTCATGCCACCGGCCATAAACATCGTGAGATTCACAGGAAGAGTGGTTCGCCCCACCCCAGCGGTCCTGAGGGTCCAACCAAGACGATCAACAATGCTGGATAGCTCCACCCACGGAACATGATCAGGCAACCCAACCAAAACATCGAGGACGGGTTTCAACTCCTCATAGGTGACGATATGAAGATCAGGAGTGACTGCAGCCATGATGTTTTCCTTTCTTTATTAGCCGAGAAGATCGATGAGGTTGAGTTGAGTGGCGTCGATTTCGTAGGTGGTCACGTTGACCTTACCGGTCTGCGTGACGCGTATCACACGATATTCGATAGTGATCCTGCCGTTCTTCAATCCTTCACACAACTCAGGATTACCCTTGATCGCGTCAAGGAACTCCATGTCGTGCTTCAGCGTGTCGGCGAGGTGCTCAGTGCTGCCTTGCTCAGCCGCAGCGACAGTCCCGTCGGCTTGCGTGACTTGGCGGGTGCTCCGGCTTGCCGAGGGGCCCTTGTATTCATTGATGAAGAGGGTAGCTTTATCGGCCGACCAGCTCACTCCATCCACCTTGCCTGACCTGGGTCCAACCCGGTCGGGCAGGATCGCAGTCGACCCCTCAATCCGTGTCACCTCACGACCGGCTTCCTCGCCCATCCGCTCACCAACATCGGTCTGAGCCCGAAGAGCAGCAGCCCTTACCTCCGCCGCTTCTCGCATGCTTTGAATCGTGTTAGCGAGGGACTTGGCAAGGGCCGGGTTATCGAGAAAACGCTCTTGCAGATCACCCACCCACGCTCTGCTACCAAACAACACTTCGCGGCGACTCTACCGACATATCACAGCGGCGAGGTGCCCGTCCGCAGTTGACACAACTATGAGAACTACTCCCGCGAGGATCTGGCCCCGCAACGGAGAAAGCGCCCTCCGAGCGAAAACAGGACACCTGCGAATGCGCTCAGGCGGCGAACACCGTCTTGCGAACTCTCAATAGGCGTCAACCTGTCCACGCAAACACTTGAGTCGTTCAGTCACCCAGGTGATCTCTTCCGCCTTTGGATCGGCGATAGGCGCCTGAAGTGCGGCCTGAACCTCTGTGATCCGCTCCCAAGAACTGGCGTCGTTCACATCGCATAGCCAGGCGTGGCGGTGGCGCCCCGAGAGCCTTTTATAAGATTTCATAATTGTTCGAATTGTCCCAATTTGGCGAGATTTTGTCCGAGTTGTACGGATTTTGTCGTGGTTGTCGTCGTGGTTTGTCGTAGTCTAGGTACATGCGCATAACGGACATGGTCGATATTCTCCGGCAAGAAGGCAGTGACACCGCCAAAATCGAGGCCAAACGCGCCACTCACGGTTTTCCGGAAAGCTGCGTCGAGACAATGTCAGCATTTGCCAACACGCCTGGGGGTGGCGTGCTCCTCCTCGGGCTGGATGAGGCGTCAGGATTCTCCGCCAGCGGGGTGTACGACCCCGTCCTGTGCCAGCAGGCGCTCACCAACGTCGCCCGTCACGCCTTCAGTCCACCCATCACTGTGTCGACGAGCGTCGAGCCTTTTGAAGGAGCGCAGATCGTTGTGGCAACAGTGCCGGAAGCGGATCGCCAGTCGAAGCCGGTCCGAGTCAGGCGGACGGGTAAGGGCTACCTGCGACAATATGACGGCGACTATCCACTATCAGATCTTGAGGAACAAGCTTTCATTTCTCAGCGCACCCAACCAAGCTTCGATCAAAAGCCCATCCCCGAGGCGAAGCTATCTGATCTCGACCCGATTGGTGTCGCCCGTTACCTGGCGGAGAGACGTCAGACTTCGCCGCGATTGGTAAGCCTCGCCGATGATGAACTGTTGGTACGACTCGGAGTGCTCACCAAAGACCACAGCCCCACATTGGCAGGGCTGCTGACCTTCGGCATCTATCCACAACAGTTCCTGCCAAACGCGGGAATCCAGGCCAGCCTTTTGCCGTTGACGCGCAGCTCAGCAGTACGCGCACTCGAAAGCGTCTATCTGTCGGGTCCCATCCCTGCAATGCTCGACGACGCAGTGGCATGGGTGACCCGTGTCACCGGTCGCTCCATCGTTGAAGACAAAGCCTCCGGTCAGGTTCGTGACCTCAGCGTGTACCCTCCGATCGCCGTGCGTGAGCTGATCGCCAACGCCTTGGTCCATCGCGACTATGGGCCTTATGCCCTCAGCACTCCAGTCGCCCTTCGAGTCACAACCGAAACCTTGACCATCTCGAATCAGGGAGGACTCCTCGGCGTGACCGTTGAGTCCTTGGGGCACACACCCTCTCATCTACGCAACCCTCGTTTGGCCGAGATCCTTCAGTCGGTCGCCTCGCCGACCGGCGTTCGGGTAATCGAGCGGTTGGGTAGCGGCATTCCAGCAGTACGCGAAGTGCTCGCCGAGGCTGGTCTGCCCGCGCCCGAGTTCATCGACCAGGGGGTGCGCTTCACCGCAAAGATCTCTGCCGCAAGTGCCCGGACAACACCAACCACGCCTCATGACATGACTCACCCCCCCCGCGACCGCGTGCTCGCAGCCCTGGCGACAGGCAGACACACCGCTGCGGACCTGGAGTCGGCCACTGGCCTCAGTCGTCGCCAGGTGACCTACACTCTCACATCCTTGACCAAGCAGGGACTTGTCACCCGCTCGCGCGTCAGCGGGCGAGAGTACCTCTATCACCTGCTGCCAGCTTCACGCCTCTAGCCGAGCAAAGGTTGCCAAAGAAGGAGCCATGGCAGATAGCCTATGGCTCCTATCGCACCTTCAGTCGAACCTCTAGTGCGCCTTTAGCCTGACTTCTACTATCCATTGAGCCGCTGCCGTTGACGAGTTGGTCAACTGACAATGAGGTCCGGCCCGAGCGACACAAGGGAAGGGTACTTCCCCTTTAATCAATATATCGTTATGCTCTTGCTTATATCATCGTTTGAAGGTGCGACGCGTGACAGGAGGGTTGGTGTGGCCATGAGCAAAGCACCGAGGTACATCGCTTCCACTTGGGATTTCGCCTGTAGACCAGCCTCCAGCGCGGGTCCTCGGAAGAGAAGCGTGTGACCAGCCCCGCCGGTCGGCACTCCCGAAGCCGACAAAGGCTCAAAGAAAAACTCGCCACTGTAGGCTACGCGCTTTTCTCGCTGTTCCTGGCTGGGCTTATCCTCTTCTCCGCCGTCCTCCTCAACGCGGGGCCCTTGTCCCCACAGTCGCCCACCGACTACCCGGCCGTCGTCGGCGCGATCTGGGACACGCTTGCGCAAGCAGACCCTGCCACGGTTGTCGGATTGCTTCTCGCCGGCGTGATGCTTCCCATCACTTTGTTCCTCACCATCGCTGTGGCTGGTCGCGACAAGCGGCGATACCATTCACTTGAAGACGCCGCGGTGACGCTTCTCAGACTCACGTCGGTGACCGTCGCGACCGCATCCTGGCTTGGTCTGCCTGCGTTGACCAAGTCACCACTATGGCTCTTCGGAGCAGGATATGTCTTCATCGTCAGCCTGATTGCTTCCCATCTGTTCCGCTTCTCGCCGGTGCCGAAATCGTGGACGCGGGCCGCGCGCGAGCAGAGAAAACAGGATATCTCATATCTCAAGCACCAGATGGCGCGCCTCGAAGCCCGACACGTGCCGACCGCCGATGGCCACACCACCAGCGGCGACAAGACCGACATAGCCCATCGACTCCTCGCACTAGCAGCGACAGTACTCGCCTCCTTCACGAAGCTGACCGCCTGGTTCAAGCAAACCTGGATACTCTCAATACCCAGACATCGACTCCCATGGGTAGCAGCGGGGCTGTTCACCCCTGCCCTAATCGGAGCGGCCATGACCGCCATCATGCCCGACCGGAGCAATCAGTTTGCTTTTGGTCAATTCATCCTTCTCACGCTGCTCGTGTCGGGAATCGGACTCGTCGAAGCGGCGCTGCTGTGGAGGTACCGAACCCGAATCAACCCCCGTCCAAGCGATCGCGCCATGAGTTACGCGTACTTCCTCCTCGTGAATTCGGCGACATTCGTGCTTGGCCTGGCCATGCTCACAAGCGGTCCCAACCCCGGACGCGGCGCTTGGGCATTCGTCTGCATGTTCCTACTCCCCTTGCTGAGTTGCCTGCTCATCCACTGCGCCCTTGGGCGACAGATCCTGACAGATCGTCAACTCCAGGACGCCCGGACACGACTGTCCAACCTGAAGAAACAAAGGCGGTAGATCTCGCCACGACTAGGACCCACCACCCCGCGCGTCAGCAGTCGAAAGCACATCTATCCCCTACTGCCGCGGTCAGGTCCGCGACGAAGAAAAGACACGAGGTCGGTTGACCACTCTGCCAATCTCTGCAAAGTGCGGGTTTTCAAGTCCGCAAAGTGCGGGTTTTCAACTCTGCAAGGTGCGGGTTTTGGATAGTATGAGCTCATGGAATACATACCTCGCTTGGTGGACTCCCTAGTACAAGCCCAGCTTGACGCCGCTGGAGCCCTATTGATCCGTGGCCCCAAGGGCTGCGGAAAGACAGAAACAGCCCGTTCCCATTCGCGCAGCGAGGTGACCATTGATGACAGCTCGACCATTCAGGCTGCGATGGACACAGATCCGACAATTCTCCTCACCGGTGAGAACCCCCGCCTGATCGATGAGTGGCAGGAGCAACCACAACTGTGGAACTCAGTGCGGCATGAGGTGGACCAACGCAAAGAAAAGGGGCTATTCATTCTGACGGGATCGTCGACCCCCCGAGACACGCAGATGAAAGGCCTCCACAGTGGAGTCGGGCGATTTGGCCTGATCACTATGGGCACGATGACATGGTCCGAGCGGGGCTGGTCAACCGGTGAAGTGTCGCTCCACGATATCCTCAATGGCCTTCCCGTCCAGTCTCACGTCCTCACCACGGACATCGCAACCATTGCCGAACGTCTGATGATCGGTGGTTGGCCCGGCAACCTTGAGTTGGACCTCCCCACTGCGCGCCTCGCCAACGAAAACTACTTCTCAATTCTGACCGAGATCGACTTTCACAAAGCCGGCGGCCCACGCCGCTCCACTGCCAGGGTTCGACGCGTCATGCGGTCATTGGCCCGACATGTCTCCAGCGAAGCCAGCATCGCCCGCATCGCCGCAGACACCGGCGGCTCAGAGAAGGCAGCCGATCGCAACAGCATCGCCGACTATCTTGATATTCTGAACCGTCTGATGGTGACTAATGACCTTGAAGCCTGGAACACACATATCCGTTCTCGCGCACGACTGCGCACCAGTCCGAAACGCCACCTATGCGACTCCGGGCTCAGCTGCGCCGCATTAGGGTTGACCGTGGATCGATTGAAGTCTGACATCGAGTACCTTGGCCTTCTCTTCGAGTCGGCTGTCATTCATGATCTACGTGCGTACATCAGCGCGGCGAGAGGCGATGTCTTCCACTACCGCGACTCAAGCGGACTCGAAGCTGACGCCATTATCGAATTGCCGGACGGCTCTTGGTCCGCCGTCGAAGTGAAGCTCGGATTTGGTGCGGTGGACACAGCAGCCCGGACACTACTAGACGTCGCCGCGACCGTGGATCAGTCTGTCATGGGCAAACCGCGCGCACTCATAGCCATCACCGGATCAGGGTTCGCCCACCAGCGTCCTGATGGAGTCACCGTCGTCCCTCTGGGAACCCTACGAGCCTAAGCCTGGATGCACCGGTGGTGGGTGGGTGGGGGTGGGCGAATGCCCTTGTGGTCGGTAGAATTGGGGTGTTGTATCGTCCCGGTTTACCGGTCAGGGAAGGGACTCACCACCCCAAACCCCACCATCGGTGCATCCAGGCTAAGGGATGTAGTCACCCTCCGAGATCGGTAGCGACTGATGAGTGATGGTGATGCGGTCAACAGTCGGAGGCATCTCTGCCGCTGCGAGCATCTCAGCGCGGGGAGCAGTGTTGCAGAGCACAAGCCACAGCGCAAGTTGTTCTGGACTCGGCTAGGAATCGAACTGCCACTGCGCACAACACTCACCTCCTCTGGTTCGGGGTTTCACCAGGCCGCCCTTCGTGACCCACCGCTCACAATGCGAGACGGATAGTTGTTGCTATCGCCGACATATCAGTTGCCCGGCGGCACTCGAAGTCCACCTTCACCCCCCCAAGGAGGGTGGCACTAGAGTCATACCCGGAAGCCGGGCGGCTCGGCGGTCGAAAGTCATGGTTTCTGCACAGCCGGCCCGTCGTCCCAAGACGGCCAGCAAGGCATCCGGGAGATCGTGATCATGCGCTTCGGCCATCGCCAGAGCCTCCTCGACTGCAGCATTCTCATGGATGACCAGCGCCGGTGAGGCGACGAGCGTTGACATGGCCCGTCTGATGGCCAACCTGTCAACCTTATAGCTTCGCTGAAGAAGCCAGATTGTTTCAAGGAGGGTGACGAGACTGATGAAGCCAGGCTCCTCGGCGGTCAACTGCGCGACAATAGCTCTGGCCCGCTGGCTCTGGTCTTTGTCATCCTCAACCAGGTAGCGGACCAGAACGTTGGTGTCGAGGCCGATCATGCCAAACCAGCCGACTCGGCGGCGGCGGCGGCGATGGCATCATCCATGTCGGCGAGCGAGAGGTGAACGCCGTTGTTGGGCAGCGACACATACAGCTCTGCCAGGTTCGGCGCATGGGCACGAATCATGATCGTTTCATCGTTGACGGCAGTGAACTCGAGACGAGACCCCGGCACGAGATCGAAGGCAGCCCGAATCGAGGCGGGCACAGTCACCTGCCCCTTTGAAGTCATCGTCGCCACAGGCATCGCCCACTCCCTCCTTACTCATGCTCTCTTCTCCTTACGATGATACTACTGACTCTGCGGCGTGGGTCCTCGTCACCCCTCACGGCACCATGATGGACTTGACGAAGGAGTCGGTGCGGGACTCCATGAGGCGGTAGGCCTCGTCGATGCCGTCGAGGCCGAAGCGGTGGGTGATCAGGGGGGCCTGGGTGATGCGGCGCTGACCGATCAGGTCCACGGCCTTGACCAGGTAGGCCATCAAGCGGTCCTGATTCGGGGTGAAACCGGCTCGGACGACGAGGGCCTTGTGCCAGGCGTCCATAGGTAAGGACAATGCTTGCGTATAGTGGTGGTACCCCACGATCGACAGTGTGCCGAAGGGGCGCGCCAGCTGGATGCCCAGTTCCAGAGCGGAGGCATGGCCGGCCGCCTCAAGCACGAGATCCATCCGGGCGTCTGGCGTCGTACCCGTCCCCTCCCCGGTCGGGCCGTTCAACAGTTCCGCTGGCAGGTCATCGGGGGCGAAGGCCAGATCGGCGCCCAGCTCCAAGGCGCGTTGCCGGGCGGCGGGTGAGGGGTCGACGGCGATCAGCACCTCGGGGGCACGCAAGCGGGCCAATTGGATCAGCCCCAACCCCATGAAACCGGCCCCGACAACGGCGATCCGCTCATGGCCGGCCTTGGCCGCCCCGGTGGTCGAGGCTCCCAGGGCAGTCGGCCCGACCGCGTCGATCGCGCCGACCAAGTCAGCGAAGGGCTCACCTAGGCACAATCCTGGCTCAATGCCCTCAGGCACGCGCACGATCCAGTGCTCGTTCATGGTCGCTTGGGTGGCGAAACCGCCGTCGGCCAAGCCGGTGACGACGTCACCGACGGTGAAGGCGCTGGTCGGCCCGGCCCAGCGGACACGGCCGACGATCTCGTGGCCCAAGAGCACCGGCTTGTCCTCGCTGCCCCATTCCCGCCAGGGGGGCAGGTCTGAGGTGCAGATGCCACATGCCAGAACATCAACGATGACATGACCGGGCTGCGGGGTTGGGTCGGGGGCCTCCACCACTCGGCTGAGGCGCGGTCCGACGACCTGACTGATTTTCATGAGATTTCCTTTCGGTTGGATGGGGAGTCTGACGGGATGGCGGGTACACAACTGAGCAAAACTCGATGGAAACAGACGGCAACCGCATTGTTTGGATGGGTTGTGTCACCATTTCGACCCAGAACCGCGCCATAACCCATCCAAACAATGACATCGAGGACGAAAAATACCAACTTTTGCTCAGTTGTGTATGGATAGTGTCGGCCCTGCGATGACGGTGAAGGATGAGTGAACCTTTGGTCGAGTTGCCCGCGGGCTGTGCGACCCCGGCCGTAGAAGCCGAAGATCGGCCGTCTTCGGATGAGCTGCCGGCGGGCCATTGGGCCCCGACCGTGGGAGTCGACAATCGTCGACTTTCGGACGAGTTGTGTGCCCCGACTGCGCGCCGTACTCATCACGGTTCCCTCACGCCCCTTGTCACCGGACGAACGACGTGCGGAGGCGGTAGCGTTGCCCGGCGTACTTGATGGTGGAGGTGAACAATTTGTGATCGGTGGCGTCGAGGGCTAGTTGCCTCATCACCAGGATGGGATCGCCCACGCCGATGCCGAGCTGGTCGGCGACATAGGAGTCAGCACCCATGGCCTCGATCGTCGACTCAGTGCGCACCGGCTCGACCCCGGCCTCTTCCAGCACATGGAACAAGGATTCGGAGCTGAAGTCGTGGGCCATCAGGTCCAGCGGCCCCGACCCGGCCACCGCCCCGACCTCGCCAGCCGACGACGGCAGGGCGCCAGACCCGACACGACCAGCCGACGACGGCAGGGCGCCCGACCCGAAACGACCAGCCGACGAGGACACAGTGGCGGACCTGACCGGACCACTCGACCGGCGCCCGGCTGTGGCGACTGGCCCTCCCACTGGCCGAAGTCCCACCCCGAGTCCCGACGCGAGCCCCGACGCGAGCCCCGCACCAGACACCGCCTCACCCGCCGCTCCAAGCGGCAGTCGAACCGGGATTTGGGATGAGTCGACCGCGATGGGCACCCCACCGAGTAGACGCACCCGTTCGAGGTGGAAGATCGGCAAGCCGGGCGGAATACCCAAGGTCTCAGCCAGGTCCAGGCCAGCCGGTTCGGTGACGGCACGAAGCACGCGCGAGGACCCGACCAGCCCCATGCGGGCCGCCGTCTCTGAGAAGGACTCCAGGCGGTTGGGCCACTCTTCGGTCGAGGTCGGCGCCGCAGCTCGTTCGACGTACCAGCCGCGTCCTTGGGCGGGACGGATCTTGCCCTCCTCCACCAGGCAATTGAGCGCTTTGCGCAAGGTCACTCGGGACACTCCGAGGTCGAGAGCCAACTGACGTTCAGGAGGCAAGCGAACACCTGGCTTGAGCCGCCCGTGGCCCAACTGCTCCCCGATGCGCTGCATCACCTGAATCCACAGTGGATCCGGGTAGTCGGGGTTGATCAAAGGTTCAGGCGCGCCCCCGGTCTGATCATCCATGTTCGCTCCTCTCAACACCGAGCGCGAGCTCGTCCATCATCGCCATCACGGTCGAATCCACTTCGCCCAACCCAGGATGCTCCACGATACAGCGAACAAGGTCGCGCGCCGCCTGGCTGAACTGGACCCTTGGCGACCAGGCCGGCAACAACCGCCGCAGCTTGCTTGTGTCGAACACCATGGAGTGCCGAAAATCGTGTTCCAGCACATCCGCCAGCCAGGGCAGACGCCGCCCGATGGTCTCGTACCCCACATGCACCAAGCGGGGATGAGCCACTCCAGCCGCCCGCGCCAACTCTCCATGGATCTGATCCCAGGTCAGCATCGTGTCGTCGACGATGTTGAGCGACTCGCCGGTGATGCGCGAATCGCCCAGCAGGGGGGTCAGCCCCTGGGCGAAGTCAGCCGTGTGCGTCAGACTCCACAGTGACGTGCCGTCGCCATAAACCACCACTGGCAAGCCTTGTCGCATACGGTGAATGGCCGTCCAGCCGGACAGCAGGGGTACCACTGACCGGTCATAGGAGTGGAAGGGACGTACCACAGCGATCGGGAAACCGGTGTCTTGGAAGAGCCGCTCGGCGGCGAACTCGCACTCCAGCTTGCCCTTGGGGTAGTCGAAGACCGCTTGCCGCCGGGCAGACGACTCAGTGATGGGCAGGTGTGGGACCGGGCGGGCGAAGACCGAGCAGGTCGAAATGAGGACGTATTGCCCGATGCGGTCGGTCAGCGCTTCGGTGTGGGGGACGAAGTCCTGCGGCTGGTAGGCCACCCAGTTGACGACGGCGTCCCAGTCCTGGCCCTGCGTCACATCACGCACCAGGGCCGGATCCGTGACGTCGCCGCGCCGATGGACCGCACCAGGGCAGGCCCGCTTGAGATCGCCGCGCGTGACGATGGTGAGGTCGTCGCCGCCACGAATGAGCTCATCGGCCACCGCTGACGACAGCAGTCCCCCGCCGCCTAGAAACAAGACTTTTCTCGCCATGGTCAGGCCTCCGCCTTCTGGGTGCACGGACAAGCCGACGCGGATCGGGCGCCGACCTGCGACGATGGATCCGGTGGGAGGGCTTGTGACTGCTGGGCTGCCGCCTCGAACCGGGGCGCCGACCCCTTGACCGTGCCGCCCTGGGACGACGGCCCAGCGGCTCGGGACAGTCCCGATCCGACCAAGAAATCACGCGACTGCGCCAGCGCCTCGAAAACGTCGCCGGCCAGCTTCTCCAACTCGACGATGTGCCACTCCAGTCCAGCGCCGTGGCCTAGCACATGGCCCCAGTCGATCGATCCGTCGGGCGAACCGAGGGGTACTAACGTGTCATTGCCGTAATCGCGCAGGGGTCCGTCCTTGAGGTGGATGTAGTGGATCCGGTCGCCGGTGGAGTCCAGCACCTGGGCCAAGTCGGCCCCGCCGAAGCGTGCCCAGTAGGCGTCGAGTTCCAGCACCACCCGTGGATCGAGCACACCCTGGAGGTACTCGTAGGCCCGCTGGCCGTCATAGCGCTGGGTGAACTCCGCCGTGTGATTGTGATAGACGACACGCATGCCGCGTGCCGCAGCTCTCTCAGCCGCCTCGTTGACCCGCTCGACACCGTGATCGACGCTCGCCGCGTTGGCGAACTCCTCAGGTTCCAGCGACCACACCAGGCTGGTCGCCCCCAACTCCTCGGCTTGGTCGAGCAGGCGCTCAGCCTCAGTACCCGCCGGGAAGGGGGTATGGGCGCTTGTCAGCGCCAGGCCAGCAGCGTCGAGTGCTTGTCGGACCCGAGTCGGGCCATAGTGCTCGACGATGCCATAAGTCTCCATCCCGAGGTAACCCAACTCGGCCAAGCGCCCGAGAGTGCCTTCAAGATCAGCCAGAGCCGGCTCCAACACGGTGTAAGCCATGACAGCCAAGGGCTTGGCGTCGAGGTGTCCATCGAGAGACTGAGGAGACGCGGATCGCCCGTCACGGTGGTCGCGTGACGGCGCCTGATCGATCATCGACTCCCCAGGTGTCGCGGTCACTGTTCGACCGCCAACCCGGCGGCCCAACGCAGACTCCGCCTCACCAAGGCACGGAAACCCGGTTCGCCCCAGGCCCGCAGGTCATGGCCCAGCGCCAGATACACCACCCGGCCTTGACCCAGCTGACGGGTGTACATCACCGGGATCGCGACCCCGTCTTCGACGCGGCGGCGGGTCGCCAGCACCTGGTGAGCGTCGTCGGCGAACTCGAATTCGTAATACTCGTCGAAGATCTCGAAATCCTCCAGCCCGGCGGTGATCGGATGCTGGCCGACGAACTCGATGGTCTGACGGCCCTCGTGGTAACCCGGCCCGTGAGACAGGTAGCGATTGCCGATGACATCGAACAGTGCCCGGTCGGCTTCGACACCGCCTTCGCCCAAACCGATCAGGTTGGAGCAGTGCAGGGCCACCACGCCTTTGCCCTCTTCGACCAAGGCTTTGAGGGCGGCCTGTTGAGCCGGACCGAAGGCTCCACCGGAGGTATAAAGCAGGTAGACGTCGGCGTCGGCTGTGGCCGGACGAGGCTCGATGAAGCGGTTCATGCCCATGCCACGGTCGGTCACGAGATCGGCTTCGACACCGAGTTGCTGCAGCACCGGGACGGCCGCCAGCAGGTCATGATGGGGATCGTCCCCGTTGATGAGAACCAATGCCCGAGGGGGGCGAGTCTGACTCATGTCAGTTCCTTTCATTGGGTGAGTTGTGTTCAAGGTGGGTGATGGTCAATGTGGGGCGTCTGGTTCGGCTGGCATAGCTCTCGCGCGGCGCTCGCTCACGACGCCGCTTCGCTTCGTCTGCGCTACCGTTTGCCGCGCCGCGCGAGAGCTATGCCAGCCGAACCAGACTCATGCCTTGAGGCGTCGCGCGAGACTTGTG
>JAITVA010000282.1 GCA_031286045.1 Propionibacteriaceae bacterium | reverse complement strand
CTTCCTGTCTTTGGTGACCGAGCCGGAGCTGCGCCGTAACCCGACTGTCAAGACCGAGCTGGAGGCCACCAAAGGGCGGCCCATGTCCGGGCTGATGCTGACCTACCCGGTGCACCAGGCGGCCGACATCATGTTCTGCAAGGCCAACCTCGTTCCGGTCGGCAAGGACCAGTTGCCACACATTGAGCTCTGCCGTGTCATCGCCCGGCGTTTCGACGAGCGCTATGGTCGGGCGGACTCGGCTCGGCCCGTCTTCCCAGCAGCGGAGGCACTCTTGTCTCCCGCGCCCATGATCATGGGCACCGATGGGACCAAGATGTCCAAGTCGAAGGGCAATGTCATCGAGCTGGGCATGACCGCCGACGAGACCGCCAAGGTCATCAAGAAGGCGGTGACGGATTCAGACCGTCACATCACCTTCGATCCGGTGGGCCGCCCAGAGGTGGCCAATCTGTTGACGCTGACCGGGTTGTGCCTGGACCGCGATCCGGTCGGCATCGCCGAGGAGATCTCAGACGGCGGAGCGGGGATGCTGAAACGGATGCTGACCGAGGCCTTGAATGAGCGCTTCCGCGAGCATCGAGCTCGTCGCGCCGAGTTGGCGGGCGACCCAGCCTTCTTGCACTCGGTTCTGATGGCCGGCGACGCCAAGGCCAATCAGATCGCGGACGCCACCTTGACCGAGGTACGCACCGCCATGCAGATGATGTACTGAGGCCGAGTGCGGGTGACCGGCCACCAGCCGACCGGTCAGAATTCAGGTCTAGTGCGGGTCGTCCGTGGTGTCGTCCACGCGCTTCCGTACAGGCCCCGTACAGTAGAGACCATGGCACAACAGCTTCGTTCCCGTCGTTTCGAGACGCGTCTCGATCCCACCACCCATGATCTGATCTCGGCCGCTGCCGACGCTCGTGGTGAGTCTCGGTCTGCTTTCGTGGTCAGGGCTGCTCGCCGGGCCGCAGAAGACAGTCTTCGCCCAACGGGGTCCGTCAGCCGTGAGCAGGCCCTGGCGGTTCTGCTCGACGGTTTGTCTGAGGCTGAGCTGTCGAGCTGCCCGCTGCTGTCAGCACTGAAGCGCTGACTCACCCAAGCGATGATTGGTCGTCACTTCACGGCCCGTTCTCACAACGGCCTACGGGCGGATCCCCTCGGCGCCCGGTTTCCTGATGTGGCCATCCTCAAGCCCCCAGCATTCATCATCGCGGCCCTGACCAAGGTCATAGACTGTGTCTCATGGAATACACATCACTTGGCCGTAGCGGCTTGAAGGTTTCCCGGCTCTGTCTGGGCACCATGAACTTTGGGCGCGCGACCTCCGAAAAGGAGGCGTTCGCGACGATGGACAAGGCGGTTGAAGAGGGCATCACCTTCTTTGACACCGCCAACGTCTATGGCGGTCCCGATCAGCGCGGGCTGACAGAGGAGATCATCGGCCGTTGGTTCGCGTTGGGACAGGGCCGGCGTGAGTCCGTTGTGTTGGCAACCAAGGTTTACAACCCGATGGATGAGAAAGCGGACGGTCCCAACGACGCCGCTGGGCTGAGCGCCTACAAGATTCGCCGCAGCCTCCACCGATCGCTGCGTCGTCTGCAGACCGATCACATTGAGGTGTACCAGATGCACCACGTCGATGCGGCCGTGTCCTGGGACGAGTTATGGGGAGCTTTCCAGCCCATCGTCGAGTCGGGGGTGGTGGACTACATTGGATCCTCCAACTTCGGCGCGCGTCATCTTTGCTATGCCCAAGCGGCCGCCCATGAACGGCATTTCCTTGGCCTGATCTCTGAGCAGCACAAGTTCTCACTCGACTGCCGCTTGCCGGAGCTGGAGATCCTGCCGGCCGCACGTGATCTGGGCATCGGCTTGTTGTGCTGGAGTCCGCTGGGCGGCGGTTTCTTGTCTGGCCACGCTCTCAATCCCGATTGGGGCAGCCGCAGTTCAGAGATATCCCGGCGACTCACTCCAGTCAGACGCGAGCAACTGAAGGCCTATGCCAAGCTCTGCCGCGAGTTGGGTGAAGCCGAGTCGACCGTGGCCCTGGCTTGGTTGCTGAGCCATCAGGCAGTCGCCGCGCCGATCATCGGCCCGCGCACACCCGATCAGGTGACGAGCGCTATCGCCGCGGTCGATCTGGTGCTCGCTCCGGAGATGCTGGAGCGGCTGGACGATGTCTTTCCTGGCCCCGGTGGCCAAGCGCCCGAAACCTACGCTTGGTGAGACGAACAGACGGTCCCGGTCACTCTCATTGGGTTGCCGGGACCGTGCTCGCTTCAGGCCAGGACGACCGTTGTGTCATCCGCCAGTTCCGCTGAGCTCGGAGTCTGGACGGCGCCAGCAGGCACCACGACCTCACCGTCATGAACCATATGCGCGGTGGTCAGCATCAACTTGATGCGATTGAGCTGGTTGACCTCGGAGGCGCCAGGGTCATAGTCGATAGCGACCAAGTTGGCGCCAGGATGCTGGCGACGAATCTCCTTGAACATGCCCTTTCCGACGACGTGGTTCGGAAGACAGGCGAAGGGTTGGACACAGATGACATTGGGCGTGCCAGAGTCGATCAACTCCAAGACCTCGCCTGTCAGCAACCAGCCCTCACCGGCCTGGTTGCCCAAACTCGTCACCTGTTGGGCACGCTGCGCCAACTCGCCCATCATGCCCGGCACGGCGAACTTGGGCGTTGCGTGACGGGCGTTGGCCGCTGCCAGTGCGCGCCGTACCGGTGTACGGTACGACTCCATGTAGGACCGCAGGGCGATCTTGAGTCGACTGCCCTTCTGACCGATGCCGAGATTGTCGATGTTCCACTCGGTGTTGTGCAGGCCCATCAGCATGAACTCCATCAGCCCTGGCAGGACCGCCTCGCAGCCTTCGGACTCAATCACATCGATGACGTGGTTGTTGGCGTCCGGTTGGAACTTGACCAAGATCTCGCCGACCACGCCGACCCTCGGTTTACGGGGCTGGTCGACCAGCGGCAGAGCGTCGAACTCATCGACCAAGGCCCGGATCAGACGACCGTAGGTCAGTTTCTTGCCGTAGGTGGGGGTGCGTCCCTTGTCGAGCCACTCGCGGGCGATGGTGTCCCAACGGTGGTACAGCGCGTTGGCCGCCCCCGGCGTGGTCTCATAGGGGCGCACCCGCAACAACACATCCTGGAGGACGTCGCCGATGGCCAGAGCACGCATCGCCCGATGGATCAGCCCAAGACTGAGCTTGAAGCCAGGGTTGGACTCGATGCCGGAGGTCGAGATGGCGATGACCGGCACTTGGGCGTAGCCCGCGTCACGCAAGGCTTTGCGCAACAGGCCGGTGTAGTTGGTGGCGCGACACATACCGCCGGTCTGAGTGATCAACACCGATGTGTTGTCGGGGTCCGCCTGACCGGAAGTGAAGGCGTGGACCAACTGGCCGATAACCATGATAGCTGGATAGCAGGCGTCGTTGTTGACAGTACGTAAGCCGGTCTCGATGTCGTCGTGCGAAGCGTGCTCCAGCAGCTTCATGTCGTAGTCAGCGGCCCGGATGACCTGTTGAACCAGGCGGAAGTGGATTGGCGCCATCTGAGGGGCGAGCAGGGTGTG
>JAITVA010000248.1 GCA_031286045.1 Propionibacteriaceae bacterium | reverse complement strand
TGTTTGCACACAGTGAACACTCCATTGAGGTTCACATCGATCACTTTACGCCAGGTCGACTCCGCCAAGTCGGTGACGAGCGCATCCATGCCGATACCGGCGTTGTTCACCACGACATCCACGCGGGCATGCGCTTCCATGACGCCAGCCAGCGCCTGGGCGACCGACTGTGAGTCAGTCACGTCCACCACCATGTGGTCGAAGTCGACCGGCTCGTCAGGCCAGGCCAGGTCCCAGCCGACGACGACAGCGCCTTCGGCCACGAGACGGTCAGCCATGGCCCGGCCGATGCCGCGAGCCGCTCCGGTGATGACGGCGACCTTGCCTGTGAGATTGATGAGCATGATTTATCCTTTCATTGAACCGGCGGTGAGACCGGCGACGACGTAACGTTGGAAGATGAGGGCGAAGACGCAGACCGGCAAGGTGATGGTCACCGAAGCAGCCATCAGCCCACCCCAGTCGATCGAGGCGTAGGAGATGAAGTTGTACAAAGCGATCGGCAGCGTCCTGGTCTGTGCGCTGGACAGGATCAAGGCGAACATGAAGTTGTTCCAGGAGAAGATGAATGAGAGAATCCCAGCCGTCGCCAGACCTGGGGTCGACAAGCGCAAAGTGATCCGCCAGAAGGCGCCGATCGGGGTCAGTCCGTCGACCTGGGCCGACTCCTCCAGATCGATCGGCAATTGCTCGAAGAAGCCCAACATGATCCAGACGATCAGAGGCAAAGAAACGAACATGTGCGCCAAAATCAAGGAGGTGTAGGTTCCGGCCAGTCCCGTCTGAGCGAAGATGTAATACCAGGGAATCAGTAGGGAGATGGTCGGTATGATTCGGGCCACCAGGACGCCGGTCGACGACTTGGTCATTTGGTAGCGGGCCATCACCCAGGCGGCGGGCACACCGATGACCAGGGAGACCAGAGTCGACGCCAGGCCGATCACGAGCGAGTTGATCAGGAAGGGCAAGAAGTCGGCCACACCGAAGACTGTCTCGTAGTTGGCCAGGGTCGGACTGAATGACAGTAACTGCTTGGGATCGGTGATGGCGAGGTTGGACTTGAAGGATGACAGGACCATCCAGGCAAAGGGGATGACCAGGGTCATCACCACCACCGTCAACATCACAATTCTGAAAATCGGGTAGGCGAGCCGTTTGGAGCTCATGCTTTGCGCCCCTTTCTCATGATGATCAACACAGCGCAGATCGCCAGGATGATGATCAGGAACAAGACCAGCACCGCCGAGGCCTTGCCGTAATACTGGTAGTCGAAGGAATAGGAGTAGGCCAGGATGTTGAGCGTCTCAGCCTCGTGGTAAGACCCGCCGCCCTTGCCTTTCGTCGCATAGATGATGTCGAAGGTCTTGAGAGCGTCGATGGCGCGCAGCAGCAAGGCGGTGATCAAGGTCGGGGCCAAGGTCGGCAAGATGACGTGGATCAGGCGCTGGAAGGAGTTGGCCCCATCGACGGCGGCGGCTTCGAGGGGCTCGTCCGAGATCGACCGCAGGCCGGCCAAGAGGATCAATGCCACCATCGGAGTCCACTGCCAGATGTCGATGAACATCAAGGTCGGCAAGGCCTGTCGTGGGTCGGACAGCCAACCTTGGGCCGAGACGCCGATCCAGCTCAGAATCTCGTTGGCGGCGCCGATCGTGGGATGGAAGATCAGCATCCACATCATGCCGACCGCGACAGGGGTCGCCACCAGTGGTAGCAAAATGATGACGCGGATGATGGAGTCTCCTCGGAAGGTGCGCCATAGGAGCAGGGCTACGCCCAGTCCAGCCAGCATCTCCACAGCGAGAACGACCGCAGTGAAGGCGAAAGTGCGCCCGACCGCTGGCCAGAACCGGTCATTGCTGGTCAGGACTTCGAGGTAGTTGGCCAAGCCGATGAAGTCGGCGTTGCGTGACACCGAGCCCGAAGCGCCGGTCATGGACAGGTACACGGTGAAGCCGAGCGGGATGATCAGCATGCACGCAATGAAAAAGGTCGCCGGACCAGCCAGGACGTACTTGCGGTGCTTGTTGGCGAAGGCGGACAACCGTGAGGTCGTGGCCGCGGGTGGATGCAGGGGTGTCATCGGTGCTCCTTGAGTTGGCTCGGGCGACCACGGGGAGGATAGGGTCGCCCGAGCCAGGTCGGTGAATCAGGCCTTGGTTTCTTCATCCAAGAACTGTTGGTACTTCGTCTGAGCCTCCTCGATGGCGCCGGCGACGTCACCACCGTCGATGCCGGTGACGATGGGCTTGCCGATGATCTCGCGAGCCTCAGAGACCTTGACGACCAGGGGACGGTCGTGCCCGACGGCCACCCCAGGGGCGGTGGAGGTCTTGATGGCGGCGATCATGTCGTCGCGGAAGCCCTTCGTGCCCTCGGCTGAGCTATAGAGGGAGGCTCGCGCCAGGGACTGGCCCTTCTGCTGCAGCTTCAGTGACATGTCGGGACCGGTGGCCCATTCCATGAACTTCCAGGCGGCGTCCTTGCTCTCCGAGAAGGCGTTGATGCCCAGGGCCCAGGCGGAGATGTTGTAGGGGTGGGAACCAGCCGGACCGGCCGGGAAGGGAGCCACACCCCAATCGTTGACCACAGTCGAGGTGGAGGGATCGTCCAGGTTCGGCGACAGTGAGCTGACATCGGTATAGAAAGCGACCTTGCCCTGAGCGAAGATGGGCATGGCCTGAATCCAGTTCATCTCAGTGGTCCCAGGAGGAGCGTACTGGTTGAGCATCCGGCCATAGAACTCATAGGCCTTCTTGGCCTCGGGAGTGTCCAACGTGGCCTTCTTGCCATTGTCGAAGTCAGCCCCGAAGGAGTAAAGGAAGGACGAGAACTGGGTGACCGAGGCCGACAACTGCCCACGCGACAGGAAGCCGAACTGCCCCTTGTCCCTGTCAGTCAGCTTGGCGGCGGCCGCCTCCAACTCCTCCATCGTGGTCGGCACCTTCACGTTGGCTTCCGCCAACAGTTTCTTGTTGTAGTAGAGGACTTCCTGCTCGGTGATCAATGGGGCGCCGTAGACCGAACCGTCGACGGTGACCGAATCCACCGTGGCCGGCAGGAAATCGTCCCACTTGTAGCCCGCGTCGGCCTTCTTGAGGTAATCGTCGACCGGGGCCAGCCAGCCATTCTGAACGAAGAGCTTGCCATCCTGCGGCGGACGGAACATCATGACATCGAAGTCTTTCGACTTGGTGTTGAGTTTGACGTTGTACTGGTCAGACAACTGATCTTCACCAAAGGTGGTGAGGGCCACCTTGATGCCAGAGGCCTTCTCGAACTCGGGGATCGACTCCTTGATGGCGTTGGTCCAGGCGTGGGTCGGCAGGGCCACATTGAGGGTCTGGCTTTCCGCGCCGTCCTTGGGAGCAGACGGCGAACAGGCGGCCACCGGGAGCAGCAGCGCCAGCGCCGCCACTGCGGTCATCGTATTCTTCAACTTCATTGTTTTCTCCATATCTTGTTTGTGTCAGGTGTCACATCGAGGCGATGATGTGACCGAGGTGTCCAGGCCGAGGGCTCCTGGAACGAGGGTTGATCGGGGGCGGCTCAGGCGCCCACCCACGGGAAGGCAGGCAGCCCAGCGGCGGCGCGGGCCTGGTCGAGCCGGGCGACCTTGAGAGCAGTCGAACCGGCGAACCAGCGGTCTCTGGCTTCGACCATGAACTCGCAGGAGGCTCGCAACTCATCGAAGCTGTTGACCCCGTCCTCCACCGAGATCCAGCCGTCATAACCGGCGTTCCACAAGGTGGAGAAGATGCGAGGATAGTCGTTCAAACCCTGACCGATGACCCCGTGCTGCAGCAGCGGGGAGTAGCCCAAGGTGCCGTCAGCCTGCTTGAGGTCATCGAGGTTGCCACCGGGCGCCAAGGAACGGTCCGAGGCCTGCATGGTGTACACCCGGTCGATCACCTGGTCGAGGAAGTCGGCCGAATCAGCGCCTGCAGTGATGGCGTTGGAGGGGTCGTACTGCACACCGAACCAGACGCGTTCGTCGACCCGTGACAGCAGATCGAAGAAGACCGCCGGACGCTGGGCGAACTCTGGGTACTTCCAGAACCCGTCCTTGTAGTGGTTCTCGATCGACAACAGGACGTCGAGTTCGCTGGCGACCCCGACCAACTGGTTGATGGCTTCCGCCACCCAATCCAGGCCTTGATCGACGGCCACCTCTGGACGGCGCTGACCCGACAGGACACGCACGCTGACACCGGGGCCAGAGATCCGCCGAGCCGCCTGGATCATCTGAACCTCCCGGTCGAACTCCCTTTTGCGGACCTCGGAATCCGGCGCGCTCAGGTCAGGCGAGGCGCACAACATGGGCATCACCAGATCATGGTCGCTCAAGCAGTCGGCCACCCGATCCCAGAAGTCCTCGCCTTTGTCGAGGAGCATCCCGGAGTAGAGTTCGACGCCGTCGATGGGCAAAGTCGCCGCCTGCCCGATCCAGTCGAAGACCGACAGGTCGCCGCTGACGATGGCGTCGAGATCGCCCTTGGGGAACGCGCTGATCTTCATGCCACTGCTCCGTAGCAGGTGGTCGTGGCATGAACGGCGGCACAAGCGGCGGTGAGCACGTTGGCCAGGTCTTTGCCGGGCGCGAAGGACTTTCCGTCAATCGCCAGTGGCGCGCCGAAGACGACCACGGGGGCGCCGATCTTGGGGCACTCGATGGCCTGCTCCATGCTCAAGCCGCCGACGGCCTGCACCGGAACGGTCGTCGCCGCCACAATAGCGGCCAGCTCATCCAGTGGGGACGGACCAGGATGGGCGTTGCGGTGATCGAAACCGATGTGGTGAACCACCATGTCGATGCCGAGACGCTCCATCTCGACACAGGCCGCGACCCGATCGGCCTTGACCATGTCGTCGCCCATCACCAGCAGGTCGTACTTCCGACCTGCGGCGATGACCGCTTCGATGGTGGCCTCGTGAGCCTGCGCCATGACGACGACCGCGTCAGCACCGGCGTCACCCATCATCTCGGCCTCAAGATAGCCGCCATCCATCGTTTTCAGGTCGACCACGATGGGGTGGTTGGGAAACTCCTTGCGCAGAGCGCGCACAGCGTGCAGTCCCTCGGCCAGCACCAGCGGGGTGCCCACCTCGATCCAGTCCACACCCGCCTCAACCGCGATCGCGGCGGTGGCGAGCGCTTCAGCGTTGTTGGTCAGATCCAACGATATCTGGACCTTCGGCACCATCACGTCTGCCCTAGTCAGTCCTTTGATCATTCCGGCCATCGGTCGGTTCTCCTTTCAGTAGGGGCCGACCGCGTGCGCGGACAGCCATGTCTTGCGCGAGAAGCCGGGGGGCGACCTCTCTTCAGTCGTCTGGACAGAGCCAGGCGAGTCAGGCAACCCCCGACGTCACAGTGAACGCTGCCTCTGCGGTCACTCTTCGGGAGGGTTCCCTGTCTCATCATCCTTAATTAGTATGATGTATAAGGAGAGTATAAGCACCGTTGAGATGACTTAGCAACTCGTGGATAGTGCGGGCTATTTGCGGCATTTGGGGTATTTGAGCGTAAAATAACGTTGACTACTGAAAGGGTGAGCGAAACTCGAAGAGAATCTCTCGTTCATAAATACTACTTAACTGATCGCATGATCATCGATTAAATATGCTTTTTGGGATAGTTGAGGAGGTGTCGGCGGATCAATGCCCCGAGCCCGAGCCCTCGTCTGAAAGCGGCCCATCTTCACCCCCGCTGAGACCAGTACGGTCGACCAGTAGCTCGTCTGAAGATGGCCGACTTCCCCCCAACCATGGGACCGGAACGGTCCAGAAGCAGCTCGTCCGAAGATGACCCATCTTCCTTCCCCACGGTGGGACCGGTAGGGTCCACCGGTCGCTCGTCTGAAGATGGCCCATCGCTGGCCCCCCGGTCTGGGTTGACCAGCCCGCCAACAGTTCGTCCAAAGGTCCCCCATCGCTGACTCCCACTGCAGTCCCGACCCGGCTCGTCTCTAGCTGAGCGAGACCGCCGGCGTTCGGAGTCCCGACGATCTGCTACCCGCCCCCGACCCGCCAGTCGACCCGTGGGTGAAGATTGACCGAAATCGTCGAGGATTCACGGGCACCCACGATTTCGGTCAATTTCACTCCAATATCGGGTCGGAATGGATATGAAATTGACCTAAATCGTCAGATCCCCTCTCAACTGGCCAGAGATTGCTCAGTTATGTCGACCACTCAGCCACAGCCGACAGCGAAGGCCGCCTATCCACGGGAGGCGCCACCAACCGGTACGCACCCACCGCTTGGGAACCAATGATTACTAAGACGAGCCTTTGTAGATGGACATCAAAGTTCACTTTGACAAGGACAGATTCTGCCGAGCATCTCCAATTACTAACCCTCGGATTAGTAACTATGCACTGTCCTTTGCCCACCGGGCCGGGCCATCTTCGACGTCCTATCTAGCGATGAAGGTCCAGTCTATGCACGAGACGTGGAGATCGAATCTCACTTGCCCCGACGTCCATCTGACAGCACGCCGTCAATCGTCACTTCCCACGCCGTGACGCGTCGCCTTGGAGAGCGCGCCGGCTTGCTGTCGCGTGGGAGCAGTCACCCATGAGCGGCGGGATTGGGGTCCTAGGCTGCCTGGGGCGCGCCGACCACCTCTCGCGTGGAAGCGTCACCCCTGATGGGAGGCGTAGTTGGGGGCTTCGACAGTCATCTGGATGTCGTGGGGGTGGGACTCGCGCAGACCGGAGGCGGTGATGCGGATGAAGCGGCCCCGACTCTGAAGCTCAGGCACGGTGCGCGCACCGGTGTAGAACATGGATTGCCGCAAGCCGCCGACAAGCTGATACGCCACTGCCGCGATGGGGCCGCGATAGGCCACCTGGCCCTCGATGCCCTCGGGGACGAGTTTCTCGTCACTGGTGACATCCGCCTGGAAGTAGCGATCCTTGGAGTAGGACGCTTTGCGGCCACGAGCCGCCATGGCGCCGAGCGAGCCCATGCCCCGATAGGACTTGAACTGCTTGCCATTGATGAAGACCAGTTCACCTGGCGACTCCTCGCAACCGGCCAGCAGAGAACCGAGCATGACTGTGTTCGCTCCCGCCACCAGTGCCTTGGCGATGTCGCCGGAATACTGCAGACCGCCGTCACCGATCACCGGGACACCAGCCGCCTTGCAGGCTTGCGCGGCGGCATAGATGGCTGTCACCTGGGGAACGCCGACTCCGGAGACGACGCGCGTGGTACAGATCGACCCCGGCCCGACACCGACCTTGACACCATCAGCGCCCGCCTCCACCAAGGCACGAGCGCCATCGTAGGTCGCGATGTTGCCGCCGACGATGTCGACCTCACGGGCCGCCGGATCAGCCTTTAGCCGACGAATCATGTCCGTCACAGCACGCGAATGGCCGTGCGCCGTGTCCACGATGATGACGTCGACACCGGCCTCGACCAGGGTCATGGCCCGTTCCCAACCATCACCGAAGAAACCGACGGCCGCGCCGACACGCAGCCGCCCGGCGGAGTCCTTCGAGGCATTGGGGTACTTGTCCGATTTGACGAAATCCTTCAGCGTGAACAACCCTGTCAGCTTGTTGTCGGCGTCCACCAGTGGGAGCTTCTCGATCTTATGGGCGGCCATGCGGGCCAGGGCCTCGTCGGCTGAGATGCCAGGGTACCCGGTGACAAGCGGCATCGGCGTCATGACATCACGCACCAAGCGATTCGGGTCGTCCTCGAACCGCATGTCACGGTTGGTGACGATGCCAATCAGATGACCGCCGTCATCGACCACTGGCACGCCGGAGATGCGATACATCCCAGCCATCTCGTCGACCTCGCGAATGGTGCGGTCGGCCGTGATCGTGATCGGCTCAGTCACCATGCCCGCCTCGGACCGCTTGACCTGGTCGACCTGGTGGGCCTGATCAATGATCGACATGTTGCGGTGCAAAATGCCGAGACCGCCCTCGCGGGCCATCGCGATCGCCATGCGCGACTCAGTCACCGTGTCCATCGCTGCGCTGACAAGCGGAATCTTCAAATCGATCCGGCGGGAGAATCTGGTGGAGGTCTCCACCTCGGAGGGTATGACATCCGACTCGACCGGCTGCAACAGCACGTCGTCATAGGTCAACCCCATCGCCGCGAACGGCCCCGGCACACCTGCTGGCCCCAACTCGATCTGCTCCGCCATGCTCGCCTTCCCGTCGTACACGATGTTCGCCCCAAGTTTAGTCGGATGACGCAAGGGGACCGAACGCGGCCAGGCCGGCGCCTCGCCAGGGAGCAGGCCTGACTGCTTCCTGAGACAGGGCGACGACCAGGCCGCAAATGGGCGCCGCCCTCCCCATCCTCACTTCCAATACGAGCCCAGTGGCCCAAGCTCGTTTGAAGAGTCCACTCACTGACAGCGGCGAAGTATAGGACTGTATAAGGGAGTCTAGTGTCTTCCTATACCCCACTAGACATCGCTAGACTTCTCTAAACCCGTAACCCCGAGAGCTGTCTGATGGACGCGGTGATGAACCCCTATTCCCCCGGCGCAGGGCGTCTGCGGTAGCGCTTGTCGGGCGTGCGACGCAGATGAACGCCTGGGCCACAGCCATTCAACGCGTCAGCAGGGGTGGAGACGCTCAGTCACTCGTGCTCTACGGTCTGAGAGGTGTCGGCAAAACCGTCCTACTCTCAACATTCTCCCTACAAGCTCGTGACGCTGGTTGGCTGACAGCCCAAGTCGAAGCCAAGTCTGACTCGTCCATGCGGAACATGGTTGGCTAGGCGTTTCACGACCCGCTGGTCGATCTGGCGCGACCAGGAGTCGGTCAACGCGTGTTGAAAGCGCTCCAGACGGCTCTGAGCTTCAAGGCGTCGTACGACACTTCAGGCGGGTGGAACTTTGGCATCGACCTCCGCGACGCGGCCGGGGGGCGCCGACACTGGATCCTTCGAATCCGACCTTGGCAAGCTATTACGCGACCTCAGTGAGGCCAGCGCCGATCAAGGAAACGGCGTGGCCCTCCTTATCGACGAGGCGCAGGACCTCCCACAAGAGGAACTCATCGCCTTGTGCACCATCGTCCATGTCGCCAACCAACGGCAGGATCGTCTGGTCATAGCCCTAGCCGGGTTGCCGAGCCTCCCGCTCAAACTCGCAGAGGCCAAGTCATATGCCGAGCGACTGTTCACTTGCCACGAAATTGGGGCGCTCCAGCCGGAGGATGCCCAAGCCGCCCTAGTCGACCCGGCACTCGACGAGAATGTCATCTGGTCGCAAGACGCCTTGGATATTGTCCTGAAGCAGGCCGCCGGGTATCCCTACTTTCTACAACAATACGGACAAGACACATGGAACGCGGCTGGCGCCTCACCGATCGACCGACACGCCGCCGAGCTGGGCGTCGCCAACGGACGCACCGGGCTTGACACCGGGTTCTTCCGCATCCGTTGGGATCGGGCTACCGCCACAGAGAAGAGCTACCTCAAAGCCATGGCCGAGGATGGGGACACTGGCAGCTTGACAAGCACAATCTCTGAGCGCCTGAACAAGAGACCACAGTCACTGGGTCCGGCCCGAGCCAGCCTCATCGGCAAGGGGCTGATCTACTCCCCCGAGCACGGTGTCGTCGCGTACACTGTTCCCGCCATGGCCGCCTTCGTCCAGCGGCAAAACCACGAGTAGTCCATGAGCCCCCACCGCCACCACTCAGCCTTTCAGAGCCCCCGAGAAGGCGCCGGAGACGAAGTAGCGCTGGAAAAGCAGGTACACGACCATCACTGGGAGGGCGCTCATCAGGATGAAGGCGTTGAGTTGGGCATACTCGGTGCCGTGCTGGCCGGAGAAGCTCTGCACTGCCACAGGGATTGTCCAGTTCGACTGACTTTGCAGCAAGGTGGTGGCCATGGCGTACTCGTTCCAGGTGCCGACGACGTCGAGGATGAGCAGGGCGGCCAGCGCGGGTTTGGCCAGAGGCAGGCAGACGTGCCAGAACTGGCCGAAGGTGGTGGCGCCGTCCAGGCAGGCGGATTCTTCGAGTTCGGCGGGAATGGCGCGGAAGAAGCCATAGAGCATGAAGATCTGGTAGGGGATGCCGAAGGCCAGATAGGGCAGGATCAACCCCCAGATCGAATTGAGCAGGCCGGTCTCCAACATGATGCTGAACAAGGGTCCCAGCGCGACTTGGACGGGCACCATCGAGCCGACCACGAAAAGCCCGAGGACCAGTTTGGTGTGCCGGTAGCGCAGGCGGGCCAGGGCGAAGGCGGCCAGGGCGGCCAGGAGGAGGCCCAGTGGCACCTTGATGACGCAGATGATCAGGGAGTTCAGCCCTGTCACCGGCAGGTTTCCGCGCGTGATGGCCTCGGCGTAGTTGCCCCACAGCCATTGGGTGGGAAGGTCCCAGGTGGACAGGTGGGTGATGTCGGCCTTGGACTTGACCGAGGTGAGGAACATCATGAGGAAGGGAACGGCCCACAGCAAGCAGGTGACGAACAGGGCGATCCATAGTCCGAGGGTGGGGTAATCCACCTTCCGCCGTCTGCGGATCCGTGACGATTCACCAGACATCAGTTCTCTTCCTCTCCACGCAGGGCCCACACCAGGTAGGGGACGACCAGCGCCAACGAGATGATCAGGAGCACAGTGGCAACGGCCCCACCCATGCCGAAGGCATGACTGGAGAAGGACTGTTGATAGGACCACAGGGCCAGGACTTGGGAGGATTGGGCCGGGCCACCGGTGGTCATGCCCATGACCAGGTCGAACACTTTGAGGGAGCTGATGATGGTCAAGATGATGACCACCACCACCGTTGGCCGCAGGGCGGGCAGGGTGACGGCGATGAGTCTTTGCCAGGTCCCGGCGCCGTCGATGGTGGCCGCTTCGACCAGTTCCTGGGGAACCTGCTGCAGGCCGGCCAGGAAGAGGACCATATTGAAGCCGACCCCTTGCCAGATCGAGGCGACGAAGATGGAGAAGAAGGCGATCTTGGGGTCGCCCAGCCACTGTTGGGCCCACGATCCGAGCCCAATGGAGCGCAGGGTCTGGTTGACAAGGCCGAACTGAGGGTTGTATATCCATTTCCACATGGCCGCGACCGTGATGGAGGCGAAGACGGCGGGGATATAGATGACTGAGCGGAAGAGGTTGCGCCCGACCATCTGCCGGTTGAGCGCGAGGGCTAGCAGGAAGCTCAGCACCATCGGCACAGCCAGGGACAGCACGACCCAGACGACCGAGTTGAGGGCCGCTCGAAAGAAGACGGGATCAGAGGTGAACAGCCGAACATAGTTGTCCAGTCCGACGAACTCAGGCTCGGCGGTGCGAAACCCCGTCCATTTCTGGAAGGACAAGCCCACCGACGCCACCATGGGATAGAGCAGGAAGACGGCGTAGAGCAAGCCGGCTGGGAGGAGGTAGGGCAGGGACTTCCGTACCGGATGCCGATGGACGCCGTAGTGGCGCGAGCGGCGAGTGGAAGCACGAGCAGGCATGGCAGTCCTCCTTTCTGATGAGTCGCCGGCGGGCCTTCCACCGCGACCGTGGGAGTCGAAAATGGCCCATCTTCGGAGGCCGGGGCGCCAGGATCGGCGTTGGGTCATGGAGCCCCGGCCCAGACTCGGGCGGCGACAGAACTACTTGTTCGCCTCGATGAACTGCTGGAAGGCAGCTCCGGCCTGATCGGGCGCGATGTCCCCAGTCAGGACTGAGTTTTGAATACGCCAGAACTCGGTGACGTTGGCCAGCGACATGGCCTGGTCGTTGTTGAGGTACATCCCAGTCGCCTGGTTGAAGATCGACTCCCAGCCGGCGTTGAGCGGGTTGCTCGAATCCGGGGGCACCTCTTTGTTGACACTGATGGCGCCCCACAAGCCCGAGAACTCCTTCTGACTAGGGGCGGAGGTGATGAAGTCGAGGAACTTCACAGTCGCGTCCGCCTTGGTCGAGTTCGCGCCGACATAAAAGCCCTCGCCGAAGCCGTAGAGTCGACCGGTTCCGGTCGGGAAGGAGAAGAGGCCGACGTCGTTCATCATGTCGGGTCCCTTCTCTTTGACGTCACCGCCGAACCAAGCCCCTTCCATGACCATGGCCGCTTCACCACGGAAGAACAGGTCAGTCGCGCTATCGGTGTCCAGAGCCATGTAGCCGTCATTGAAGTAGTTGTCACCCCACTTCTTCAGTTCAGTGAAAGCCTCAGTCACACAGGTTTGCTTGTCCCAAGCCTCTGCGGTCGTGGCCAGTTTGTCCATCATGGCGGCGCCACACTTGGTCTCGATCAGCGGGTCGAGCAGGCGCATGATGTACCAGTTGACCGTTCCGGCGGTGGCGAAGGGGGTGACCCCGGCGGCCTTGAGCTTGTCAGCGGCAGCCACCAACTCGTCATAGGTCTTTGGCTCGCTGGTGATGCCCGCCTGTTTGAACAGAGCCTTGTTGTACCACAGGCCCTCGCCTTGGATGGTCCACGGCACACCGTGGTGTCCGCCGTAGCGAGTGACGTTGGCCAGAACAGTGTCGTTGAAACGATCGTTCCACTTGTATTGGTCGTAGTACTTCGTGATGTCCATGCTGGCGCCGGCGGCCACCAGTTCACCGCCCAGACCCGGACCTTCCCAATACATGTAGGCGTCCGGAAAGGAAGGCGTGCCGGTGGCCAGCCGTAGGGACTCTTTGAGTTGGTCAGTGGAGTAGGAGTCCGTCTTGACGGTGATGTCAGGATTGGCGGTCTCAAAATCCTTGACCAGCTTGTCCCAGGCGGCGTCTTTCGCGGGATTCGCGCTGGCTAGGGTCCAGATGTTGATCTCGGTGCTGGTATTGGCGCCTGAGCCGGAATCCCCGGCGGGGCCGTTCCCGCCAGAGCACCCGGCCAGCGTGATAGCAAGAGCCGCCGAGGCGAGCACCGCTAGCTTGTTTTTCATGGTTGTCCTTTTCTTTGGGGGGATGGGTGAGAAAGGTGACGTCGTCGAGATCAGAGGCTGGGTGTGGATCCTTGCCAGTCGGCGAATGCCTCAAATCTGGCGAACATGTCTTCGAACATGAGCCGAGTGTCGATCCGGGTGTAGACGCGGGCCGGGGCGCCACCAGGCGCCAGTCGCGGCTCACCCGCGTCAGTGAAGCTAGTGCGCGGGCGAATAACATAGTCAGACGATCCAGTGTCGGGTTCGTAGAAGGTCTGAAGGCAGGTCAGCGACAGCAAGGGTTGGTCGCCGATGACATAGGTCGAGGCGCAATAGCGCCCGATGTAGTGATTCGCGGCTTCGGCGGCGTTGACCCTCAGCGCTTCCATCAGGTGTTCGCCGAGACTGCCACAGTCCTTCAAGCGCCGAGAGAGTTCAGCCTGACTGACGACACACTGCCGGTATGCGGCGCGCGGCACCTGCCACAGGGGCAAGTTCGAGTCGTTGAAGACCACTTGAGCGGCCGTGAGGTCGATCATCTGGTTGTACTCCGGGTAGATCCCACTGCCCGATTGATCCGGCAGGCCGGGGTGGTCGGGCCCGCCGATCCACACCACGGTGAGGTGGTCGGCGATCTCGGGGCACAGCAGCCAGGCGCTGGCGATGTCGGTCAGTCCTCCCCCACAGGCGACATACAAGGGCTTGTCACTGCTGGTGCCCAGGGCCGCGTCGATGATGGCCTGGGTGCCAGCCGTGGGGATGGGTGTGTGCCGGTCGAGCATTTCGTGGGGAGCGCCCTGGACGAGGCGGTCGGTGTCAGCCAGCCCCATGACCTCGAACAGGCGCAGGGCCTTGTTGTGCCCCTGCTCCATCGAGTCGTAGGGCGCAGCCGGGTCACCGTCGCGCAGATGCGAGCAGATCACAGCCAGGAGATCGGCCTCGGGGCAGAGCACTTGATGAGCGAGGTGGAACAGGTCGTCAGGATCGCCCGCGAAGTCGTTGTCGACGATGAGCCGAATTCCGGCTGGCACCGGCCAGGCCGGGGCGTGCCACTCATTGCTTGCTAAATGCCATTGCTTCATGAAAACCTCTTTGTTCACAGCCCGTTGAATATGCATTCTTTATCGAATAGATGTGCGTACGGCTCAAACAGTAGACCACGGTTTCGCCCATGTCAACCGCGCTGACAAGGGAATATACCCGTGTTCCGGGCGTCCTGCACTTGCCCGAGAACCGGTGTGCTCAGCAGGATCTCGACGTCTTTCGAGGCCGCCATCCGAGCCGGGGCATTGAGAAAGATCGGTTCACTTCCAGGCAGGCATGAGACGAAGTCATGGGAGTTGCTCAGATACGAGGCTCTGAAGCGGGAGTACGGTCACCCGGATTCTTGGAAGAGTCGGCACGCTTCAAATCGAAGGGCAGTCCCTGTTCGCGGACGACGGCCTTGAGGAAGATGGTGACGGCCCCGGAGAGGCTGAGCCCGAGGTCCTTGAGAATGTCCATGGCCTCCTTCTTCAAGGCGGGATCGATCCGCATGGACGTGGATGGCCCATCAGACATGATGCCTCCCTTATCGCTTGAGTGAAGATGCTGTGGTTGGGAATAGGCTGTGCCGCTGGGCGGCGGCGTCGATTCGCCCGCTGTGGTGACTCACATCCGTGGCTTGGCCGGGGAAGCAGCCTTCGCTCGTGCCAGCAGGGATGGGCATGGTGTAGTCCCACAGGAAGGTGATCACAGACTCAACCTCACCGTAGAGATAGGCCCGGGCCAGCAGGTCATTGAACGCCGCCATCGCTTCGGGCCCACCGGGTATGTCCCGCGTGGGAAGGGAGAGTAGCTGGCCAGAGTCGGCATGGAGCAGGTACCCTTCAGCTGCGAACAGGGCTGTGCGCTTGTTGCCATCCATGAAGGGTTGAGCCGCCGCGACATGAACGAACAGCGCCGCCGCCCGACCGATCAGATCATCGGCACGGCTGGTCGCTTCTTTCACCAACTCATCGAGTTCGGCATGAGAGACCGGGGCGGGTTCGTGCCGACCATACCTGGTATCAACCCCGATGCGGTCCACATCACTGCGCAACTGACCGGGGTCGAGGGCCCCAGACCGGGTGATGAGCGAGTTGACAGTGATGACGTAATCAGCGTTCACTCCATCCGTGGCGCGCGCGACGATGAAATCTGACACATCCTTGAGGTCTTATAGAAGAGCGAGGTCAGCACGGGAGCTGACGCCTTTGGTACTGCCGGTGGCAAGGAAGTTTCTTGTGTCCAGGCGGTTGGTGGACAGTCCGTTGAAGACGCTTCCCGAGGCGTAGACGATGTCTGCGAGGTCTTGAGTACGGATCATGGCACCTCCTTCCGATATTCAAAGTATATACGTTACTCGACGGCGAGCCATGATTGTGCGCTAACCTATCACGCGCATTCCGACCTAAGCCGCTCAACCCACGGCACCCCGCTCTGCGCCGAGAAACTGCAAACGTCAACCAACCTCACCAAGCCGCCCCTGCCGTGCCAACATCACAAGCACCTTCGGCGCGTAATACCGTCTCTGATACTCCTCGTGGTTCAGCGTCATGAGGATTCCCAAGTCACTCAACTGCGAGATGAGCCTGCTCGCCCGCGCATGAGTCACTCCGGTGGCGTCTTGAATGTCCCTGACCGTGAATGTGGGATGAGTGATGGCGACATCGACCACCTTGTGCGCGGAATCTGCCCGCAGGCTCGACCCCGCCACGATGTCATGGAGTTCAGCCTGAATACCGAGAAGGGTGAGGATATCCGACCTGGTCTGCGTCGCCGACGCCGCAAGACCCTCGGCAAAGAAGCGGAGGAACGAGTCCCAGTCGCCTCGGGTGCTGATCGCCAGAAGACGGTCGTAACACTCGCCGCGACGCGCCTCGAACCACGGCGAGACCGTCAGCGAGGGCTCTGAGAGAACTCCTGACTGAAGCAGATACCACACGACATCCACCCTGGTTTTCAGGGCAAGAGTGCAATCTGAGCGAGCACATTCGATAAGCGACTAGTGCTGTCAAACCATCCTTCAAGAGCGGGATCAATACTGCGCAGCACGAACCGCATGTTGCGGACCTGACGCCGAAGTGCCGACACCTTGGTCAATGGCTCCAAGTGCGCGACGCGATTGCGTAGCAGCCAGATTCCCGTGACTGCCTCAGTGATACGCCTGGGCTGCCCGATCAGGTAGGGGAAAGCATCACAGAGGGCTTCTCTCCACAAGTATTGCTTGCCCTGATCGGCGTCGGGGAGAAGATAGCGCCATGCCCCCAGGGTCAAGTGCGTCAAGAGGTCGTCGTGAGTTGGGGGCGCCTGCTCCACCCCAGTGACACGAAGTGCTGCTTTCGCTAGATCGTTCCGCACGAGTCGGCCCAATAGTCGTGCGGGTGTAAGTATCCAGTCCGGGCCGAGGCTCACACCGTTGTCGTCTTGCTGGGTCGAGTTCCAGAGGCGTAACCGTCTGTCCATTGAATTGCGCAGCGCTATTTCCACGATAGCGAGATCCTCATAAACGGCCCCTGACACCCGCAGGTTGTGATGATAGGCGGCGATGGCCTTGGCTTCATCTCCGGCGGCGTGCGCCAAATAAGGACCGAGGCGAGGTTCCGTGATCGCGAGACGAACTCGTGTCCAGTCGACTACTCGTTGCAGCTTCTTGTCTGAATGGCTTACTCTAGAGATGAAGACGGGGGCAGGTCTCCCCGTTGGACTCGCGGGGTCGTTGGTTGAAAGGCCGGCGGCCCCCGTATTGCGTTCAGCGTCATTCAAACTAGTCATGATTTCACTACTTTAGCGTGAAGCGTACTAGCAGCGAGAGTGAGGATCCGTTCGGCCACGCGAGGTCGGTGGCATCCCAACAGAACTTGTGTCATCACGTCACCCAAGACACTACCTATCGACCGAACCCTCAGGGCGAGCCATCAATGTTACACAAAGCCCCGATCAGTAACATTCTCCCAGAACAGTGTTACTCAAGCACCACTTCCCTATCATGCCTTGGGGGCGAGGCGGGACAGGGCGTTGATCACCTTGTCGTACCCGTCGCGGCCCGGATGGTCGGTCAGGTGGGCCAGCATCTTGTGGACCAGGCGACGTACCACCGGGATGGGCAAGCCGTAATGGGCGGAGATCTTCATCACCGTCGGGTGGGCGATGATGCGACCGAAGAGGTTGCCCAGCCAGAAGTAGCCACCCCAAGCCTCGGCCAGGCGGGTGGCGTAGGCGGCCAGCACCTGATCGGCGGAGCGGGATCTGAGTCCGCGGGCCTGTGCCTGGATGATCTGCTCGGCGGCGTACCTCCCGGACTCCATGGCGTAGGAGATGCCCTCCCCATTGAATGGATTGACCGCCCCGGCGGCGTCACCGACCAACAACAGCCCCTGTGAATAGACCGGCTTACGATTGAAGCCCATCGGCAAGG
>JAITVA010000205.1 GCA_031286045.1 Propionibacteriaceae bacterium | reverse complement strand
CTAGCGACGTTGCCGAAGGCCGCGAACGGCAACCCCATCGCGACCATCCCCCTGCCCTCACTCAACGACTCCAGGCTCGACTCCATGAAGATGCCGAAGTTGAATCCTGACGGCACTCGCGCCACCGACGCCCAGGGTGACCCCATCATGGTTTTCCTCGACGGGACGGCTGACGGTTCAAACGGGACCGTCCTTCCGGTCGGAGCCGATGGGCAGGTGCGTGGTGGACTTCGCGTCCAGACGCAGGATCCCACTATTCCCAACAGCCAAACCGTCTCTTCGCAGTATTCCCGCGTCGCCAAGATCGGCGGAACCTGCACCCCGACCCTGACGATCAATCGGGCGAAGGCCGACGCGACGACCGGTGAGAAGGAACAGAACCGCACGACCAGTGCCCGCGACATCCACTTCACTCTTGTCTCAAACATGCCCATCGATTCGACAACCCTCGAGTTGTCGGACTTCTTGGTGGGGGGCTCCACCGCTCTGAATGCCAGAGTCACCGCCATCACTGCGCTGCCGTCCGGCTCGACCACAGTCTTCGACGTGGTGGCCAGGGCGGATGATTCGGGCGACATCACGCTCAGTCTGCCCGCAGACGCAGTGACGGGTCCTGGCGGTCTGACCAACACGGCAGCGTCCACCAGCACAGATGGCGTTGTCACCTACCGTAATCCCCTGATCGTCGCGCCGTCGCCCCTACGCCTCATCGCGGGTGAGGCCAGTGGTGAGGACTACACCATCAGCATCGATCCGATGGCTCCCAAGGAGCCTATCGCCCCGCTGACCTTCACGATCGGCCTGGATGCGATTGGGCAGACCTACAATCTCGCAGTCAGCCCGACCAGCCCCTCGATCAGCGTCGACGAGACCAGCACGACGGTGCGTGTGACAGTGCCCGCACTGCCTGATGGAAGCACCATTCCGCCGGCGACGGTGGCCACCATCACCCACACTGTCGACACCACCGATCAGGAGTACGCCGGGCTGAGGGTCCCGTCTCTGGCAGCGGACCTGTACTCGACCAACCCGCAGATCAAGATCGACAAAGAGGTGTACACCTGCCCCGACACGACGACGAGCGCCGACAATAACTACGACTACATCACCAAGTCAGGAAACTGCACTGTGATCCCGTCGAACTCCAGTCTGAAGGACGCTGAGAAGGTGTGGTTCGTCTTCACAGTGGAGAACACCTCGCCTGACACCTGGCCGACCAGCTTGAGTGGAATCCAGGTGACCGACGACACGCTGACCGACGGAACCACCTGTGGCCCGAAGTTCAGTCACCCCTGTGTCATCGGCACACTTCCCTCCTTGGCTCGAGGCGAGACTCACGGTTTCGTCTGGGAGCGCAATCCTGTCGCCATCCACACGACCCAGGAGGGTGGGGTCTAGTCATGCGGCGCCTTGGTCACACGGGCGGGCGCTTTCATTCCTCATCGAAGGAGAGCAGCCTGGCTAGCAGTCCCGGAGGGGATCCTCCGATCGTCGCCCGCGGCGAGCCTGCTTCTCGGTCCGCTCGCGGGTGGGCTGAGCTGCGCACGCTCGTCTCGCGGTTGCCGCGTGCCCTCGTCGTCGGTCTCCTGGCTGTGGTCGTCGCGGTCACCTCAAGCTCGGTGGTCTACGCCTTGTGGTTGTCCAACACCTCGACCACCTTCCCGGCCATGAATCGAGGAGTGGTCTCTTTCTTCGCTCAAGAGCGAGTCGAGCCTGGCGACACCGCCAGCCCGGAGTATTCGAGCGGGGGTCAGGGGGCCACTGGCTCCCCGGTCACCGTCACCTTGCCCGGATCGGTCGTCGCCGAGGTTTTGAATGCGAACGGTGATCCGGTGATCTGGCGGTTCGACGTCAGCGGTCACGCCACGGGCATCGCTGGCTTGACCTACGACGTGAGCTACCCGCTGCCGAATGACGACACTCCAGGAGTGATCGACTCGGTGCGTGAAGGCGCCACCATGAAGGTCTACCAGGCCGATGGCAGCGGCGACTGCACCACTCAACCGGCTCACAATGCCCACCCGCAGAAGGGCCAAGACAATGTGACCCTGGCGGGCACTGTGCTTCAGGCGCCGGGGACATACGCCACGCTCGGCCAGCAGACTCAGACCTGGTGCGTCGCCCTCCACTGGGACGCCGACCCACCCAAGCCCCACCTCAACGTCGCCACCGTGGCAGCCACCGCAGATGACGGCAGCACCGTCGCCGCCTCCGCCATGTTCGCCGCCTCCATCGTGTACGTCCCGTCGCTCGACCCCAACGGCCTCCACAAGAACACCGCCCACGTCGAGGCCACTGGCATGGATGGCAGCCGCGCCACTGCCGATCACTCCTGGTCAGCCATCTTGACCCCTGACCCCAGCCTGGAGCCGGACATCCCCATCACCGTGACCCCTCACGTCACCAGCCTGGCAACCCCGCCGGGGCCCTGATACTCAAGCTGGCCATTCAGAGTGACCGTGCGCTGAACACGTGTTTCTGAGCGAGAGGGCCGCATCGGCGCTGGCCGGCGGCCCCCCCAAAAAACTGTCTGTGGGCACTAGTAGACTCGTCCCCATGATTGATCCCAAGCTGCTCCGTACTGATCCTGATGGTTTGCGCCGTGCTCAAGAGGCGAGGGGAGAGTCCCCGCGATTGATCGACGAGTTGATCGAGGCCGACGAGGATCGGCGTGCGGCGATTGCGAACTTCGAGGCTTTGCGGGCCAAGCAGAAGGATCTGGGCCGGGCTGTCGCCAAAGCGACCGCCGAGACCCGCCCGGCCCTGCTGGCCCAGGCCAAGGCCCTGGCTGACGAGGTGAAACAGGCGGAGGCCGGAACTGGGGTGGCTGAGGCGCGTTTCACTGAGTTGATGATGCTGCTGCCCAATCCTGTGTTCGAGGACGTGCCGCGTGGCGGCGAGGAGGACTTCACCATCGTCGAGACGGTCGGAAGCCCCCGTGACTTCGCCGCCGAGGGATTCACCCCGCGCGACCACCTCGAGTTGGGCGAGATGCTCGACGCCATCGACATGGAGCGGGGAACGAAGATCTCCGGGTCGCGTTTCTATGTGTTGCGCGGTGTCGGTGCCCTGCTGGAGTTGGCTCTGACTCAATACGCCGTGTCGAAGGCCGTCGAGTGGGGTTTGACGCCCATGTTGGTTCCGGCCTTGGTCAAGCCTGAGGCGATGGAAGGAACCGGTTTCCTTGGTCAGGCCGCTCAGGACGTCTACTATCTTCCAGCCGATGACCAGTACCTCGTGGGAACCTCCGAGGTGGCGCTGGCGGCGTACCACATGAACGAGATCTTGGACGGCGATCAGCTGCCGATCCGCTACATGGGCTACTCGCCGTGTTTTCGCCGTGAGGCGGGGTCCTACGGGAAGGACACTCGGGGTATCTTCCGTGTGCACTGGTTCGACAAGGTCGAGATGTTCACCTATTGCCGCCCGGAGGACTCTGTGGCCGAACATCAGCG